>NZ_JBBMFQ010000004.1:0-172905 GCF_040095935.1 Ruminococcoides intestinale | reverse complement strand
GGTGAGGCTGTTCAGATTTGTGCATTGGACACTTTTGTTGCAATTGTTGCCGGACTTATCATCTTCCCTGCTTGCTTCTCATTTGGCGTTCAGCCCGACCAAGGACCTGCCCTTATTTTTGTGACGCTTCCGAATGTTTTCGTAAATATGATGGGCGGTCGGATTTGGGGTACGCTTTTCTTTCTGTTTATGACATTTGCAAGCTTTTCAACGGTTATTGCCGTGTTTGAAAACCTTGTTGCTTTTCTTACCGACACATTCGGCATGAGCAGAACAAAGGCGTCAATAATCAACGGAATTATTATGTTCTTTGCGTGTCTGCCGTGTATTTTCGGATTCAACATTTGGAAAGACTTCAACATTCTCGGCAAGGGTGTGCTTGACCTTGAGGACTTTGTTGTCAGCAACCTTCTTCTTCCGATCGGCGCAATGGTTTATCTCCTGTTCTGCACAACAAAATTCGGCTGGGGCTTTGACAATTACTTTGAAGAATGTAACACGGGTAAAGGTCTTAAACTTTCAAAAGTGCTGAAGCCGTACCTTAAATACGCACTTCCAGTGCTGATTGTTATTGTGTTCGTTCAAGGCTTTATCGGGTAGGATTAACAATCCCCTACGGCTCAAATTGTGCAAATTCGTACAATGTTACATTCCGATAAAATAACATATAAAACAAAAAACTGTACAACCATAATCGGCTGTACAGTTTTTTATTTTGCGGTAGAACCGCATTACAGAAAGGCTTATTTAATTAAATCAATCCATTTTTGAATTTCAGACTTTGGTGTACGCAGAACCGATTCATCAAAACGGATATTCATTCCCTGCTTTACATCGGCTGTACCGCAGGCATTTGCAAAATCTTTGAATGTGTGACCAATCCAACCGCCGTTGGTTGCAAACGGATAAACCGTCTTGCCCGAAAGGTCATTTTCCTTGAGAAATGTGTGCATTGCGGGGGCAAAAGTGTACCACCAAACAGGTGTTCCGAGAATTACCTCGTCATACTTGCTAAGGTCAATATTAAGCGGTTTTATTTCGGGACAATATCCGCTGTTCACTTCATCCTGTCCTTGATTTACAACCGAGTTGTAGTCGCCGTCATACGGAACAACAGTTTCGATTCTTGCAATGTCAGCATCCGTGCTTTTCTGAATCATCTCGGCAATGCTTTTTGTGTTGCCACGATAGGAATAATAAACGATAACTTTTTTCATATTCAGAAGCCGCCTTTCGATTAACCGAGTTTATTATATTCTTCATCGGTTACGGGTTCACACCACTCGTTTGAACATTCTTCGCCCGGCATTTCGGTTGCGATGTGTGAGAACCAGCTGTCCTTTTTAGCACCGTGCCAATGCTTAACCTCGGCCGGAATTACGATTACCTTACCCGGTGTAAGGCTTACAGGCTCTTTGCCCTCTTCCTGATACCAACCCTCACCTGCTGTGCAGATGAGGAGCTGACCGCCGCCGCTCTTTGCGTGGTGAATGTGCCAGTTGTTACGGCAACCAGGTTCAAATGTTACATTTAAAAGGTGAAGTCCGTCCTCGGGCTTTGTGAGTGGATTTAGGTATGACTCTCCGATAAAATACTTTGCATAAGCTGTGTTGGGAGTGCCTGTGCCGAATACATTATGCTTTTCAAATTCATCCTTGTCTGCAATTTTCATAATATTATCTCCTTGTGTAATTAAATTTTTTAATCCAATCATTAACAATGCCTTCTGCCTTATCGGCATCACTTCCGAACAAGGGAAGTCCGTTTGTTACGGTTGCACCTTTGGCAGTATTTTTAATATCATTGACTGTGTTTGAAAGTCCGCTTCCCTCGTGAGTGCAGAACGGATGAATTGTTTTGCCCGTAAAATCAAATGCTTCAAGGAAAGTATAAACCGCCATAGGCATTGTTCCGCAGTAGTTTGGATAGCCGAGATAAATTTCATCGTAATCGTCAAGATTCGGCAATGAAACAAGTTCGGGTCTTGCCTTTGATTTAAGGTCTTTAACCGACTGAGCAACACATTCCTTGTAGTTTGCGGAATACGGAACTTTCTGCTCAATTTTAAACATATCGGCTCCTGTGAGGTCTGAAATCATTTTTGCAACCTTTTCGGTGTTGCCGACTTTTACATAGCGGTACTGACCGCCGAAATAATTTTCATCTGCTCGTGAATAAAATGCAATTAACTTTGCCATTGTAAATCTCCTTTGTTTCAGAATTTTTACTATTTTTCATTTTGTTTTTTACTTTACAGGAATATATTACACCCTAAAGTTGACTTTAAGTCAAGAGGCATTTTTGATTTTTTCGTATAATTTTTAATTAACTGCATAGGTTGCTTTCCGTACAACACTCTTAGCTTAAATATTCTGCTGTTACTTGTGGGCATCCGATGAACTCCTCTATTTAAAATTGCAAAAGCAATCGCTATACTTACGCTCGGGCATAGTATGTTTTTGATATTGCAAACTATCTGCACGAACGGAGAGTTGCGGTACATCGCAAAAAAAATACTGTACAACCGAGAAAGGCTGTACAGTATCGGAATTATTCTTTATAAGAAACTATTTCTTTTCAGTAAGAAGCTTATTGAGTTCGTCCATAAAGGTGTTAATATCCTTGAACTGGCGATAAACAGACGCAAAACGTACATATGAAACCTCGTCAATATTCTTGAGCTGATCCATTGCAAGCTCACCGATTTGCTTTGAAGTGATTTCACGGTCAAGGCTTGACTGAAGCTGAGCCTCAATATCATTGACCATATTTTCAATCTGTTCAATTGAAACGGGACGCTTCTCACAGGCACGGAGAATTCCGCCTGTAAGCTTGTTGCGGTCAAAAACCTCACGGGATTTGTCACGCTTAACGACAATTATCGGAACAGTTTCAATCACCTCATGTGTGGTAAAGCGTTTGCCGCATCTCAGGCACTCTCTTCTTCTGCGGATTCTTTCGCCGTCATCGGCAGAACGAGAGTCGATAACCTTGCTTTCTTCATAACTGCAATATGGACACTTCATATGAAAACCTCCGAATAATTATTCCCTAAAATAATTATAACATACCGTTTTCAAATTTCAAGTATAGAAAATTTACAATTTAATTACACTTTTATTGCATCAGAGATTGCGGTAATGCTTAACATTTCTCTTCTTTCTTTTACGCTTACCGTGAATTTTTGAAATAATAAGGTAAATGATAAGAACGAGAATGATAAGAGCGATAATCACGATAAACCAATAGGACTGAAATACTGTGCCGATGATGTTGAACACATAGAGAATTCCGCTGCGTTCAATCTTTTCGCCTGCAACAACATTAACCTCGGCAAGCTTCTGCTTTTCGCTGTTTGCATCTGCTTTGTAATAGATTGTTGCCTTGCCGACTACCGAGCCTTTGTCAAGCGGGGCGTCAACGCTTTCGGGAATATCCTGTTCAATAATTATATTCTCATCTGTGCAGTCTTTCGGAACAATTGCACTGAGGTCGGTTTCGGGATAAAGTAATGTACTGTTTTTGCCCCATGCAAGGTTAACCTTTACTTCGCAAAGCGGTTTTGACGAGGTGGCTACCGTGTTCATTTCAAGACTTGTCAACGCCCAGCGGAAAAGGTCTGCCGCATCGGTCATTGTTGCGTAGTCCTCGGTCACACCTTCCTCATACGGTGCGTGAAGGAGAATTGCCATATATGAATAGCCGTCTGCCGACGCTGTCGTTACAAGACATCTGCCTGCCTCATTAGTCGTACCCGTTTTGATGCCCTTTGCGTACATATAGTAATACTCACCGCCACGGTTGGCATCAATGAGGTAGTTGGTTGTTACAAGGGCTGTATCGTCACCGTCACAAGTGTATGTACAGGTATTTGTGATTTCTTCAAAGCGAGGAAGAGTGAGCGCATAGGTTGTGATTTTGTACATATCACGGGCGGTTGTGTAGTGGTCGGGATCGTGAAGTCCGTCAGGATTTGCAAAATGAGTGTTTTCGCAACCAAGCTCCTTTGCTTTTTCATTCATCAGCTTGACAAAGTTATCAACATTGCCTTCACCGATATAATCGGCAAGAACCATTGCGGCATCATTACCCGAGGGAACCATCATGCTGTAAAGCAAATCGATTGCAGTCATACTCTTGCCGACATGATTTTCAACATTCGCAAGGGAACTGCCTGTGTTTTTGAGAACATCAAGAACCGACTGCTTAATCGGAATTTTTGTATTATCAAGATCGGCAATGTTTTCAACCGCAATTATGTAGGTCATAATCTTTGTTGTTGACGCAGGGTAACGCTTTGAGTCGGCGTCTTTTTCATACACGGTCTGACCTGAATCCATATTTACAAGAAGGATTGAGTCCGACTCGGTTTTTACATCATTAGGATAGGACGCAGCACCTGCCGATGTGAAAGCGGAACAGATAATGATGCAAAGCATACAGAGAAGTGAAAGTGTTTTGGTTATGGTTTTTCTCATTTACTTAATTCTCCCATTTATAGTTTTTCAGTTTAAAGCATTTTGTCCGCCACGCTCAAACAGGCGGTCTACCTCTGCTTTTAACAATCGTATTTCATCGTTTCGGATATCGCCGTAACAGTCCATTATGCAGTCTGCAATTTTTTGAGAAAGTTCAAGGCTTTTTGTGTCGGCAAAATCGGCAATTGACATCTGCGGAAGTCCGTGCTGTCTGTGACCGAAAAAGTCGCCGGGTCCTCTCATTTTCAAATCTTCATCGGCAATGACAAAACCGTTGTTCGTTGAACACATGACCTCAAGCCGTTCTCTTGTTGTCTTACTGCCCTTGTCGCTGATGAGAATACAATAGGACTGCGAACTGCCTCTGCCAACCCTTCCCCTCAGCTGATGAAGCTGTGAAAGTCCGAATCTTTCGGCATTTTCAATCACAATAACCGTAGCATTCGGAACATCAACGCCGACTTCTATTACCGTTGTGGCAACAAGAACGGAATACTCATTATCGACAAACTTACGCATAACCTCGTCTTTTTCATCAGACTTCATCTGTCCGTGAACTATGCCGACTGCTATGTCAGGAAATTCCCGCAACATCAAATCTGCGGCATATTCTTCGGCTGACGCAACATCGTCAAGCTCGCCTTCTTCAACAAGGGGACAAACTATATACGCCTGTCTGCCGTGTTTTACTTCACTGCGGATAAAGTCATACACTCCGCCACGCATTGCAGAAGTTCGCAACACGGTTTTCACGGGTTTTCTTGACGGCGGAAGTTCGTCAATTATTGAAATGTCGAGGTCGCCGAAAATGATAAGTCCGAGTGTTCTCGGAATCGGGGTGGCACTCATAACAAGCAGATGCGGATTGTTGCCCTTGCCGAGAAGCTTTGCTCTTTGTGCAACGCCGAATCTGTGCTGTTCGTCGGTTACGGCAAGTGCAAGATTTTTAAACTCGGTTTTATCGGTAATGAGAGCGTGTGTTCCGATTACCATATCAATCGAACCGTCTGCAAGTGATTTTCTGATTTGTTTTTTTTCGGATTCCCTGAGTGTGCCTGTCAGCAGACCAACCTTGATATCCGTATTTTCAAAAAGCTTTTGAAATGTTTTGTAATGTTGTCGGGCAAGGATTTCAGTCGGCGCCATAAATGCGGTCTGAAATCCGTTTTTGGCAACCGTGTAGCAGACCGAGGCTGCCACAGCCGTTTTGCCCGAACCTACATCGCCCTGAACAAGTCGGTTCAGCGGAGATGATTTGTTGATTATATCGTTTATGCAGTCCGACACCGCCCGTTTTTGGGCATTTGTCATTGTGAACGGCAAAAGCGATTCAAATTCTTTTGAATAATCCTTTGTGATTTCAAGAGAGGTTACTCCTCTGCTGTGGTCACGCAGATTTCTCATTCCGAGGTTCAGCACAACAAGCTCTTCGGTAACAAGCCTTTTTCGGGCTTTTTCAAGCTGTTGGCGGTTCTTCGGAAAGTGAATGTCAAACAACGCCTGTCTGAGTGAGCAAAGGTCAAATCTTTCTCTTATGGCATCGGGCAAAGGATCCTTAATTTTTGACGGCAGCATTGAAAGTGCCTGTCGTACGGCTGATTCAACCGATTTACTCGGAAGTCCTGCCGTTTGTCTGTAAATCGGACGGATTTGTGTTCCCTTGACAGCAGGAGCAAAAGTCGGAGATACAATCTGCATTCCGTAGCTGTCGGATGAGATTTTTCCGTAAAAGAAATATTCTCCGCCCTGTCTGAGCATTGAGCTGATGTATTTATTGTTAAAAAACACAAGCTGAATTGAACCCGTTTCATCATAGACTGCGGTTTTGGAAATAATTCTTCCGCCGCTTATTCGGGTATCGTTTACAGATGTTGCGACAACAGCCTTTATGCAGACGGTTTCACCGTATTCAAGCTCGTCAATATGCTTGATGTTGCTCCAATCCTCGTATGTGCGTGGATAGAAATTAATCAAATCTCCAACGCTTTTAATTCCGAGTCTAGCAAAAAGTGCGGCACGCTTTTCACCTATTCCGTTCAAATTTGTAACGGGAGTTTTATAAAGTGATGTCATACCGCACCTCCGTTATACAAAACGGGAGCATAACCGTAAAAATTATGCTCCCTGAAAAAATCCGATTTAAATGCTTATTCTACGCTGAGAATAAAGTAGTAAACAGGCTGGTCGCCCTTTACAAGAGTAATATCGGTTCTTGAACCGAACTTTTCACGAAGCTCTCCGTATGCCTTTTCTGCCTCTTCCTCACTTACATCCTCACCGTAGATAAGAGTAATGAATGAAGTGTCACGGCTGACCATATCCTTTGCAAGCTTGACAAGAGCCTTAACTGTGCTCTTTTCTGTGATTGTAAGCCTGCCGTTTTCAAGGGCGATAATGTCGCCCTCTTTGATTTTCTTACCACCAAATTCACTGCTTCTTGCGGCAAAGGTTACAAGACCTGTGCCCACAGACGCAAGTGCGTCCGTCATAAGCTGTGCGTTGCTTTCGGCAGAAATCTCGGGATCAAAGTTGAGCATTGCCGTCATACCCTGCGGAATTGTTCTTGTCGGAACAATGATGACATTTCTGTCTTTTACCATCGGGATTGTCTGCTCTGCGGCAAGAATGATGTTTTTATTGTTTGGAAGAACAAGAACATTCTTGGCAGGAGTTGCCATAATTGCCTCATAGATATCGTCTGTACTCGGGTTCATACTCTGACCGCCCGAAACAACATTGTCACAACCGAGGTCTTTAAAGAGGTCTTTAAGACCGTTACCTGCGGCAACTGCAACAAAGCCGAAATCGTTTTCAGGTTCTGCGGGAACAAACTTTTCCTTTTCAGCCTTTTTCTTTGTTGACTTGACATTCTTGTGCTGTTCCTTCATATTCTCAACCTTAACCGTGAGAAGCTGACCGAACTCAAGTCCTTTTGAAAGAGCATTGCCCGGCTGTTCCGTATGAACATGAACCTTGATAATCTCATCATCATTTACAACAACTACGCAATCACCGATTGATTCAAGATAACTGCGAAGCTCGCCGATTTCGGTTTCAATCTCGGCATTTCTGCCAACGATGAACTCTGTGCAATATGTGAATCTGATGTCATCGTCAAATTCAGCGGCGGCACTTTCAAATGTGCTGACGGTTGCAGGAGCTGTGTCATCGTCAGCTTCAATCATAATGCCGTTCTTAATTACAGAGAGCATACCCTCAAAGATTACGCAAAGGCCCTTACCGCCTGCGTCAACAACGCCTGCCTTTTTAAGCACGGGCAAAAGCTGAGGAGTGATTGCAAGCGCCTCGTTAGCCTTGTCAACGATTGTCTGCCATACAGACACAACATCTCTGTCATACTTAGCGGCTTCGATACCTGCCTCATAAGCCATTCTTGCAACCGTGAGAATTGTTCCCTCTGTCGGTTTCATAACAGCCTTGTAAGCGGCGTCAACACCGATTCCGAGTGCTGCGGCAAGATTTTTGCCGTCAACTTCTTCAATGTCTTTAAGTCCCTGGGCAAAGCCACGGAAGATTAGTGAAGTGATAACACCCGAATTGCCTCTTGCTCCACGGAGCATTGCAGACGCTGTGATACCTGCGGCATCACCTGCACAGGTACCGTCAAAATCTTCAAGTGCTGCAACAGCCGCATTGACTGTCATTGACATATTTGTACCTGTGTCGCCATCGGGTACAGGGAAAATATTAAGATCATTTATACTGTTTTTTTGGTTTGAAATATTATTCGCACCGGAAATAACAGCCTGTTTGAGAATTTGTCCGTTTATCATTTAGGCACATCCTTTTAATGTACATTTCTTAATCAACTGCACAAGCCGATTTTACACCGACAAACGCAGTTTTACAATAATTCACATTATAACATTATACATTATCAGCTTGTTTTTTGCAATAGTATAATACACTAATTATCTGCAAAAAAAGCCGACTTAATCGGGATTGTTTCATATTTTTTGACAATTGGAAACAATTTACTTTATGCTGATTTGTGTTATTCAATACGCATTGACTCGGCTGAAACGCACTTTCCGCTTTTGTCATCAACATCAAAAAGCGTACATTCCATTTTGCATTCTCCGCTTGCAAGGTCAAAGCGCTGCGGAAGCTTATTTTTCAGCTTTGCAATTATGATTTCGCTCTTTACACCGAGAACGGAATGGATTGTGCCCGTCATTCCCGTGTCGGTTATGTAGCCGGTTCCCTTCGGAAGAACCTGTGCGTCAGAGGTCTGAACATGGGTGTGTGTTCCGAACATTGCGGAAACTCTGCCGTCAAGGTAATAACCCATTGCCCTTTTTTCACCCGTTGCCTCTGCGTGAAAATCAACAATTATGATTTTGCTTTCAGCCTGTTTAATCATTTTATCTACACATTCAAAGGCGCAATTCAGGTTGTTATCCATATAGGAATTACCCATAATATTTATAATCGACACAATTCTTCGCCCTGTGTCAACATTAATTATACCTTTGCCGGGTGTTGAATTTTCGGGAAAATTAGCGGGTCTGACAATGAAGGGATTTGAGTCAAGGCAGTCATAGACTTCTTTTCTGCGGAAAGAATGGTTGCCGAGTGTAATTGCGTCAACTCCGCTGTCAAAAAGATGCTTTGCAGACACGGGAGTCAGTCCGTTGCCGTCAGCGGAATTTTCACCGTTGCAGATTACAAAATCAACGCCTTTCACCTTTTTGAGCGTGGGAAGATTGTTGCGAAGAAATTCACAACCGATACTGCCTACAACATCACCTATACATAAAATTCTCATAGTTATCCCTCCGTTTGTGTCCGATTGCAAAATTTCAGTCGTTCAAAGCAAAACATACAAATTGATTATAACACAACTTTTCTATTCTGTCACATCAAAATCAACCTGATCTGCAATATTTTCGTTAAAAATATAATCTGTTGTCACCCTGTAGCCGTCTTTATTTTCTTCAACGGAAATTTGTTTTGAAATAACCTTGCTTTTATTCTTTGCAAAAATCTCATAGAGAATACAATCAGCCTTTGCAATCTCCTCAGCCTTGTTTTTACTTACAGAGTTTTCGGTTGTTACAAGTTCACGGTCGGTTCTGATTTTAAGTCCTACCGGCAGAACAACATCATTTATAAAGAGATTTTCTCCGTGAACTGTGCTTACAAAATTGTCGTAGTTTTCAAAGGCAAGGTTACAGGGAAAATCAAGCCATAAAAATCTGAAATTTTTTCTGTCAACATAATTTTCGTCAGCGTAACTGTAGGTTACTTTTTTCGGAATTGAAAGCGTTTGCTGTTCGGTAATATCGGCATAAACCTTTGCGTTTGCTCTCAAGTAACGCATATCGCCCTGTTTGGTTTCGTCAAGACCGCTGACAAGAATCTGACCGTTCACAACTCCGCTGCCCTTTGTAACAACAGGTCTGCCGTTGTATGCCTGAATCCGTGTTATGACTCCGTCCTTAACCGCTTTTACATTGCAGGGCTTTTTTGAGGTGTCAAGCTTCGGCTTTTTGTAGGTTTCCTTAACTTCAACCGTGACAAGACTGCCCGTTATGTTTATGCTCATCCAGCGGATATCGTCACATTTCAGCTGAATATTGCGTTCTATCTGATCTGTATCGAGATTGTTTTTCCACACACCGACAGAAATCCCGTTATCATCAAGTAACGATTCAAGATATGTATTGCTGATTTCCTCTGTACCCGAAATTTTTACCGACCAGATAAAATTTGAAAGAAAAATACAGAGAATAATTCCGCATACCGCACCTGCAAAAAGTCCTGTTCTCTTCTTATAGCGGTTAATAATAAACGGCAGTCCGTGTTTGGCTGTTATTCTTGTTTTAACCCTTGATTTGCGTGCAAGAATTCTGATTTTTTTGTAGTCGGAAAGGTACATTGAGGCTGATATTGCGTTCTTTTTCGGAACGGGATTCCAGAGATTTACACCGTTTTTTGCGGTTATATTCATAAATCTTTCGGGAAATTTTCCGCTTGCGGTAAAGTCCACACTTCCTCTGAGAAAGCGTATTATTTTAAGGAGCATAGTTTCACCTCACGAAAGAAAGTTGATGTCGGTTACAAAGCCTTCAATTTCAACGCAGGAGCTTGAAATGCACTTCAATGTCATTCCTCTCCCACAAAATGAAATTACGGTTTTGCAGGTATTAATTTTTATGCTTTCGCTGTCATAGAGCAAAATTCCCGTTGAACCCTCAACGGTTATTCTGCGGTTTCCGAGCATCTCTATATACGGCATTGTTCCCATATCAAACATCGGAGAAGGCAATCTTTCGTTTTTATCGGCAATTCGTTTCTTCTTTGGCAAAAAAATCTCCCCTGTTTTCGTTTCTCATTTATTTTTATGCAACTGCCGTCATATATATTAATTGGTGATTAATATGTTCCTGAGTAAAAGTGCCGTAAAGGCGGTGAATATTTTTAAAGCAATCGGAATTTTCCTTTTATGCATTACGGCTCTTTTGTTTTCAAAAGAATGTTCAAAGGGAGCTGAAAACGGCATAGGCTTGTGCCTTTCAACGCTTGTACCGTCACTTTTCCCTTTCATGGTGCTTGCCTCATATATTACAGATAGCGGTCTTGCAGAAAAAATCGGCAGACATCTTTCATGGCTGACAAAACCGCTTTTCGGACTTAACGGTTGCTTTGCGTCGGCAATAATTCTCTCGCTTGTCGGAGGTTATCCCGTTGGTGCAAAGACGGTAAATTCGCTTTATAAAAAAGGTGCGGCAAGTGAAAGTGAGTGTAAACGGGCAGGTCTGTTTTTAGTGTGTTCGGGACCGGGGTTTCTTGTGAATTTTATCGGTGCACAGCTTTATTCGAGCATTGAAGTCGGGTTTATTATATTTGCCGCCCAATGCATCTCGGTTTTTATACTTGGATTTTCTTTAAAATTCGTTTACATAAATAAAGCTGATGATAATTCCAATTCAGAAACATTAATAAACACTCCGCAAAAAGGCGACGCACTTGTAAAGTCTGTTCTTGACGGTGCAAGGGGAATGTTTGCAATCTGTGCATTTGTGGTGCTGTTTTCGGCATTTACTGAGATTTTCTGCTCACACATTACGGATGAAAATATTCAAAAACCATTTTTGATACTCACGGAAGTTTGCAATGCTGTTACTGCGGTATCGAAAGATTTGCCGATTGAGGTTGTTGCATTTTCGGCAGGATTCGGCGGACTTTGCGTACATTTTCAGATTTTCTCGGCACTTGGAAATATTAAGGTAAATAAAATATTATTTTTCTTTTGCAGAATTTTGCAAGGATTTATCACCGCATTGCTTACGCATTTAGGAATAAAACTTTTCTCCGTCACAACCGATGTTTTTTCAACATCAACGGTTGAGAATTTCAGTTTTTTCGGAGGAACTGTCCTTTCGGGAGCGGCTTTGCTTTTTACCGCTTTATGCTTTTTATATTCACTCAAAAATTACAAACAAAATTGACGGAGGTTACTTTATGTGCGGAATAGCAGGATGGATTGACCACTCACAGGATATGAGCGAAAGAATTGATTTGCTCAACAGAATGTCTGAAACACTTGACAGGCGAGGTCCTGACGAAAACGGTTTGTACATTAACCGAGGGGCGGCGCTTATGCACAGGCGGCTTGTTGTAATTGACCGTGAAAACGGCAAACAACCGATGTCGGTTCGTCACAAGGACACGACCTATGTCATTGTCTATAACGGCGAACTCTACAACACAGCCGAGCTTCGTGAGGAGCTGAAAGCATCGGGTTTTCATTTCAGAGGTCACAGCGACACGGAGGTTGTGCTGAAATCGTACATTAAATACGGTGTTGACTGCTGCAAAAAGCTGAACGGAATTTTCGCCTTTGCAATCTACAACACAAGCGACAAATCGCTGTTTTTGTGCAGGGACAGAATCGGCGTTAAGCCGCTGTTTTACTACGAATACAACGGTGGCTTGCTGTTTGCGTCAGAAATAAAAGCATTGCTTGCAAGCAAGATTGTAAAGCCTCAAATTGACGAACAGGGGCTCAATGAAATTTTCTTTTTAGGGCCTGCAAGAACGCCTTCGTTCGGAGTTTTCAAGGGAGTATTTGAACTTAATCCGGGCGAATGTGCAATGTATAGGCACTCAAAGTTTCGCCGAAAAAAATACTACACCGTTGAGGCAAAAGAGCATACAGACAATGAAGTAACTACCATTGAAAAGACGAGATATCTGCTGACTGATGCAATTCAGCGACAGCTTGTGAGTGATGTTCCGCTGTGCTTTTTCCTTTCGGGAGGGCTTGACAGCAGTATAATTGTCAAGACCGCATCAATGTACAACAAGGAGCATAAACTCGGCAAAATCAACACCTACTCGGTTGAATACCGTGACAACGAAAAATATTTTCAGAAGAGCAATTTTCAGCCTACTCCCGACTACGAATTTATTTCGATGATGTCAAAAAATGCCGACACAAAGCACAGGGAAATTGTCCTTGACAACACGCTTGTGTGCGACGCACTTTATGAAAGTGTTCAGGCAAGGGATTTGCCGGGGTATGTCGATGTTGACTCGTCACTTTTGCTCTTCTGCAAAGAAATCAAGCAAAACTACACCGTTGCACTTTCGGGAGAATGTGCCGATGAACTTTTCGGCGGATATCCGTGGTATCACAACCATGAAATACTTTTTGAGGATTGTTTTCCGTGGTCAAAAAGTCAGGATATTCGCAGGAGCATTCTCAAGGACGGTGTGCTGAAAAACGGCGAAGAGTATGTCAGACAAAGGTATCTTGACACAATCAGCCTTGCCCCAAAGCTTAAAAGTGACACCGACCTTGACAGGCGAATGCGAGAGATGTTCTACCTGAATTTTTACTGGTTTATGCAATGTCTGCTTGAGCGAAAAGACAGATGCTCAATGTTCAGCGGACTTGAGGTGAGAGTGCCGTTCTGCGATTACAGACTTGTTGAATATGCGTACAATATGCCGTGGGAATTAAAGGCATGGGGCAACCGCGAAAAGGGAATTGTGCGAAAGGCTTTTGAGGATATTCTGCCCGAAGAAATTTGCTGGCGAAAGAAAAGCCCGTACCCGAAAACGCACAATCCGATTTACTTCAATGAGTGTGTAAAACGGGTTAGAAAAATTCTTAAAAAGCGTTCAATTCTAAACGAACTGCTTGACCGAAAAGGGATTGAAGATATCATTGAAAATCCCGATAAAATCACAAATCCGTGGTACGGTCAACTGATGAAAGCACCGCAGATTCTTGCGTATATAATCGAACTTGACTACTGGTTTGATAAATATAATGTTGAAATAGTGTAACTGTTATGTTAAAATCGGAGTGTAAAAAGCTCCGGGAGATGTAGAAAATTAGCCGTAAACAATATATTAAACTGACCGATTTCTTCAAGAATAACAAATCCGCAAAAAATGTGTTGAAATTCGTATATAAAATTTTTCCGCTGACAGTATTTGCAAGCTATCCGATTTTGCTTGTATATACATTTTTGTGGCAAAAAGATTTGTTTTTAAAGTCGCTGACTGTGCCTGCGGGGGTGTTTTTGGGAATAACACTTCTGCGAATTATCATAAAAGAAGAACGCCCGTATGTGCGGTACGGAGTTGCGCCTGTTTTTGCAAAGAACAGCAAGCCCGACAGTATGCCGAGCCGCCACACCGCAAGCGCATTCATCATTGCAATGGCAATTTTGCGGTTCAATGTGTGGGCAGGGATTGCATACCTCTTCATTGCGGTTATGATTTCCGTGTCAAGAGTGTGCGCAGGAGTGCATTATGTGCGTGATGTCATAGTCGGCGCAGCAATAGCAATCCTCTGCGGAATAGTATTTTTGTTTTTGGTGTTTTAATATATAATTGTGCAGACGGTAACAATGTTACGCTCAATCATAATTTTCAATTTAAAAAGCCACAGTAGATTTTAACTTTCTACTGTGGCTTTTTGTTGGTTGTTAAGTTGTGTAATATCTGTTTATGTAACAGCGATATTATTTTTTGTTGTCTGTTTTTTCTGTAAGGTCGATGATATCGCCTGTGCAATGGGGACATTTTGTAGCTTTGATATCAATATCACAGAAACAGAACGGACATTTTTTTGTTGTGGGAGCTTCTTCGGGTTCAGTTTTTTTGCCGAGTGACATAACCTTGTTGACAAGCTTTACGATAAGGAAGATTACGAAAGCCATAATCAGGAAGTTGATTACCGCTGTGATAAACTTACCATACATAATTGTTGCGCCGTTGATTGTAACCTGAAACTGGTCAAAGTTGACACCGCCGAAAATACCGAGAATCGGCGAAATGATATCGCTTGTGAGAGAAGTTACGATTGCCTGAAAAGCCGCACCGATGATAACGCCGACTGCGAGATCAAGCACATTTCCACGCATTATGAATTCCTTAAACTCCGAAAAAAACTTTTTCATTTTGCCCTAATCCCCTTTATTTAATTTTCAAAATCAGCCAAGAATTGCCTTATGGTAAACCTTTTTACCCTTTTTGATTACAACATAGCCTTTTTCAAAATCAGACTTTGCAACCTTTGCGTAAACATCTGTTACCTTTTCATCGTCAACAGAAACACCGCCCTGCTGAATAAGTCTTCTGCCCTCACCGTTTGAAGGAATGAGTCCGCACTTCTTCATGAGGTCAAGAATTCCGATTTCGCCGTCTGCAAAATCAGCCTCTGTAAGAGTTGTTGAAGGCATATTGTCAGTATTTGTCTTGTTGCTGAAGATTGCTCTTGCGGCCTCCTGAGCCTTGTCAGCCTCCTCTTTGCCGTGAACAAGCTCTGTAAGCTCATGAGCAAGAATTTCTTTTGCTTTGTTGATTTCACTGCCCTCAAGCTTTGCAAGCTCATCAATTTCTTCAAGCGAAAGGAATGTGAGCATTTTAAGGCACTTGATTACATCGCCGTCATCAACATTTCTCCAATACTGATAGAAATCGTAGGGGCTTGTCTTTTCGGCTGAAAGCCATACTGCACCCGACTGGGTTTTACCCATTTTCTTACCCTCTGAGTTGAGGAGAAGGTTGATTGTCATTGCGTATGCGTTTTTGCCGAGCTTTCTTCTGATAAGCTCTGTACCGCCGAGCATATTGCTCCACTGGTCATCACCGCCGAACTGCATATTACAGCCGTACTTCTGATAGAGAGCATAGAAGTCGTATGACTGCATAATCATATAGTTAAATTCAAGGAAGCTGAGTCCCTTTTCCATTCTCTGCTTGTAGCACTCTGCACGAAGCATATTATTAACGCTGAAACAAGCGCCTACATCACGGAGAAGCTCAACATAGTTAAGGTCAAGAAGCCAGTCTGCGTTATTTACAAGAAGAGCCTTGCCCTCAGAAAAGTCGATAAAACGGCTCATCTGCTTTTTGAAGCAATCAACATTGTGCTGAATTGTTTCCTTTGTCATCATCTGACGCATATCTGTTCTGCCTGACGGATCACCGATCATACCTGTGCCGCCGCCTACGAGTGCAATTGGCTTGTTGCCTGCCATCTGAAGTCTTTTCATAAGGCAAAGAGCCATAAAGTGACCTACATGGAGACTGTCGGCTGTCGGATCAAAGCCGATATAGAATGTGGCTTTACCGCTGTTTACAAGCTCTCTGATTTCTTCTTCGTCCGTAACCTGAGCGATAAGTCCTCTGGCTACGAGTTCTTCATATACTCCCATATTTAAAAATTCCTTTCGATTTTTGTCAGTTAAACAATAATATTATAACATTATTTAATTTATAGTCAACCTTTCAGGCATGAGTTTTGGTGCAAATCTCGCCGTTTTCGACTGTTATCATAACGGTTTTATCGCTGTCTGTCCGATAAACATTTTTGCACACGCTGTTAAGCAAGGCTGTTATATAGTAATCGGGAAGTGCCGTATCATCAGCCGAAACGCTTATTACAGCGGTTTCGGGGCTTGCCTTTGCAAGAAAATCTTCACTTGAAGAATACTTACTGCCGTGGTGTGCAACCTTGAGAACATCGCATTTTAATTCTTTATCGGAATTAACCATTGATTCTTCCCTTTTTGACGAAATGTCGCCTGTAAAGAGAAATCGCTTTTCGTCATATTCAAGCATTGTTACAAGCGAATTATCGTTTGTGTTGCCGAAGTCCTTTTCGGGTTGATAAAATTTAAAGGTCATATTTCCAATTTCAATGGGTTTGTCTGAAACGGGAATTATGGTTTTTATATTATTTTCTTTTATAGAATTAACAAACTTTTCGTATTCGGGGGTTTTGTGGTTGTCGGAATATTTTCCGAAATAAACAACATCCGTACCGAATTCATCTATGATATCGGGCAACGAACCGATGTGGTCGCTATCGGGGTGTGACACTATTACGGCATCAAGATGAGTTACCGAACTGCGTTTGAGATAGGCAGTAATTTTATCGGTCACAAGATTTGTTCCTCCGTCAATCAGCACGCCTTTATCTCCGCATTTAATCAGCGTACAATCAGCCGAACCGACATTGATAAACGAAACAGAAAAATCGGACTCCATATCTGCTGAAATTCCGAAAAATGTATAGACATCGTTCCAATCGGGAATTCCGAGAGGTTTTCCGAATGAAACAAGCAGTACACAGGCAATGAAAAGTACGCATACCGATATTTTCAGTATGAAAAAGATTTTATTTCTTTTTGTTTTTTCGTCTGTACTTTGCGAACTTATCTTTGCCGTTTTTGCCTCTTCCCTTCTGATTCTGCGAATTGCGGTTGTTGTTCTGTTTTGAATAACCGCCCTGTGTTTGTCCAGCCATCGGAGTTACAAGACATTTTTTATCGTTACCGATTAAATCACGTCTGCCGGCTTTGATGAGTGCTTTGATTACAAGCGGTTTGTTTTCGGGAATGAAATACTGCAGCAACGCCCTTTGCATTGCCTTTTCATTTTCAGACTTCGGAACATAAACCTCTTTGAGAGTGTACGGATCAAGCTCCGTATAGAACATACTCGTTGAAATTGTACCCGGAGTCGGATAGAAGTCCTGAACCTGTTTTGGGTGAATGTTTTCATGCTTGCAGAAAAGTGCAAGTTCTACGGCATCCGAAAGTGTTGAACCTGGGTGTGAGCTCATCAGATACGGCACGACATACTGGTCTTTATTTTCCTTGCCCGTAAAATCGTAGAACATCTTACAAAAACGCTTGTAGCTTTCAATATGCGGCTTGCCCATTTTGTCAAGAACCGCCGCCGAACAATGCTCAGGGGCAACTCTCAGCTGACCGCTGATGTGATACTTTACGAGTTCACGGAAAAATTCGTCATTTTCATCTTCAATAAGATAATCAAAACGGATTCCGCTGCGGATAAACACCTTTTTAATGCCTTTTATATTTCTCAGCTTTCGCAGAATATCAAGATATTCCGTGTGTGACACCTGCATATTCGGGCAAGGTGTCGGTGCAAGACATCTTCTGTTTTTACAAAGTCCAAGCTTTTTCTGCTTTTCACATGACGGAAGTCTGAAGTTTGCGGTAGGTCCTCCGACATCGCTTATGTAACCCTTGAATCGTGGATTATCAAGAAAACTTTCAGCCTCCTCAATAATACTCTTTTCACTTCTGACGGTTACCGCTCTGCCCTGATGAAAAGCAAGTGAGCAGAAATTACAAGCACCGAAACAACCACGGTTGTGTGTGATTGAAAACAGTACCTCGTTGATACCGGGTACGCCGCCGAGACTTTCATAACACTTTGGATACCAACGCTCATACGGCAGAGAATAGACATAATCAAGCTGTTTTGTGTCAAGGGGCTGCATCGGAGGATTCTGCACAAGAATATACTTTCCGTGCCTTTGAATGAGGGTTTTGCCCCTTACTGCATCAGCCTCCTCAAGCTCCCTGCGTGATGCTATTGCATAGTCACGCTTGTCCTCTTTTACACGCTCATAGCTTGGAAGTTCGACAACCGACTTTGGCACATAATCGTCTGTACGAATTTTATAGCAAACACCTCTGATGTCGTAAAGCGATTCAACAGGATAGCCCTCGGAAAGTCTTTTTGCAATTTCAATTGTCTGTAGCTCGCCCATTCCGTACACAAGCAAATCTGCCTTGCTGTCGAAAATAATTGAGGGCATTACCTCGTTTTTCCAATAATCATAATGAGCAAATCTTCTGAGTGATGCCTCAAGACCTCCGATTATAATGGGAGAATCGGGATATAGCTTTCTGATTATGTTGCAGTAAACGGTGACGGCTCTGTCGGGACGCCTGCCGTTTTTACCGCCTGCCGTATAGGCATCATCATGTCTTTTACGCTTTGCAACCGTGTAGTGGGCAACCATACTGTCAATGTTGCCTGCTGACACCATAAAACCGAGCCTTGGTTTTCCGAACTGTGTAAAATCATCATCGTTTTTCCAATTAGGTTGTGCAAGGAATGCTGTTTTGTAACCGCAATCCTCAAGAACTCTCGTGATTATTGCCGCACCGAATGACGGATGGTCAACATAGCTGTCACCGCAAACATATACAAAATCGACTTCATTCCAACCTCGATCACGCATTTCTTTTGCGTTCATCGGTAAAAAAGCCATATTGAACCCTCCTTTATTTATTAATCGGCTCTGTTTTCAAGTGCATTTCTGCGTTCGAGCCATTCGTTGTAGGTCATGAGAACATCTCTCGGTTTTGAACCCTGATGAGGGCCTACAACTCCCATTTGTTCCATATCGTCAATCATTCTGCCTGCTCTTGCATAACCGACCTTAAGTCTTCTCTGCAAAAGTGAGGTTGATGCCTGTCCTGCTTCAATTACGCACTTGATTGCCTCTTCCATTTTGCTGTCAATATCAAGACCTTCGTCAGATGATGAATCTGAATCACCCGATTTTTTGCCCTGAGCAATTTCTTCTGCAGCAATTCTTTTAATTTTTTCTTCGATTTCAGAATTATACTGAGCCGAATATGCTTTCTTTATGTAGTGGGTTACACCCTCGATTTCTTCATCGGAAGCGTAGCAGCCCTGAACACGAATAGGCTTTGGAGCACCTACAGGCGAAAACAGCATATCGCCTCGGCCGATAAGCTTTTCACCGCCGCCTGTATCAAGAATTGTACGGGAGTCTGTGTTTGAACTTACCTTGAGTGAAATACGGCTCGGTACATTCGCCTTGATAAGACCTGTGATTACATTAACGGTAGGTCTTTGGGTTGCAAGGATAAGGTGCATACCTGCGGCACGAGCCATCTGAGCAAGTCGGCAGATTGAGTCCTCAACCTCGCTCGGAGCCGCCATCATCAAATCGGCAAGCTCGTCAATTGCAATTACAACACGGCTCATTTTTTCTTTGGCAACGGGAAGTCCGTTCACTTCAAGAACAGGCTGAACCTCTTCTCCCTCTTCATTAACAACAGGTGGATTTTTCTCCATATAATTCATATTTTTTTCGATAAGAGAATTATATGAATCAATATCCTTACAATCGTATTCGGAGAAAATTTTATATCTCTGGAGCATTTCGTTTACTGCCCATGCAAGCGCACCCGCCGCCTTTTTGGCATCGGATACTACGGGAATGAGCAAATGCGGAATACCCTTGTATTTTGAAAATTCAACCATTTTCGGATCGATAAGCAACAGCTTTACTTCATCCGGAGTTGCCTTGTAGAGAATACTCATAAGAATTGAGTTTACGCATACGGATTTACCCGAACCGGTTGTACCTGCAATGAGCAAGTGCGGCATTTTGGCAAGGTCGGTAACAACAATTTCACCGGATATATCTCTGCCGAGAACGGTTGTGAGCTTACTCTTGCTGTTTCTGAACTTGTCCGAATCAATCAATTCACGCATTGTTACCATGCTTACAACCTTGTTCGGAACTTCAATTCCGACTGCCGCCTTACCCGGAATAGGTGCTTCAATACGAACACCGTTTGCGGCAAGGCTGAGTGCGATATCATCGGAGAGATTTGTAATTTTGCTGATTTTAACACCGGGGGCAGGCTGTAACTCATAGCGTGTTACGGACGGACCTCGGCAGATGTTTACAATGCTTGCCTTTACACCAAAGCTTGTGAGGGTATCAATAAGCTTTTTGGCATTATTCTGCATTTCTTCCATTGCATCGCTGTCATCGGAATTTAGCTTTGGTTTGAGCAACTGAATCGGTGGGAACTGATACTTTTTTTCTTCCTTTTGAGAATTATCGGAACGAACTGCTCTGTCAAGCTGTTCCGCAATTTCATCGCCGGCCTCCTCGCTGTTGTCTTTTTTGCTTTTGAGAAGTGCTTTTTTGACGATGTTCTCAGTTTCGGCATCAGGCTTAACCTCTGTCTGTTCAGCCTTAGAAGCTGACTTTTCGTTTGAGATATCCTCTGCAATTGCAGAAACCGTATTGTCGGCACTTTTGCCCATAGGCTTGCTTGCACGATTGATTATGTTGATGAGATCCTGTGACAGATCCTTGTCAGCTGCATTTTCTTCCTTTGAATCGGCAATATCCGTGTCAATTCCGTTTACTGCCGACTTTGCTTTCTTGACCTTTGTCTTTTTGTCATCAAGCGGAATGTCAATAAAACTTCCCGAGGACTTTCTGTTTTCACCTTCAAGCGCAATGTCGATATCGCCTCTTTCGGCAAGCTTTCTCTCACGGTTTTCTTCTCTGCGTTCTCTGCGGACTCTTGCCCTCTCCTCACCTGCTTCACGGATATGTACGGCTGTCCTTGACGCCGCCGCTGTCATATCTTTAATAGAAATATTCGCAACAATAAGGATAAGTGCGGCTGTTACAACAAAGCTTGTAAAAAGTGCGGCTGTACTGCCGAACAGGACAACAAGCGGATAGCCGAGCAGTCCGCCGATTATTCCGCAATCGAAAGTCATATACCTTGAGGTGTCACAGGCATCCTTGAACAGATTGCCAAGACACGCAAAAAAGTTCATATCAGAATATTTTGCACCGCTGCCTGCGTAAATCAACGCCCCGATAAACAGAATTATGACGACACAAAGGAAAAGCTTCAGCTTATAGCGTGCAACCTGTTTCTCCTTTTCGGTCATAACACACAAATAAAAAAGCGTTACGGGAACAAGAAAAATTCCGAATCCGAGAACTCCGAAAAAGAAACTGCGTATCATTGTCCAGACATTTGAACCTTTTATGAAAATTATGCAGACAAAAACAGCCGCAACGGCGGCATAGAGAATTGCCCTTACACGCGGCGAAAGTCCGCTGCTCCTTTTCGGAACAGCGGATGCTTTGGTTCTGCTTGCAGTTTTTGCACCTTTTGATGAGGTTTTTGAAGAAGTCTTTTTTCTTCCCGACGCAGTATTTTTAGTTTTGTCAGCTGTTTTTTTGTTAGCTGCCAATAAAATCACTCCATTTAAAATTTATGCAATTGGCGCACCTGTGAAAAGGTTTACGCCCGTATTCATTTCGATGATTGAAATTACAATAAATGCAACACCGACAACCGCTGTGTAGATTACGAAAATTTCCATTTTGTCGGATTTCAGGAACCACTTAAAAATTACGATTGCAAGATAGCCTACAACTGCGGAAACTGCCATTCCGATAATCAGCGGAAGAAATTCAATATTGCTTAAACCTTCGGGTGACTTGATTGCATCCACACCCTCAAGAAGTGCCGCCGCAAGGATTGACGGGATACCGAGTACGAATGTGTAGTCAAGTGCCTTCTGCTTTGAGATTCCTCTCATCTCACCGACCGAAAGTGTTGAGCCTGAACGGGAAAGTCCCGGAAGGAGTGCGGCACAAACCTGTGTTACACCGACAAGGATTGCGTCAACAACATTAAAATTATCTCTTGTTGCCTTGGCATTGCTCTTTGCTGCAAGATGTTTGTGAGTTGAGGCAACACTCTTGCGGTTACGGATAATACCGATTGTTAAAAGTACGCTTGTGAGAATGAGCGAACAGGCAGTTACTATGAGAACAGGACTTGCGGAAAGCTGGTCTGCAAGGTCCTTGAGTTTCATATCTGTTCCGGGGATTGGCAGAAAAAGCAAGAACAGCGGTATAAGACCGATGATGAGCATTACAACGAGATTACGGTTGTAATTCATTTTGCTCCATTTGAACTTGCCCGTGAAAATATCCTTGAGCATAAGGAAAAATTCTTTGATAAGATCCCACACAAGTTTGTGGTAGAATGCAACAACGGCAACAAGTGTACCGACATGGAGCATTACATTAAAGAAAAGATTGCTTTCGCCTGTGCCTGCACCGAGAATGTGCTGTGTGATTGCGAGGTGGCCGCTGCTTGATACGGGCAAAAATTCGGTAAGTCCCTGAACAACACCCTGAATAATAGCATCTAAAATTGACATGGTTATGTATTCCCTCCAAAAAATAAGTTTTACAAATCTTCTTTGTTATTTGTACGCTGAAAAGCCGTATGGATTGGCATAATTAAGATTTCATACAAATCATAAGCGTCACAATATATATGTATTCGGGCAAAACGCCCGAAATTATTTTTCCTGCTTTTTTGAGCGTGATTTTGCAGACTTTGGCTTGCTCCCTTTGTTTTCTTTAATCAAATCATAAAGAGCGTCAATTGCGTCGGAAACTGTTCCGACCTTGTCAATCAAGCCTTCTTCAACAGCCTCTTCTCCCTCAAGAATAGTTCCGATATCCATTACAAGCTCACCCGTGTTAAGCACAAGCTGATTATAACGGTCTTTTGTAATATTGGAATTTTCGGCAACAAAGGTTGTGATTCTGTCCTGCATACGCTGAAAATATTCAAAGGTCTGCGGAACTCCGAGTGTGAGGCCTGTTGTTCTGACGGGATGAACCGTCATTGACGCACTCTTTGCGATAAAGCTTTTCTTTGCCGCAACAGCAAGCGGAATTCCTATTGAATGACCTCCGCCGAGTACGATGGAAACGGTCGGCTTTTTCATTCCCGAAATCACCTCGGCAATTGCAAGACCTGCCTCAACATCTCCGCCGACTGTGTTAATCAGCACAAGCAGTCCGTCAATTCTTTCGTCCTCCTCAACCGAAACAAGCAGAGGGATGACATGCTCGTATTTTGTGGTTTTGTTTTGTTGTGAAAGAATGTAATGGCCTTCAATCTGACCGATAATCGTCAGGCAATGCAGCACACAATCCTTATGAGTTGTGAGAACAGAACCTGTTTCGCCGATTCGGTCTGTTTGTTCTTCACTTATGGGGCTGTCGTTTGCAAGCTTTTGCGGATCGTCATCCGGTGCAGGATTTTTAACATAGTTCCCTTTTTTTGATGAGACTTTTGAAGATTTTGATTTTTGTGGCATTGTATGCACCTCCGAGAATAGTTTCACCGAAATTGCACGCAAAATGTATGCATACAAAAAATAAGACGCACAAGCCACATTGTTCAATTGTAAAAAGCCTTTAGTGTCCATTATACCATTACAGCAAAATTATTTCAATAATTTTATTTCTTTATTTCTAATAAGTAATAATTATTTAAAAGAATTATAGTAGTATTAAAGAAATATTATTCCGACAGAACCTGTCGGAAGTTGTTATGGAGTGATATTCAGTTGACATCTGACATAATTATGGGTGTTGTCATTTTAGTTCTTATTTTGCTTTCGGCGTTCTTTTCGGCGATTGAAACTGCATTTTCGTTTGTAAACAAGGTGCGTGTTCAGCGTTACAAGGATGACGGCAACAAAAAAGCGGCAACAGCGCTCTACATAATCGAGCATTTCGACAATGCCCTTACAACAATTCTCATCTGCAACAATGTTGTAAACCTGAGCTGTTCTTCAATTGCGACTGTGCTGTGTATGAATCTTTTCGGTGACGCAGGCTCAGCAATTGCAACGGGTGCAACAACTTTTCTTGTTCTGACATTCGGTGAGATTGTGCCGAAATGTCTTGCAAAGGAACATTGCGATGCCTTTTCACTCAAAACAGCCGGATTGCTCAGAGGACTTATGACACTTCTTACACCGCTTGTGTGGATTTTCACACGATTCAAAATGATTGCCTTAAAGATTGCAGGCAGCAGCGGTGACGCTCCGTCAGTTACAGAAAATGAGCTTAAATACATTGTTGAGAGCATTGAGGAAGAAGGCGTTCTTGAAGAGAGCGAAAGCGAAATGGTTCGCTCCGCACTTGACTTTGACGAAACTACTGCCGAGGAAATTCTCACTCCGAGGGTTGACATCACATTTATCAGCGTTGATGACTCGCCTGAAAAAATCAAGGATATCATCATTGAAAACCGCTATTCAAGAATTCCCGTGTACGAAGGCACGGTTGACCATGTTGTCGGCATTCTCCATACAAGAGATTATCTTGAACGACTTGCAGACGGTAAAGCGCCCGATGTTAAGGAGCTTATGCAGCCACCTTACTTTGTGTTCAAAACGCAACAGCTTTCAAAAATTCTTAATGCATTCAAACGCACAAAAATTCATCTTGCTGTAGTTACGGATGAATACGGCGGAACACTCGGTATTGTTACAATGGAGGATTTGCTCGAAGAAATTGTTGGTGAAATATGGGACGAGGACGAAGAAATTGAGCATAACTACTACAAAATCGGCAAGGGCGAGTTCCTTGTAAACGGCGATATGGAGCTTGAAGATATGCTCGGTCTGTTTGATATGGACGAGGACAGTCTTGAATGTGACAGCGTGACGGTCGGCGGATATATTCTTGAACACGCAGGAACAATCCCCCACAAGCGTGACAACATTGAGGCCGACGGCTTTAAGTTTACCGTTATGGAGGTTAAGGATCAGCGTATTTTACGGGTTGTTGTCAAGAAAAACGACTCTTCCGAAGAAAACGAATCCGATGAAAAAAGCGAGAACAAAAAGTCTGAATAAATAAAACATAACAGGAGCAGTATTTTTACTTACCGCTCCTGTTTTTTTACTGTATTTTTTTGCAGAGAGAATTGCATAATGCGCTGACGGGGATACAAAGGAATGCCCACAAGGTGCTGTAAAACGGGCAAATCTGCCCTTTAAAATTAAGTCGGCAGTTTGAATAATCCCAGACATTAAGCCTGAATTTCAAATTGACAACACAGCCGCAGCAGTATTCAAGTGCGGTAATTATCGCACTTCCCGATATGCATTTTTGCAGCATATTCATTTTTGAAAAGCGCTTGTAAAATCTGAAAAGCGACACAAATGCAGTTCCGCCCGTGACCGCCATTGACCAATGAGTTTTTCTCCGCCACAAAATTTCAAGCAGAGCGTAGCCTGCTCCGCCTATTGAAAAGAGAATGCAATCGTTACGCAACCGTAAACTTTTTTTCATAAGAAATCACCTGTTTTAGTTTTTGCCGAAACAGGTGATTTATTTAACCTATGAATTTTTTATTTTGTCAGAGCATCTCTTTTAGTTCTTCAAAAGAATAAAGACAGTTGATTGCGGTCAAAAATGCGTTTGTTGAAAGATATGACGGCAGACCGAGTTTTTTAAGAATCTTCTTGCGGTTTATTTCTGAATTTTCAGTTCCCGTAAGTCCGAGGACAAATAGATCGGCTTTAGTAATTTTCCTTTCGGGAATATTATTTTCTTCACCGATTATCTCGGCACCGCTTTTGCGGATTGCATTTATTATAACCTCATCGCTGACGCCTTCAACGCCCAAAAGCCCCTCTTTACCGCCTTTTGCCTTGCGTTTTTCCTTGCCTTTGATTTGCGGAATATAGCAATTTTTAATTTTTGAATTATCGACCGAGCCTTTAAGGAAATTCCTTATTACAAAGCCTGCACCGTCGCTGTCGGTCATTATAAGTATTCCCCTTGTTTCGGCAATTTTGCGGATAAGCGACTGCTTTTCTTTGTCGGAAAAAACACGGAAACCGTTGGTTTCGATTATCGGAGCATCTACAATTGATGAAAGCTTTATCTTGTCATATCTGCCCTCAACTATGACAGCCTCACGGATTTTGAGCATTAGATTCTGCCCTCCTTTGCAATCAAAAGCAAACGGGAAATAAGCTGTTCAATTAAAAACCTTTGATTAACGGAAACTGATTTCAGCTTTTCGTCTGTTTCAACAAGCACATCAAGGCTTTTCCGAAGTGCCTCGGTTGAAGTCCTTGAAACGGAGGTTCTCGCCCTGTTTAACACAAACGCACGATTTTTGTAGGCAAAATCTTTTGCCACGGTTTCTTTACTGACTGAGCATTCATCTGCAACACGCATACGATACGCATCGACATAGGCGGATGAAAGTGCATAGAGAATGTTAATCGGTTCTTCCCGCTGACAAAAAAGTGTGTCAAGCTTTCTGAACGCTCTGTCACCTCTGCCGTTAATAACATCGTCAGCCATATCATATGTTCTTGCTTCAAGGTTTACGGTTGACAAAAGGTCGATATCACGGTCGGTAATTTCCTCACCCTTTGCATATGCGGCAATTTTGTTGACCTCGTTTTTCAGAAGATTGAGGTCATCACCGACATTTGAAATAATTTTTGACGCATTGAGGTGTGAAATCAACTTGCCGTTTTCGTTTGCCCACTTTGCAACATACTTTTCGATAATTTGTGAATTGATTTTTTCAAAACAGCAGACGCTGCCGATTTTTTCAACACGCTTTATAAGAGCTGTAAAAGAAGTTTTATTCTTTGACGGAACATAAGTCGGCATTGAAATTATGAGAACCGTACCGTCCCATGCTCTGCTTGTAAGCTCTTTAAGAGTATCAAGCCGATCCTTCACCATATTATCAAAGTAAATGTCGGTCACAACAACACAGTTGCGTTCCGCCATAAACGGCATTATTTGCAGGGATGCGGCAAGTTCCTGAAAATCGATGTCACCGCTGAATGTATGATAATTGAAATCGGACGGGTTTTTGCCTGCAACAGCCTCACAAAGCTTTTTTGTGTAACTTTTGACAAACATCTGCTCCGAACCGTAGATGAGGTACACAGGCGAAAAGCTTTTGTTTTTAATTTGTTTTTTCAGGTCTGCTTCGGTGATGCGCGGCATTTTATCCTCCGTTCAGATTGACCGTTATGTTTCTTTCAGATGTTGAAATAACGGTTGGACTGATTTCTTTAATAGAATCATAATTTTTCTTAAACTGCTTTTCCGATCCCGAAAATATCACGGTATTGCATGATATCAAATCGAAATTTTCGGGGACTGTATCAATCAGCAAACAATCGGGATTGCGATACTTTTCGGGCAGATTTGAAAGGTCTGCATCTGTCGGCACAAACAATACAGTCATATTTTTCCCTTTTATGAACTGAAACATTGTGTTGTCAACGCAGATTACCTCATCCGTCACCGTATCGGAAAGATTCAGCGTAAAATGATTGTTTCCGCCGAAAGTCTGTCGGCTGTTACCGTCAAAAGCGTTCAAAAGATTTTGCTTTTTAATGTCATTATCATATACCAAAATATTATTTAAGTCAAATTTTGTGACCGCATAGCGTTCAAGAGAAGAGTATTTATTATTCTGATTTGGAATTATCATATATTCAATATCGGAATAGCTTTCGCTGATATCGGCTGTCACATCATCTGCGCTTGCTCTGCTCCCTCCGCATGAAATCACGGAACAGCTGTCGGGGCAGTTGACTGTTGCAAAAACACCGTTGCCGACATTATAGATTTTCATTTCACCGTTATCGGCTGTTAAAAGCACATTGAGCGACACTCCTATTACGAGGACTGAAATTGATATCGGAACAGAAATTTTGACATAGAATTTTCGATTTATTACAAACAATCCGCCGATTGCGAGAAGTACGCTGACACCTATCCACACAAACCAATAGAGCGAATGGGTTTTAATTGTGCTGAATGGGAGTTGTGAAAAAGTTGAAACCAACCACAAAATTGCCTTTGAACATAATCCCGAAACGAGTCCAAACGGGTATGCAAAAAATGATATAAA
The DNA here is from genome assembly GCF_040095935.1 of Ruminococcoides intestinale. Lineage (NCBI taxonomy): Bacteria > Bacillati > Bacillota > Clostridia > Eubacteriales > Oscillospiraceae > Ruminococcoides > Ruminococcoides intestinale. The sequence continues at coordinate 144,539 of NZ_JBBMFQ010000004.1, read as the reverse complement.
CGGGCAAATAAAAAGTACCGAACACAACAGAGAACACACCAAAAGTGCCGAAACAAACGGTTCACATAACAAAGAAACAAGTATGACTGTCGGGGAAATTCTGTTGAATGCAACAGCGGTTATCGGCAAAATCCACAGAAATGCAGATACTGAAACCGACAGCATATTTACGCAGATTTTAAACAGCCTTTTGATATAATAGACAACCGTTCCGACAAAACCGTCCTTACGCTTGTTTTTGTAGTGAAAGAATCTCAGCACAGAGCGTTCAATCGGTCTTGACCACAGAATTATGCCCGTCGTTGCCGAAAATGAAAGCAACATTCCGATATCGGCTACCGCATATGGGTTGAAAGCTGTCAGAACAATTGCGGCAAAACCAAGGTTATTCAGCGAGTCGGCTATTCTGAGATTTGACGATGCAAGCGACACAATTATCATCATAATTCCGGCACGGACAACCGAATGCGCAAAGCCCGTTACAGCCATAAAAGCAATAACCGTAAATGTGGTAAAGCCTGTTATTATGAATCTGTTTTTTGTTAATTTTCTCACCAAGAACAATACAAACGAAGTGATTATAACAAGATGCATTCCCGAAACCACTATTAAAAACGAAGTGCCTGTCAATGAAAAATCATCTTTAACGCTTGAATCAAGAGCTGTTTTCTCGCCCAAAAGAACGGCACGGCAGAGCGTTGAATAATCCTCCGGCAACAGCATATCAAGGGAATTTTTCATCGCCCGTCTTATTGAAACTGCAAATGAATAAAATGTTGTTGCCTTCTCCCCTGTCGGTTCAATTTTGAAGCCGTCATAGGAATATGCTTTCAGAAAAATTCCGTGACTGATCTGAGAGTTTACATTATTCTTGTATGTATGAGCCGTGAAGTTGACCTTTTCAAAGGGCTCTGCATCAACATTTGAGTACGAAATAATTTGAATTTTCGCATCTGACGGCTGACCGTTGATTTTGTCGGTTTTGATTACGAAACTGCATGATGAATCGGTGGTGATGATTTCATCACAAATATATCCGCTTGCTGTAATTTCTTTATCAGAATAATTATTTATGACCGTGTTGTTAATATATTCGGAATAGCCGATCATATTGCCCGCAGAATATATTACAGCAAAAGCAAATACGCACAGCGACTTGCCGAATGATTTATTTTTCTTTGAAGCAATTAAAAATATACCGACAGCAACGGAAAGCAATCCCAATGAGCCGATAATCGCAAAGACAATTTCATTAAAATCCGAATAAAAAACGGCTGAAAAGACAAACAGGAAAGTAAATCCTATAAGTCCAAACAGCCGTTTCATAAAAATCAATCCTTATTCAGTAATCATTTTTTTAATATAATTATACACTCGGTTACCATTCAATCCTTTTTTGCAATAAAAAGAATATTTATAATTGTTATCATTATATTCTCCTACTACAGTTTTACCTTTTTCATTTAAAAAATTCGCACCCTTAATTTCAAAAGTCGCCGTTGTGGGAGAAAGTCCGTTTGTATTGACTCCGCTGAGATTTTCACTGTTTTTTACAGCATAGCTGACAGCCTTGCGCAAGGTCACAGTATTGTCAGAGACAGATTTATCTAACGAACAAACCACTTCGATCGCCGTGTATGGAATAGCTCTTACACTTACAATATTTTCCAAACTTTCGCCAAACTTAATTCCGGAAATTTCTTCCGCTTTATCAATACTTGCTCCGCAATCTTCCCACTTTTTCAAAGTAACATCTACGGAAGGATTCACGGTTTCAGAGGTACTTGGTGCAGGTAAATCAGAGCAGGAACATAGAATACATACCGCTGCCAACACAAAAGCAAGGCATAAACATACTTTTTTCATAATGGCATCTCCTTTTATTATTTATTTGGTTATTTTTATCTACAAAAAAACAATTAGTCCATTTTTATTACTTCAAGTATATTATTTTTGGTATTTTTATAATATCATATAGAATTTCATTTGTCAATATAAATATTATTTTTTAAAAATATCTTTATTTTTGTTAATTTTGCTGCTATTTCTTCTCATTAAATTACCTATTCACCACTGTTTCTATTCAATCATTTATAAGTTGAACAATTTCTACACTTTAATTTTTACACTTTATATCTATGGTATAAAAAAGGAAAACAGCCGTCAAAATATGCGGACGGTATAATCTGCACACTTCAACAGCTGTTTAAATTTGATTTTATAATTACTCAGTATTACTTAAAGAAAAGCGGAAGTTCGCTGAGGAATATAATGTCATCTCTGTCCTTAGCGTCACCTTCGGCAAGGACTGACGCCCTGCCAACGATATTTGCGCCTGTTTTTTCAACGAGCGTTTCAAGAGCGTGAAGACTTTCGCCTGTTGAAATTACATCATCAACAAGAAGAACTCTCTTGCCGTTGAGAAGATTTACATCATCTTCGCCGAGGTAGAGTTTCTGTTCGTTTTTTGTTGTGATTGAATTAACGGTCACTCCGATAGGATTGCCCATATAAACCTTAACGCTTTTTCTTGCGACAACATAGTTTCTGCAGCCCTGACGAGCCATTTCATAGCAAAGCGGAATACCCTTTGCTTCGGCAGTCACAACAACATCGTGTTCGGGAACACGCTTGAGGAGTTCTCTTGCGGCAACCTCTGTCATCTCAATGTCACCAAACATAATAAATGCGGCAATATCAAGCTTATCGTTTACAGGGAATTTTCTGAGTTCTCTGTCAAGTCCTTCAATATTAATCTTATATGTATCCATTATTGCAGTCCCTTCTTATGCCATTGTGCCGTTGAGCTTTTTGCCGCCGAGGATGTGGAAATGCATATGCTTTACGCTCTGACAGCCGTCCTCACCGCAGTTATTTACAATACGGTAACCGTTTGTAAGTCCGAGTGATTTTGTAATTTCGGGAATTTTAGTGAAAATGTGAGCAATATTGCCGACATTTTCTTCATTAACTGCGTCTGCACAGCAGATGTGTTCCTTTGGAATTACAAGCACATGAACGGGAGCCTGTGGTTCAAGATCATAGAAAGCGAGAATTTTTTCGTCTTCATAAACTTTTTTTGACGGAATTGAGCCGTCAACGATTTTGCAGAAAATACAATCTGACATTTTAATTCAACCTCTCAATATAATTTATTTTCCGTATCAGAAACATTTAAAATATAACAAATATCATACCAAAGTTATTGTACAACCAAATCACTTTTCGGTCAATACTGCCGTCATTTTTTGGCTGTAATTTTCTTTTCTTCACCTTTAAGAAGTCTTTTGATGTTTTCTTTGTGCTTTACAAGAACAAAAACACCGATTAAAAGAGCCGCCGCAGTTGAGAAGATTACATATGTAAGAGAATAATCCTTGTAAATTATGAAGTCAAAGATAAATGTCATTGCAAAGGTGTAAGGCGCATAGAGAATCGCACAGAGAACACTTGCAAGTGATATGATTTTTGAGCAGAGGAAGATAATTAAAAAAGTTACAATAATTGCGATGAATACACGCCAATCCTCTGTCAGCATAAGAGCGGCAGCGGTTACAACACCCTTACCGCCCTTAAAGTGAAAATACACGGGGTATGAATGTCCGAGAATACAGAAAATACCTGCAACATATTTTCCGCAGTTGATAAGCTCGTTTATAAAAATAGGGCTTTCACCCTGAAATGCAACCGATGCAAATGAGAAGATGAACCCTCCGATAAGCACGGCGATAATACACTTCAGTGCGTCACACACAATGGTGATGATTGCCGGAACTTTACCGACGCTGCGCAGTACATTTGTAAAGCCTGCATTGCCGCTGCCCATTTGACGGATATCCTTTTTGCCCTTTGTCACAATGCCTGTAACAAGAACAGCCGTGTTGATACTGCCGAGAAGATACGCAATCAATGCCGAAAGCAGAATCATCCACCAGCAGTTTGCTAAAATTGCCGAAATATGCTCCATTACTTTTCTCCTCTCTCTCTTACCACAATTTTGATCGGCGTACCCTCAAGAGCAAAAGCCTCACGGATTCTGTTTTCAAGATAACGCTGATATGAGAAGTGGAAAAGCTGTGCATTGTTGCAGAAGAAAACGAATGTCGGCGGTTTTACGGAAGCCTGAGTCATATAGAAAATTTTAAGTCGCTTACCCTTGTCCGACGGCGGTTGAACTCTTGTTGTAGCCTGTGCAAGAAGTTCGTTGAGCATACCTGTTCTGATTCTGCGGTTTGCGCTGTCATTACAGCTTATGATATATTCAAACAGCCTGTCGATACGCATACCTGTTTTTGCGGAAATAAATATCTTCGGCGCATATGACATAAACGCAAAATCTGCGTCAAGCTTTTTGCGGAACTCCTGCATTGTCTTATCGTTTTTTTCGACAGCGTCCCACTTGTTTACGGCAATTATACACGCTCTGCCTGCCTCATGCGCAAGACCTGCAACCTTGGTATCCTGTTCTGTAACGCCCTCTGTCGCATCAATCATAATAACGCACACATCACTGCGTTCAATAGCCATTTTTGCACGGATAATACTGTATTTTTCGATATTATCATAGATTTTGCTCTGACGGCGAAGTCCTGCGGTATCGGTAAAGTTGAACTTTCCGTACTTATTTTCAACAAGCGTATCGATTGTGTCACGGGTTGTGCCTGCTATATCAGACACAATACAGCGTTCCTCGTTTGTAATTTTGTTTACAAGAGATGACTTGCCTGCGTTCGGCTTGCCGATTACCGCAACATTGATGATTGTGTCGTCATCTTCCGCATTTTCATCATAATCAAAGCTTGAAAAAGCCTTGTCCAAAAGGTCGCCCGTACCGTAACCGTGAACGGCTGAAACCTCGATAGGATCGCCTAAACCGAGATTATAAAACTCATAGAATTCAGGTGACGGTTCGCCGAGTGTGTCGCACTTGTTTACACAAAGCACAACTGGCTTGCCCGACTTCTGGAGCATCTGCGCAACATCCATATCTGTTGCAACCATGCCCGACTTGCAGTCTGTTACAAGGATAATAACATTAGCCGTGTCGATTGCAAGCTGAGCCTGACGGCGCATCTGCACAAGAATAATATCATCTGATTTCGGTTCAATACCGCCTGTGTCAACAATAAAGGCAGTTTTTCCGCACCATTCCACCTCACCGTATATTCTGTCACGGGTAACACCGGGAGTATCGTCAACAATTGACAATCTCTGACCGATGAGTTTATTGAAAAGCGTTGACTTTCCCACATTTGGTCTGCCGACAACGGCAATTACGGGTTTGTTCATCTTATCAGTCCTTTCCTGCAATTACAGCCTCTACAAGGTCGTTTCCGTTGTTATTGACGGGAACAAGAGTTACACCGAGTTCCCGTTCAACATCATCTGTTGAAACATCATCAAGAAACAAATCATTTTCAAAACGGAGCATTGATGACGTGATAATAAGCCTGTCGCCAAGGTCATCGCCACGGAGCTGATCAATAAGATCACCGCCTGTGACAAGTCCTGACACATTTACTCCTCCGCCGAAAAAGTTGTTCTTAATCGCCCTTGTATTTATAGTTATATTCGGGAATTTTTCGTTAATCATCGACATAATCCGCTTCATGTACGGAAACACTCCCTCGCCGCAGGCAATTGTTACCTTATGGCAAAGGCTTTCGTCTGCATCAAGCTCTTCAAGCTTCCAGCCGACATCATCGGTCAGATACGCAATCATACCGATTCCGTCCTCAAGAGCGGAAAAGTCCTCATAAAATTCAGGTGACGGGATTTCTCTTTCGGCAAGGAGGTAAAATTCATCACCCGGAAAGAAAATTCGTCTGCCGTGCTTTTTGACGCACTCATCACCCATTTTTTCAATTATATCAATTGTCTGCCCTGCCGTTTCCTTATTATAAGGAACAAGCGGATAAAGGTTTTCACGGTAGCGTGTAAGTCCGACAGGAACAATCGCAGTCATATTAACACCGAGATTTTCAAGATCGGTCAATGTTCTGACAAGCTCGTCACCGTCATTAATTCCGGGACAGGAAACAATCTGACAGTTAAGCGTTATTCCTGCGTCTGCAAAGCGTTTGAGATATTTCAATGTATCGCCTGCAAAACGGTTATTCATCATCTTACAACGAAGCTCGGGGTTTGTTGTGTGAACCGACACATTAATCGGGCTTATGTGCATTTTTATAATTCGGTCAATTTCATGCTCTGTAATATTTGTCAGCGTGATATAGTTGCCGAACAAAAACGAAAGTCGGCTGTCGTCATCCTTAAAATAGAGCGACTCACGCATCCCCTTCGGAAGCTGGTCAATAAAGCAGAAAATGCACTTATTACGGCACGAATGCTGTTTGTCCATAAGATAGGTTTCAAACTCAAGACCGATTTCCTCATATTCTCCCTTGGTCATTTCTATGGTACGAACATTTTTGTCCTCATCCGCAACCTCAAGAGTAAGCTTGCGGTTTACCTGATAGAATCGGTAATCAAGAACATCGACAATCTCGTTTGAATTGATTGAAAGGAGGGTTTCCCCTTTTTTTATCCCTGCTTTGTCGGCATGACTGCCGGTTGTGACATCAAAAATTTTAACAGCCACACCTTCACCTCGCAAAACATTTTTACATACACTTTTATTCTACACAAAATACCGTTTTTAATCAACAGGTTTGCAAATTGTTTTTGTATATACGGTAAAATTTGCAAAACAAAAGGGCGAACAGATAACTGCCGCCCGTAATGTTTGTAATAAAAATTACTGTTCGTCTTTCTTTACAACAACCTGTCTGCCGTTGTACATACCACAGTTTGTGCAAGCCTTATGAGCTGCTGTTAATTCACCGCAGTTAGGACAAGCAGTAAGTTCAGGAGCATTAATCTTCCATACTGTTGAACGTCTTGAGCTCTTTCTTGCGTGTGATGTTTTGTTCTTGGGTACTGCCATTACAAAAACCTCCTTACAAAATTTATCTTAGTCAATCAACTGTTTAAGTATCTCAAGTCTTGGATCCGTTTGACGCTTATCACAGGAACATTCACCGTTGTTGAGGTTTTGTCCGCAAATCTGACACAGACCTTTGCAATCGTCCCTGCAAAGATTCTTTGACGGGAGCGAAAGAAAAATGTCAGAAATTACAACATCATCAAGCTCGAGTGTAAAATCAGGTGTTTCAATATAGTCATCATTTTCCTCATCGGCAAGAGTCTGAATAAGCCTGTGTTCAAAGCTCATATTCATCTCTCTTGTATAAGGCTCACCGCAACGGTCACAGTCACGGCTGTAATCAAAGTGTGCATTGATTACAAGAGTAATCAAACTTGCTCTGTTTGTTGCTTTGGCAGTCACGACAACGGGAGTTTTGAATGGATAAACTCCGTCAACATCAAGACCTGACAAGTCAAGGTTATATTCAACTTGTTTTTCTTCACCGTCATTCTGAAAGACGGATTTAAGCTCAAAAAGCATATCTGCACCTCTTGACAGCATAGACACATATTAAAACGCTGTTTATTATTATACAAAAGGTTTGTCCCTTTGTCAACTAAAAAATACAAGAAAATAGGCTGTTTTTTTCGGGAATTTATGACAATATTCGCTAATTTTCCCATATGGAATTTTGAGCCTGCAAAGTCACTCAGAAAGTTACTTTACACTTGATTTCTTCTTTTCATTATACCTCTTAAACATATATAATGCAATAATAAATTGCAGTTGACATAAAACGGAATTTGTGATAGCATACTGTGTGGCAGTTCGTAACCATCCTGCCGGAAGGACGCCGATAGGCTGCTCCTTCTATCAAAACTAAGGAGAAAGGCACAGGGCTTTTTACGCCCTTTTTGCACCCTCTTTTGTGTGGGTGCTTTTTTTGTGCCGGAAAGAGAGTATGGAGAGATACAGTATTATTAATGAAAAGAACAGTCGGGAGATTGTTCTTCTGCGTGGAAGCGGTTGCGTTTACAGAAAATGCATCTTCTGCGACTACTACACCGACAGGTGCAGTGACGAGGACGAAAACTTTCGTCTTAACAAAGCCGTGCTTGAAAAAGTTACGGGAATTTTCGGTGACCTTGAGGTCATTAACTCAGGCTCGGTTTTTGAGCTTGACAAAAAAACACTTGATTTTATCAAACAGGTGTGCAAAGAAAAAAAGATAAATACCATTCATTTTGAGGCACATTATCTTTATCGGAACAAAATCAGTCAGCTCAGAAAAGATTTTGCGGATTTTGATTTGAAAATGAAGCTCGGTCTTGAAACCTTTGACTGCGATTTCAGAGAAAATGTTCTGAAAAAAGGAATCAAAGAGAGCAATCCCGCTGTTATTGCTGAGAATTTCGACGAAGCTAATTTTCTTTTCGGAATTAAAGGTCAGACAGCCGAAACCATGCAAAAGGATATTGAGTTGGGATTAAAATATTTTGAACGAATTTGCGTTAACATTATGTGTGACAACACAACGGAAGTTGAACCCGACAAAGCTGTCATAAAAGAGTTTATGCAGAAGATCTATCCTGTATATAAGGATAACCCAAGAACGGATATTTTAATTAACAACACGGATTTCGGAGTAGGTGACTGATATGATAAATGAACTTTTGCTTATATTCTCGGTGGTATTCATATACGGTATGGCAGTTTTAGGCTATGCTCTTTTCGGCAAAGCCGGGCTTTACTGCGTTTCAGCCGTAGCAACAATTCTTGCGAACATTGAGGCTTTAATCCTTGTAAACGCTTTTTCAATGGAACAAACTCTCGGTAATGTGCTTTTTGCGGTAACATTTTTGATTACGGACATTCTCTCGGAATGTGAGGGCAAAAAAGCCGCCAACAAGGCGGTTCTTACGGGAATACTCTCATCGGTATTTTTTCTTGTGCTTTCACAAAGCTGGATGCTTTACAATCCGAGTCCGAATGACACGATTATGCCGTCAATCAAGGCAGTTTTCTCAAACACTCCCCGAATGATTTTTGCATCACTTATTGTATATGCGATAAGTCAGCTGTTTGATGTGTGGCTCTATCACAAGTGGTGGAAGTTCACGGAAAAGAAATTCGGTGACAAGAGAAGGTTTTTATGGCTGAGAAACAACGGTTCAACGCTTATCAGTCAAATTCTTAACACAGCCCTTTTCACCGCTTTTGCGTTTTGGGGAACTTATGATTTCGGAACACTCGTTTCAATCTTCCTTTCAAGCTATGTAATCTACATTTTCACAAGTCTGCTCGACACCCCTGCGGTGTATCTTGCAAGACTTATCCACGATAAAAAGGAACAGAAAAAAATTTCGGAATAAAAACAGCTTAATTGAATATTTTCAATAAAAAGACAAGTCGTCGCAATATTTTTTGCGGTGACTTGTTGTGCGTTTTCAGGATTTTGTGAATAAACCATAATATTATGCTTTTTATAATATACAACATTCCGCATTTTTATAGTCATTTTTTAACAATATGTGCGAAAATGGCTGATTTTATCCTGAATCACATAATTTTTTAAGATTTTTATTGACTTTTTCTGTACCAAATAGTATAATGAGGACAAGTTAAATGCTTAATATTATTTATAAACTTAATTTTGGAGGTAAATATCATGCTTACTAAAAGCGAAGAAGAAATTATGTACTTATTGTGGGACCTCGATGAACCACTCACAAGCTCAGAAATTGTTAAGAAGGCTGTAAACAAAACATGGAAAAAGAGTTACATTAACCTTCTTATCAATTCTCTTCTCAAGAAGGACATGATTAAAGTTGTTGGCGTTAAGCAGATGACTAAGAACTATGCCCGTACTTTTGTTCCTACAATGACAAAGGACGCTTATGCAATCAAACAGATTTCGGACAGACCGAATTTTGCCGACAGCGATATTCCGACTCTCTTCTCAGAGCTTATTGAGAGAACCGAAAGCTCAGATGTTTTCGATAAGCTTGAGGCTCTCCTTAAAAAGCGCCGTGAAGAACTCGGCAAATAATTTATGCAAATAAGTTTTTATTCATTCTTGTTTTCTATTGCAATAAGCAGCATTTTTATAGTGCTGCTTTACTTTTTCAGAAAAAAGGTTGCTTTTTGTAATTACTGCGGTCTTTATACGATTTTGGGATTGTATGTTGTAACATTTGTAAGAATGGTATTTCCGTTTGAATTCAAATTTACATATACAGTTTCCGATAAAAATGTGTATGCCGCAATAATGGATGTTCTGACTCCCAACAAAGATGTGCTGTTTGTTCCGGAATTCACATGGCTCAACCTGCTTGTAGCAGTATGGATTGCCGGAAGTGTGATATACATTTCACGGGTGATGATTAAGTATTACAAAGCAGTCAAAGCTCTGAAAGCAAATGTTATTGACGGAACACCCGAAATGCAGGCAAAGCTTGACCTCATTTCGCAAAAGTGCGGAATCAGAAGAAAAGTTAAGCTAAAAATTACCGATTGCGTTATCTCCCCTGTTACATACGGATTTTTCAATCTTGTTATTCTTATTCCGAATCGTGAATTTGACGACAGGGATTTTGGATATATCGCAACGCACGAATGCTGTCATATAAAAAACAAGGATATTTGGATTAAATTGCTGACGGAAATTTATTGCGGAATCTTTTGGTGGAATCCGTTTGCCCACCTTTTGAAAAAAGATTTAACCTACTGTCTTGAACTCAGGTGTGACAAGCGTGTTACAAGCAAGCTTAGCGAGAACAGATGTACTGTGTATTACGAAGTACTTGTAACGCAAATGAAAGCCTATAAAGAACAAAAAGAAAGTGAAAAGAGCGACAGGGAAACTGCACTGAAAAGTGCGCTTGTCGGAATGAGTTTTGTAACCAACGATAAGGGCGAAAAAATTATAAGCAGAATGGAAATGATTCTGTACCCGAAGAAAAAACAGACAATTATAAACAATGTTGTTACAGCTTTAATGGCATTGCTTGTTGTCGCTATATTCTTTGCTTCATACTGCTTTTTGATTGTCCCCGGTTGGGACGCCACATACGAGGATTGTGTAGCCGATCTCATTGAATCGGGCGAATACAACGATAATGTCGAAGTATATGAGGAAACAAATATGTATGTTTATGTTGAAAAAGACAAAACCACTCACCTTATTTTTGAGCCTTACGATAAAAAGAAAGGCGTAGTCTATACAAAAGATGATTCTATTATTATCCCATACTCCGATATAGAAAACGGCTACTATAATTATTGTCTTATATTAAGGGAGAAATAACAGATGAAAAAGAAAGCCGCAAAAATTTTTACAGCATTTATTATGACAGCAATTATCGCACAGGGAACCGTTATGGTTGCAGGTGCAGCAGAAACAGATTCAACCCCCGACAGCGTTGCAGTTGTTGAAGTTGCAACTCCTGACAGTTCAGCTTTGGAGAGCGGTGCCGATTCAACTTCTGTTCAGCCGATAGCTGATGTAATTTACAAGAAATGGCGTCGTGGAAGTCACGGACAACTCCAGTACAGAAGATGGAACGAAACAAAGCAAGAATGGGTTGACGACGAATGGATTGATTACAAAGGTTAATCTGCAATAACAACAAAGGCGAAACAGACACAAATCTGTTTCGCCTTAATTTTTTTGTTTATTCAAAAAGATTCTGTTCTGACAGGGGAACCGATTCAACATCCTTAAGCTGACGCTGAATTTGACGGGTACGAACTCCGACAAGCTTGTCAAGTTCCTTGTTTGCCTGATCCAGTCTTTGCTGTGTCATTACAAGCACATCATTGAACTTGTCGAACTCGGTCTTTACACCGCCGAGTATTTTCCAAACCTCTGCACTTCTCTTCTGAACGGCAAGGGTTTTGAATCCCATTTGCAACGAATTGAGCAGAGCCGCCATTGTACTCGGACCTGCAATATTCACCTTATACTCACGCTGAAGGACTTCAACAAGTCCCATATTGACAACCTCGCTGTAAAGCCCCTCAAACGGAAGAAACATAATTGCAAATTCCGTTGTGTTCGGCGGATCAATGTACTTATCGTGAATATCCTTTGCCTCGCCCTTTATACGCTGAACAAGTGCTTTTTGTGCCGATTCAATGCGTTGCTTGTCACAGCTTTCAACCGCATCACGGAGAGCAGAATATGTATCGCCCGGGAATTTGGAATCAACAGGCAGATATACTGTACCGGCACCGTCAGAGGGCAGCTTGATTGCAAACTCAACAACATTTTTTGAGCCCTTTTTGGTGGCAATGTTTTCCTCATACTGTTCCTTTGAAAGGATTTCGGAGAGAATTGCACCAAGCTGAATTTCGCCGAGTATGCCCCTTGTTTTGACATTTGAAAGAACCTTTTTCAAATCGCCCACGCCTACCGCAAGCGTTTGCATTTCGCCGAGCCCCTTATAAACCTGTTCAAGTCTTTCGTTGACAAGCGAAAAAGACTTATTCATTTTTTCTTCAAGTGTTTTTTGAAGCTTTTCATCAACTGTCTGTCGCATTTCATCAAGCTGACGGAGATTTTCCCGCCTTATACTTTCAAGCTTTTCATCAACCGAGCGTCTGATATTTTCAAGGCTCTGAACATTGTCGGCTGAAAAGCTGTGAAGTCTTTGTTCAAGCTGAATCGCCCTGTCATTTTGCGACTGTGCAAAGCTTTGCTGATTGAGCAATATCCTTTGAAGTTCGTCCTCCGTTCTGTTGTTATTATTCTTTTTGAGAACTGTTATTAATGTGACAACGCTGACAATGAGCGTTATTGCACAAAATAAAAGCACAATAATCTCGGATGTCGTAAACTGCATATTAAACCTCCCGAACAATAATTCGATTTCACAATTAAATAATATCATTCGGGAGTTTTTCTGTCAACTCAGGTATCGAATATTGTTTCAACCCGTTTCCGACAATTTTCAGGTGAATATACAAAACGGTCGATACGGTTGCTGTCGCAATAGTATTCGGGGCATTTCGGATTATATTTGTAATCAAAGGTGTCAATAATTATCAGTTTGATTTTCATTTTTTCGGGAATGATACTTTTTATGTAAACGCTTGCCTGCTGACCTGCACGGACTCCCTCTTTTGTTTCTGCAAGTCCTGCAAGATTTGGTGTAAGCTCCACAAAAGCACCGTAGTTTTCCACGCTTCGGATAATTCCCGACACGGTTTCACCGGCACAAAACCTTTCGGCATTTTCTTCCCATGTGCCGAGAAGCTCCTTGTGACTGAGGCTTATACGACCGTTTTCAACAGATTTGATAACGGCTTTGATATCCATTCCTACAGTAAATCTCTCGGCAGGGTGTTCAATCCTTGAAACCGAAATTGTGTCAATGGGCATAAGTGCAACAATTCCGCAGCCTATGTCTGCGAATGCACCGAAGTTTTCAAGATGAGTTATGCGGGCAGGCACAATATCTCCGCATCGCAACCTTGAAATGTATGCGTCAAGGCATTTGCGTTGTGCTTTTTCACGGGAAAGCATTACAATCGGTTTGCCGTTTTCGTCCTCGGTTATGTCGGTGACAACAAAACAGACAGGACGGTTCACCCTTGAAATCACGGCTATGTCACGAACAGAGCCGTCCTTAATTCCGATTGCACCCTCCTCCCTCGGAATTATGCCTTTTATGCCTGCAAGGTCAACAATAAGGTTGTGACTGCTGTCGCATACACAAGCCTTTGCCTCAAGGATCTTTTCGCTGTTTTTTGCATCCTCAAGCATCTTTAATGAGTGAAGTATATTTATGTTTTCCTGTTCGGATATAAGTTTTCCTTCGGGTAAATATTCTGACATTTTAAAGCCTCCGTCATATTTAGGTTTACAGAAAATCATATGAAAAAGTTTTCTGTCTTATTACACGGACACAATTTTTTGCAGAAAAATTTTATTGCATTTGCTACGCTTTCCTTCATAAAAAGCGGCAAACTTGCATTTTTATTTCATTTATGATATAATAAACAAGAAAAGTACGATGAAATCTGAGCTTTTGTTGAGTGCTTATTATACGAATTTATATCCCCCTCAAATTTTGCCACGCAAAATTTTCGATGGGTGATTGTACCATAATGCACTTTGTGATTATGGTACACAAATGTGTGTGTTTTAGAATAAAATCCAGATTAGAAGAGCCGAGGTTGTTTTTTGGAAACTTTGGAAACATTACATAACAATGAGGCTTGACAGGAAGGAAACAAATCTATGAATACTTACAATCTTAAAAAAATGTGTGCCGTATCGGTTGCATCAATTATGTGTGTTTCTGCATTGGCATTTTCGGGTTGCGGTGACAAAAAAGCTGAAGTCTCGCAGACTCCCGACGAAACAACTCCTGCAACTACTGCCGTAAGCACGGCTGATGAACCTACCGCACAGAACTATCTTGAAAGCATCGGCATTGATACCGCTACTCTCGGAATCAATCCGAACATTATTCACGATTCAAATCCTGTCGGTTTTCAGCTTGATATGCCGAAGAACGGTGATACAATCGCAGTTGTTCACACCTCATACGGTGACATAACAATGCGACTTTTCCCCGAACAGGCACCAAAGACCGTTACAAACTTTGTAAACCTTGCAAAAGCAGGAAAGTATAACAATTCACTTTTCAGCAAAGTAACAAAAGACTTTATGATTAACGGCGGTTACTGCGGTACAAGCTCGTACGGCGAGGCATTTGAAGATGAATTTTGCGACAGGCTTTTCAATATCAGAGGCGCTGTTGCAATGTCAAACACAGGTGCGGACACAAACGAAAGTGCATTCTTCATCAATCAGAAAACTGCCGAAACATATAAGAATGAAGGCGGCTGGGAACATCTTGCAAGTCAATGGGATTCTATCAAAACTCAGCTTGCAAACTACAAGGATTCAAACCTTCTGACTGCATTCATTGAGAAAAACGGCACAAACTGTTACGATACCGACAGCGTTCCCGACAGCGTTAAAAAGCTGTATGAGGAAAACGGCGGAAACGCCTATCTTGATGGTGCATACAATGCGGTTGACAGAGGCTACACGGTATTTGCACAGGTAATTGACGGAATGGATGTTGTTGATAAAATCGCCTCGGCTAAGGTTGACAAGGACGACATTCCCGTTAAGAACATTGTTATCAAAAGCATTAAGATTACACAATATAAAGAGGAATCAACAACTCAGGCAGATTCGACATCTGCCAAAAGCGTCACACAGCCGACCACAGTCGGATAAGGAGCGGTTATGAACAGAATGCCCGTTGCAGCGATTATGTATGACTTTGACCGTACCCTATGCACGAAGGATATGCAGGATTACAGCTTTATCCCCCGTCTTAATATGACTGAAGACGAGTTCTGGAAATTTTCAAACGAACTCGGTCAAAGCGAACATATGGACTCAATTCTTGCGTATATGTACGCAATGGTAAAAATGTCCCGTGAAAGGAACATGCCTCTTTTGCGAAATGACCTTGTTGAAATGGGAAAAAATGTTGAGTTTTTTGACGGCGTAAAGGATTGGTTCAAAAGGATTTCCGACTTTGGCGAAAAGCTTGGAATGCAGGTTGAACATTATGTAATTTCTTCGGGTATGAAAGAAATTATTGAAGGTACGGAAATCAGCAAAAACTTTAAAAGCATTTTTGCATGTGAATTTCTTTACGATGAAAACGGCAATGCCGTATGGCCTAAAACCGATGTAAATTACACCAACAAAACGCAGTTTGTTTACAGAATCAACAAAGGTGTTCTTGATGTTGCAAATGATGTTGACCTCAACCGTTCAATGCCGGAGGACAGCAAACGGGTTCCGTTCTGCAATATGATTTACATAGGCGACGGTCTTTCAGATGTTCCGTGTATGAAAATGATGAAAGCCTACGGCGGATATTCAATTGCGGTTTACCGAAAAAAGGACAGCAAGGTTGAGGACTTGCTGATGAAAGACAGAGTTGATTTTATCTATCCTGCTGACTATTCGGAAAACACAGGTCTTGACCTCACCGTTAAAAATATCATCAGAAAAATGGCTGTCTGCGGTCTTTTGTACGATGAAAACCATGAGCAGAAAAAAGAAATTCTCGGAAGATAATTTCGGTTAAATAAAAGTTGAATAAAAAAAGTCAAGTATCAAAACGATGCTTGACATTTTTCTTTGTTTGGTTTAATATAATTATAGAAAAGGAGATACCTGCGATAAGCGGATTCTCACTCTTTATGGTCAGAAAACAACCGCCGGAGCTTCGAAATTCGGGCGGTTATTTTCTTTTTTATTTATGTATGTAAATAAAAAAATTACTTTTTGTTGCCAAAAATTTGGTAACAAAGAGCGATAACGCTGACGATTAAAGTGCCGAGTAAACATACATCGGAAATTGTCATGGTTATCACCTCCTCTTGTGAGGAGAAACCGCCTACCGTTTAATGCAGGTATCACGGTTTTATTCTAACAGTTTAATTCTTTTTTGTCAAATTAATTTTCAGACGGCAGTTCTTTACGGACTGCCGTTTTTTTGCATATATTCTGCATAACCTAAAAACATATCTTCACATCTGTAGTTGGTCTGTATTTTACGAAAAAGACTTGCAATAAAAAAGCGAATCAAATATAATTTAAAGAGAGCGTTGCTCAGACTCAATTATTGTATAAAAAATATAGCAACAAATTTTAACACAAAGGGACAAATAATGAATAAATTTCAACTTATAACCAATGAGGTAAAAAAGGTAATAAACGGTAAAGACAGGGCGGTTGTCACCACTCTGCTTGCGTTGCTCACAGGAGGAAACATTCTTATTGAGGATATTCCGGGTGTGGGAAAAACAACAATGGCGGTTGCGTTTTCAAAGGCGCTCGGTCTTGAATACGGCAGAGTACAGTTCACTCCCGACACTTTGCCGTCAGATATCACGGGCTTTGCGGTCTATAACAAGGATACAGAAAAATTCACTTTCAACAAGGGCGCTGTATTCTGTAATCTTTTTCTTGCAGACGAGTTAAACAGAACTTCAAGCAGAACTCAGGCGGCTTTGCTTGAAGCAATGGAAGAACGGCAGGTTACTGTTGAAGGCAACACTTTCAAGCTTGAAAAGCCTTTTTCTGTTATTGCAACGCAAAACCCGACAGGAGCGTCGGGAACACAGCTTTTGCCTGATTCACAGATTGACCGATTCACGGTAAGGCTTTCAATGGGATATCCCGACAGCGATGCGGAATGTAAAATGCTGCTTAACAGAAGCGGCAAAAATCCCCTTAACTCAGTAAACTGCATTGTGTCCAAGATTGAATTTCTTGAAATGCAGTCGGAGGTTCAGAATGTTTTTGTCAGCGACGATATGGCAAGATATATTGTGTCACTCATTTCGGCAACAAGAAGGCATCCGTTGCTTTCAAGAGGTGCAAGCCCGAGAGCAACGCTTTCACTGACCGATATGGCAAAGGCTGTTGCATTTGCCGAGGGCAGAGATTACATTGTGCCGAGAGATGTGCAGAATATTTTTATCTGCACCGTAAATCACAGGGTAATTCTCAACGCAAAAGCCTCTGCATCAAAAAAGAACAGCGAAGAAATTCTGCACGAAATTCTCAGAAAAACTCCAAAGCCGAGGACTTGAAAATGATAAGGAACATAATAATTTATCTTTGTCTGCTGACGGGAACATTTTTGTTCAGCATTTTTTATTACGCCTGGTTCTCATGGTTTTTGTTCCTGACGGTTGTTTCAATTCCGATAATCTCGCTTTTGCTGAGTCTGCCTTTTATGATACGGAGTGTACGCTCCAATATTGAAATTTTTGCAAAAGAAAATGTTTTTGTCAAGGATGAGTTTTACATTGCAATATCAGGCAAGAAGAAGAAACCGCTCTTCTGCCCTATGCTCACGCTGAATATAAAATCAACCAACCTTACAGCAAATCTTTGTGAAAACATAAAAATCAGATTTTCGGGTACATTTACAAAGCCGTTAATCAGACAATGCAACAGTCTTACACAGCATTGCGGACAGCTTGACATTGTATGCAAAAACGGTAAAGTTTACGATATGCTCGGCATATTTTTTCTTCCGATCAGGATTAAAAAGCGCAGCTTTGTTCGTGTTCTTCCAAAACAACAAAAACCGAAAATTATCCCCGACAGCAGTAATTTCACGGTTACGGGGTACAAGCCTAAGCCTGTAGGCAACAGCGAAATTTATGAGCTTCGTGAATACCGTCACGGTGACAGTCTGCGCAATGTTCACTGGAAGCTTTCGTCAAAAAGTGATGATTTGATTGTCAAAGAACCGAATGTTCCGATAATCAAGAACTGTCTTATAATGCCTTTTTTCGGAGATAATGCAGACGAAAATGATGTTGTTTTTGCAAAGCTGATGTATGTCTGCCGATATATGATTAAAAGCATAGGCATTTGCTTTGCCTGCGACAGGAACGGCAATCCTTTTGAGATAAGATGCGAAAACGATATATTAAACTATTTTTCCGCACTCTATCTAAACACGGAAAGCAGCTTTGTTGCCGACACAAATGATTTTCAGCATTACAATATTTTTGCCGATCGTGAGGAGGTTGACTTGTTGTGAAAAACAAAACAAGCTTTACGATTGACATTCTTCTCTGCGTAACATTGATTTCAAACCTGTTTTACTGTCTTGTCACCTCTTTTGATATAAAAACAGAATGGTACATCATAGTAGTTCCTACGGCAATTTTCTGCACAATTTACGGATTGCTTGCCTCCCTTGTCAAAAAGTCGGGTGTACTGTTTATCAGCGTGGCAATCACTATGATTGTTTTTGTATTCACTCTGCTGTTTTCACTTGAAAGCATACTTGAGCAATTGAGTTATGTTATTACTCAGGCTTTAAAACTGCTTTCGCAATATCTTCCCGTACAGAACAAAATTATTTTGGGAGATACCCTCGGCACAAGCGCAACAGGACTTTTTGTGTTTATTTCGGCAATACTGAGTGCAGTTTTTACAATCAGCCTGATACGATACAAGCGTATTTTGATTCCGTCGTTGCTGTCAATGGTACTGCTTGTCCCCTGCTTCATTCTTGTAAACACTCTTCCGTCGCTCGTTTGTCTTTTTATTGCAATTGCAAGTCTTATTGCCTTGTACATTTCAAAGAACACACGCAAATTCAGACCGTCACAGGGCGGTGTGATTGCGGCAATTTCATTCGGAACAATGCTTGTTGTGATGGCAATTTTGCTTGCGTTCAATCCGATTGAAAAATATGAGCGATTTGACTGGCAGGAAAACCTTTTGCAGAGCATTGAAAACGGCTTTAATATTGATGACGGACGAAAAACTTCCACAGAAAAAAGCCTTAATGAAATCAAAGGTTCACTTGAAGAAAAAGAAAATCTCAACGATATTTCTCCGCTGACGCAGACGCATACACCTGTTATGACGGTCACTTCGGCAGTTGGCGGTAATATTTATCTCAAAGGCACAGCATATGCCGACTACAGGGACAATATATGGAGTATCATTTCCGACAATGATGCCGCAAGATATCCGCAGGATTTCGTACCGTTTACGGCAACAATCGGAAACAATGCTTTAACCGATACAAGGGTTCATATGCTGAATGAAAGTAAGATTGCCTATGTTCCCTACTTCTTGGAAAGTCTACCCGACAATCTCAATTCGGTTGCCGATGTGTGCGTAAAAAACGATACGGATAAAAACGAATTTAATTATTCGCACTATCCGTTTTATGCCGAAAACACATTCAGATACAATAATTCAGCCGAAGCGGAAGATTACAAAGCATTTGTGTATGACACCTATCTTGAAATTCCGAGAAAAACACAAATTGAATTGCGTAGAATTGCAGACCAAGAGGGCTTTCTCGACTCGGAGCTTACCGTTTCCGAAAAGATTGAAATGGTAAAGAACTTTATTTCAAGCAGTAAAACCTATTCGTTAAAAACTCCGAAAATGCCGTCGGGCAAAGATTTTGCAACTTGGTTTCTCAACGAGAGCGACACGGGATATTGTGTTCATTTTGCCACGGCAGGCACGCTTATGCTGAGGACACTCGGGATTCCGGCACGATATGTTACAGGCTACTATGCAACCGCATACGCAAATCAAACCGTGACCGTAACAACCGACAACGCTCACGCATGGATTGAGTATTACAGCGATACGGCGGGTTGGATTCCGCTTGAATGTACACCGTCATCGTTTCAGCCGGCAAGGTATGTCGGCTCTCAAAGAGCAAGTGGCGGCAGTACGGACACAAATCAGCCAACAACCGTTGAACCGACAACAGCACCGACTGCTCCGATAAACGGCACGGTTTCTCACAGCACAAAGCCGAAAAATGACATTAAATCTTCATTTGAATTTAACGGATTTACAATCGCTATGATGTCATTGGGAATTGTTGCCCTTGCTTTAATCGCAATTTTCTCAAGAAGAATTATCATTATCAAAAAGAGAAAACAAAGATTTGAAACAGGAAGAAACAATAAAAGAGCAATCTGCATTTATAAAGAACTTAAAAATCTAACGAAAATTTCACATATTCTGATTACAGATGAAGTGAAATCCGTGTATGAAAAGGCGAGGTTCAGCAATCACACGATAAGCGATGATGAACTGAAGATTATTGAAAACGCTTACTATAATTCTGTTGAAGAAATTTACAATAATCTCCCTCGCATCAAAAAGCCGTATTACAAGTTTATAAAGGCAATAAAATAAGAAATGCTCTCGTACAATGCGGGAGCGTTTTTACACAACAAAAGGCTCTTGAAAACAACTCAAGAGCCTTAGATTTTGCTTTATACTATTTAAAAAGATTCTTTTTGTCATAATAATCCTTATCGACAAACTCATCCTTTTCGTCAAGATTGCTGTCACTGCTCTTGAAAAGTCCCGAGCCAAAACGATAATCGTGATTTGCCATTCTGCGAATTCCGTAAGCAAGAATTGCAACACACACCAAAAACCAGAAAACTAACCAAAACATAAACAACACCTCTCAAAAGCAATACAATGTTAATATTTTTGTTTAGCTGATTATATCATTGCAGCATTATATTGTCAATATATTTTTATTAATATTCATTAATAAATGTAAGAACTTTTCTTACTGTTTCAACACTCAATTTATCAGTGTTGCCGTATTTGAGAAAAGAATTGACATTACCTGCATTAAGGTTCAATTCCTTATAAATGCGGTAGTTTGTAATACACTTTTGCTGTTTAACTTCACAGATTTTTTTATACATCAAATTTTTGATTTTTGTTTCATTATTGTGTTTGTTTAATCTGTAAAGGTAGTTATCATAGATTGTTTTGTACTCGCTTAATTCTTTTTCGGAAACATATTTTTCAACATTATTGTCTGTAATTCCCGAAAGTTTTTCGCAACCGTCATTAAGATAGTCGTACTTTTTAAGAAGTTTATTCTTTAAATTTTTATCGGTAAACATCATAAGATAAAGGCATAAAGCATCTTTAAGGCGAAAATTATTTTCGGCAAGTTTTGAAAACGAGTACAACGATGTTCCGCCCACTCCCGACAATTCCTGTAGTTGTGAGAGAAGATATCCTTTAAATGTCAACGCTCTCATTTAAACCTCTCCTTGTAATCTTTATAATGCTCTAAAAGAATGTTTTTATCAAAATCAGTCAACATTCCATAACAAACATCATCAACAAGTCTATCGAGCAAATCCCAATCTAAGGAATTGTAAACTAACTCATTTTCGATATCCTCTATATCTTTTCCTCGCATTGCACACAATTTTGACACTACCAAATCTTCAAGTGACAGAGTGTAAAAATTAACTTTCTTTGTTGGTATATTAACCTTTACAATTCGTTCAAGATAGTTTTCAGGAAAATTTATCCTATAAGCATTTACATTCATATTTATATTGTACAGTTCTAAAAGCTGTTTTATTTCATCACTTGCATCAATTGAATCAATATCGTGTGTTGATCTGTAAATTTTCTTCATTAATACAAGAGCACTTCCGCCTGCAATAACACAGGTGTAGACATCATCAGAGGTATCAATCAACGCCATATCTCTATCAACCTGTAAAAGTCTTTCAATAATTTCTTTTTCGTATAAATTCATTGCTACACCTCTTTATATATTTTGTTTTCAATAATAGTATTATTCAATTTCTATTATATTTAAAAAAATTTTTTTGTCAACAAAAAATTGTAATTTACCAACATAATTTTGCAAGTTAGGGTTCGGTACTGTTAATTTTCTTTTTAATATGGTAAAATGGTTGATGAACGGAGGGAATGCGATGTTTAATGTTACAATCCGTCAGGTTGGGATTGAGGAACGGGAAGAAATTATAATTTGCTGTCATGAAATCAGCGACGAGGTTATGTCGCTTGCAAACAGCATTAAGGGACAGAAAAGTTTTCTTCTTGCATCAAAAGACGGTGAGATGTTCAAACTTGACACAAAGGAAATTTTCTACATAGAATCGGTTGACAACAAAACCTTTATATACTGCAAAAACAATGTTTATGAAACCAAACAAAAGCTGTATGAGCTTGAAGAAATTTTAAAAGGAACAAAATTTTTCAGATGTTCAAAGTCGATGATACTGAATATCGGTAAAATCCGTTCCGTGTCACCGTCTGTCAACAGCCGTTTTGAGGCAAAGCTTGTAAACGGTGAAACGGCAATTATTTCAAGGCAGTATGTGCCGACCTTGAAGAAAAAGCTTGGAATGTGAGGTATTGTTATGAATGATTCTTTAAAAGAAATTATAAAGGAAGTCATAAAGGACTTTTTCATAATCACGGTTGCAATGCTTTTTGTTGTAAGCCTTGCAAATTCAATTGCGCTAATCGAATACTATCCCCCCTATTTTCCGTGGGTTGTAATGGGAACAGGTGCGGTAACTTCAATTCCGACTCTGCTTTTTTACTTTAAAGAAGAACCCACCAAACTGCAGGCTCGCATACGAATTGTCATTCATTTCTGCCTTATTCAGGCAATTGTTATGACCGAGGGATTTTTGCTTGGTTGGTACAAGAATTTTCCTATGGCGCTTTTGGTTTTTGCAATGATTACCGCCGTATATCTGCTGACATTTCTTTTCAGCTACATTACACGGACAAGCACGGCAAAATCAATTAATGAATCGCTCAAAAAATTTAACGCTGACGAGGATTATCAGGACGAATAACTGCATTTTGACATACAAAATCGCAACTTACTCCCCTCTTTTTGCAACACAGCTAAAATTGCTTTTCTTTTGAATTGCAAGGTGCTACTATGTTGACAGAAGGAGGGGATTTTTAATGAGTAACATAATCGAAGTTAAAAATCTTGTAAAGAATTATAAAGATGTTCACGCAGTAAATGATATATCATTCACGGTTGAAGAAGGTTCGTTTTTCGCATTTCTCGGAATTAACGGTGCAGGTAAATCAACCACAATCAACATTCTTTGTACGGTGCTTGAAAAAACATCGGGCAATGTTAAAATCGGCGGATATGACCTTGACAAAGAAAAGAACAAAATCAAGGAGCTTATCGGAATTGTTTTTCAGGGTTCTGTACTTGACAAACAGCTTACCGTTAAAGAAAATCTTGAATCGAGAGCGTCATATTACGGACTCAACAAAAAAGAAATCGCCAAAAGAATTGAAAGCCTTACACAAACCTTTGACCTTTCGGAAATTCTCAAAAGAAAATACGGCACATTGAGCGGCGGTCAGCGCAGACGGGTTGACATTGCAAGGGCGCTTATTAACCGACCGAAGCTCCTGTTCCTTGACGAACCGACAACGGGACTTGACCCGAAAACAAGGCTGCAGGTGTGGGGAATCATCCACAATCTTCGTAAAGAAACAGGACTTACGGTATTCCTCACAACCCACTATATGGAAGAAACTGTTGACTGCGACAATGTGGTGATTATTGATTCGGGAAAAATTGTTGCCAACGATTCTCCGCATAATCTCAAAAAAGATTATTCGTCAAACAGCCTTGTTTGGTACACGGAAGAAAATTCTGAAAACGATAATTTTCTCAAGGCCGATAATCTCGAATTTGAAAGAGTCGGAGATGCGTATAAAATCAAAATCAAAAACAGCAGACAGGCTCTTGAAATCACAAACAAACATACTGAAATTGTCGATTTTGAGATTATCAAAGGCAATATGGACGATGTGTTTCTGACTGTAACGGGTAAAAGGCTGGGTGACTGATATGAAATTTCAAAGAACACTTTGCTCATACAAGGGTATGACAAAACGAAATATAAAGGTATATTTAAAGGACAAAACCGCAATTATCTTCTCAATGATGACGCAGATTATCATACTCGGATTATATCTTTTGTTTCTCAAACAGAATTATGTAGATTCAATGACTTCAATGCTTGACGGCTTCAACATCAAAACAGAGGACAATTTGATTAACGCACTTGTAAATTCATGGCTTGTATCCGGCGTTATCGGAACATCTGTTGTTACGGTTGCAATGAACTCGCTTTCGGTAATGATTTCCGACAAGCAGAACAAGATTGACTACGACTACAACGCTTCTTCCGTAAAGGGCAGTACGGTTGTTCTCTCCTACTTTTCGGGTGCGGTTATAAACACAATTGTAATCAGCGCAATTTTGCTGACGGCAGGCATCGCATTTTCGTGCATATCGGGTTCAAGCTTTCCCGAATTTACAGAGCTTTTAAAATTATACGGACTTGTGATTTTAGGCTCTGTTTCGGCTGTACTTATTCTTATGTTTGTTGCGTCATTCTTCAAAAAGAATTCAACCTATGCCGCATTCAACACACTTATTTCGGTTGCAATCGGTTTTGTAATCGGCGCATACATTCCCGTCAGCCAATTTTCGGACGGAGTTCAGACATTTGTAAATCTTATCCCCGGCTCACACATTGCGGCTATGATAAGAAATGTGCTTGTCAGTCCGTGCATTAACGATATTTCGACCTCACTCGCAGGAGCAGACCACGGAATGTTTGCCGCAGAGGCAGAAAAAGCGTTTGCAACCAACCTCAACCTTTTCGGAAACGAAGTGGATTTCACATTTATGATGATGTACTCAATCGGTGCAATCTTACTTTTCCTTGTCCTCAACCTTATATCATACAAATTCAGTTCAAAACGCAAGGACTGATTTATGGCAGATAAAAAGCCGACACTCCGAAAAGTGTCGGCTTTTTTATATATAATTACTTCCAAACTTCTTCTGCAATTTCTTTTACAAGAGCAAGCTTTGCCCACTGCTCTTCCTCGGTAAGCTTATTACCGATTTCGCATGATGCAAAACCGCACTGCGGACTGAGATACAATCTGTCAAGCGGAATATACTTTGCCGCCTCATGAATACGATTGATTACAGTCTGCTTATCCTCAAGAACAGGTGACTTTGTTGTGATAAGACCGAGAACAACCTTTTTGTCACCGCTCACATATTTTAACGGTTCAAAACCGCCTGAACGCTCATCGTCAAACTCAAGATAATAAGCGTTGACATTTTCTTCACCGAAAAGTTTCTCTGCAACAGGATCATATGCACCGCTGCTGAAGTATGCAGAATGATAGTTACCTCTGCAAACATGAGTATTGATTACGAGGTCATCGGGCTTACCCTCAATTGCAAGGTTGTTTACCTTGAGAAGTTTCTCACTGATACTCTTTAAATCTGCATCCTCGCCATAGCGGATTACGCTACCCTCCGCAACAAGAACGCCCCATGTGCAGTCGTCAAACTGGATATTTCTGCAACCTGCATCGTAAAGGTCTTTGATTACCTTTTTGTATCCGTTTGCAATATCGTTGATAAGTTCTTCATCTGTCGAATAGAACTTCCTTGTCGTTTCAATATTTGCAGGAATGATGAACTGCTGGAAAAACTGTGCGGGAGCAGGAATTGTCTGCTTTGCTACTGTGTTTTCATCCTCAAGAGCCTTTACAAATTTGTAATGTTCAACAAACGGATGACTGTCAACCGAGATTTCGCCGGAAAGCCATGTATCGTCAATCAAAGCCTGTTCGCCGTGGAATGTAACACCGTTTTCGGTTTTTTTGTGTTCAACTCCGTTAAATCCCCACATGAAGTCAAGATGCCATGTTGCTCTGCGGAATTCACCGTCGGTAATCGCTTTTATACCGGCTTTTTTCTGTTTTGCAACAAGGTCAAGAATAGCCTTGTCCTCAACTGCGGTAAGCTCTTCTTTTGTGATTTTACCGTTTTCAAAATCAAGTCTTGCTTTTTTTAGATAATCGGGTCTTAAAAAGCTGCCTACTGTTTCAAATCTAAATGGTGTGTGCTGTTTACTCATCTTAAATACCTCCGTGGAAATTTGATGAGTTAATTATATTATGAATTCACAGACTTGTAAAATACTTGTTATCAGCTGTTTGCTATTAGTTTTTCTTATATCAAATATGTTTCTTTAAAGCCTCAATATATGCCTCGGCAAGGTTACTGTGCAGAATCTTTTTATTTTCGATATAACCGATTTTCATATTGCCCTCTTCATCAAGGGGGATTGCGGTTATATTATCACCGTTAAGCTCATTGTCGATTACACCGCTGCAAACTGTGTAGCCGTTGAGTCCAATTAAAAGGTTGAACAGGGTTGCTCTGTCTGTCACTCTGATATTTTTTGTACGCCCGACCGTGCTGAAAATTTCTTCCGAATAATAGAAAGAATTATGCTCCCCCTGTTCAAACGAGAGATACGGATAATCGGCAAGCTCCTCCATTGTAACGGATTTTTTGTCTGCAAGCGGATGGTCGGTTGATACAAACACATGAGGCTTTGCCGTAAAAAGCTCGGTGAATGTCAGCGACTTTGATTTTATAATTTTCATCAGCGCATCTTTGTTAAAGCTGTTGAGATAAAGAATTCCGATTTCGCTTTTCATCTTTGCAACATCGTCAATAATTTCGTAGGTTTCGGTTTCACGAAGTGAAAAATCGTACTCCTCGCCTGCAAACCGTCGGATAAGATCAACAAATGCATTGACTGCAAACGAGTAGTGCTGGGTTGAAACGCAGAACTGCTGCTTTATCTTTGTTCCCGACTTATACACTCCCTCAAGCAAGCTTGCCTGTTCAAGAACCTGTCGTGCATAACCGAGAAATCTTTCGCCCTCATTTGAAGTTACAACGCCCTTGTTTGTGCGTGTAAAAATCTTTATGCCCATTTCCGTTTCCAACTCACGGATTGATGTTGTAAGTCCCGGTTGGGAAATAAAAAGTTCTTTTGACGCTTCACTCATTGAGCCTGTGCGGGCAACGGTGACAACATATTTCAACTGTTGCAAAGTCAACCTTGTTCAATCCTTTCAAAAACAAATTCCCTCATTCAACATAGAAAACACGGTTTTCTCTTCTCGGTGAAGTTTTGGGATATTCACCGTTCACATAACCGATAACGCAGTGACCGATACCCTCATAGTCACCCTCAATACCGAGTGATTTGAGAATTTCTTTGCCCTCTTTGCTTTCAAATTCTTCCTTTGCACGGTGAATCCAACAACTTCCGAGTCCCTCATCATGGGCGGCAAGCATAAGATTTTCCATTACAAGAGTACCGTCATACAAATATGTAGGAGCTGCTTTATCGGCAAGCACAATCAGAACAACGGGAGCGTTATAGAACGGATCAACATCTTTTCCCATAATTTCGGCATTCATTCTTGAAAGCCTGTCACGCATTTCTTTGTTTGTAACGGCAACGATAATAACCGGCTGTCTGTTCATTCCTGACGGCGCATACAGACCTGCGGAAATAATTTCGTCAATAACTTCCTTTGGCGGCATTTCAGACTTAAAGCTGCGAACGCTTCTTCTTGATTTCAATTTTTCGATAAATTCACTCATTATGTAAACCTCTCAGTCCTCATAAAATTTTGCAAAATCTTCAACAGATTTTCTCTTCGGTCTTACGATTTCGGAATCAGTGTAACCAACTGCGATAACGCTGACAACAGCCTCTGTTTCGGGAATGTCAAATTCTTTTCTGAGCTTTTCACCGTCACGGATACCCATAACAAGGGTTGAAATGCCGAGTTCGGTTGCCTTTAGCAAAAGTGCCATATTGTTAAGGCCGAGATCGTAATATCCCCAGCCGTTGCCGATTTCAGTCACGGCAGTACCGTCTTTGTCAAAACCCGAACGGTTGAGAACAACTGTTGTCACGATATATGCAGACGCATTTTCTGAATTTTTTCTGTTAAATTCGGGGAGTGCCTCTCTTACGGCATTCTTACTTTTCTCGCCTGTTGCAACATAAAAGCGTGGCGTCTGTGAGTTCTTCCACGAAGGAGCAAGATTTGCCGCCGAAAGCATTTCATCAAGCAGGCTTTTGTCAACTTTTTTATCTATATAATGTCTTGTGCTTTTTCTGTTATTTAAAGCCTCAGATAATTCCATAATCAAACCTCCAATATTTTTATACCTATATTGTACCAATGGAGTGGGAATTAATCAAGGGTTAAAGCAGAATATAGAACAAAATCGGTATCGTAAAAACTGCCGTAAGCTGTGACACAAGTGCCATGCTTGCACCGTCATCGGGACTTTTTCCGTAGGCTGACGGAATGATTACCGTGTTAAGTCCAAGCGGCATTGCATTTGCGCAAAGTGTTGCAACAACTGCCTCCTGAGGTGCGTTAAAAAGCTTTAACACAAGCACCGAAACCGTTGGCAGAAACACAAGGCGGATTCCTGCAACAACATAGGTCTGCCATTTGCCGAAAAGATTTGCAAAGCTGTAGCCGCCTATTACAAAGCCTGTCAGCATCATTGCAATGGGCGACATACAGGCAGCGGTTGAATTGATTATTGTTGTGACAAGTCTGAATTTCGGAATCGGCAATAAACCGAGAATTGCTCCGATAAAAATTGAAACGAAAATCGGATTAACAAAATTTTTCATTGAAAATTTGCCGTGTCCGTTCGGCACAAGCCACGCAATTCCTATTGAATAAGTAAACAGATTAAGCGGTAAAGTGAACATAAGATAGTCGAAAAGCTCCATGCTTTCTGCGCCGTATATTCCCGACACCATTGCAGTTCCGACAAATCCGAAATTTGAAACGGAAATTGAATAGCGGTACACCTTTTTCAGATATTCCGTTTTTCCGAGAAACCTTGACGCAACAAATCCCGTTGCAGTGCAAAACAGCAGAACCCCCGTACTGTAGGCAATGAACACCCATTTTTCGCTTATGTTTTTTACTGTACAATTGGTGCGGAATGTGTTAATTACAACGGCGGGCATAAGAATTCTGTTCTCAAGCTTTGAAAAAATTTCGGCTGAATTTTCCGGCAAAAATCCGCCCTGTCGGATTGTAAAACCGATAAATATAAACGAAAACAAAACCGCAATCTGAAAAATCACCGATGAAAAAATCTCCACAAATTCATCCCCTTTTAAAGCCAAAACACCCCCAGTCCGAGGGTCTGAGGGTGTAAGCTTCAAATCAAATTACTTGCAGCTGCACTTTGCTTCAAAGCTCTGGCAGTCCGTACACTGACAAACAGTCGGATTTGCCTCGTGAGTTCCGACCTTGATTGCTTCAAGCGAACAGTAGTCCTTTGTGCTGTTATGATGCTTACAGTTTGTTACCGAGCACATAATGCTTTGGTTACAATATGCATTGTTTTCCATAGTATTCATTCTCCTCATTCATTTTTGCGGATTAGCCGCTTTTTATATTGTTTCTGCATTTTGCGGATTTATACCGCACACTTTGAAACATCTGCAATAAAATGTACTGAGGTGAATTACATGAATGTTGTATCGGCTGTTTTTCTTGTTGTTTTTGCCGTAATCGGAATTTGTGCATTTGTCCGTGAATTAACATTTTTTCTCTTTCGTAACAGAAAAAATAATACCGTTATGTTTGTTGCTCCCGTCAGCGGAAAATGTGAAAATGCTGAATATATTTTGCGAAGTGCTGCCGCAAAGGTGAAATGGATAAGCAGAGGAAGAAATGACTGTGTAATTTGCCTTGACTGCGGTATGGACGATGAAACAAAAAGAATTTGCCAAAAAATATGTCGTGACTACAGCTTTGCAAAGCTTTTGACAAAACAGGAATTTTTAAAAATGATAAAGTAAAAATCCAAACGAAATTTAAACAAAAATACTGCCACGGAATATGCCGAGGTTTTATAAGGCAGTATGATAAATCTGAATAAACCCAAGACATTGCCATGGCAGTATGAGGCTTTGACTGTAAAAGGTCAAAGCCTTTTTCTTATCAAAAGTCTGTGAGTGCATTTTTGCATAAATCGAAAAAGAGTGTAAGAATAGGCATTATAAAAAACACTATTATTATTTGTTTATAATTACATATGTATCTGTTATATTGTACAAAGAAATGTGAATAAGTCTGTAGACAATTATAATTGTATTTTATTGTTTAAATATGGTAAAATTCAATTAACAAAACAAATGCCCTTACAATAAACTAATATAAAAATTAATGTTGTGAGTGATGTGAGTTTTGTAATTTCTACTATTTTTTGTAGATTATTAGTTTTATTGTAGACAACAAAAAATAACTTTAAACACGAAAGGAGAGCTAATAATTTATGCAAGAGCATAAAAAAATATCGCATCTTACACACAGAAATTCAGTTCAAAAAACAATTAGGATGCAACTGAATCCTGTAGGTAAAACAATGGATTATTTTCAAGCAAAGCAAATTCTTGAGAATGATGAAAAGCTTAAAGAGAACTATCAGAAAATCAAGGAAATAGCAGACAGGTTTTACAGAAATTTAAATATTGTAAGAAACATAATTACTTACATTATTCCGTTCGCGTTTACGGCTTTTTATCCTGCGTATTATATCCTTTCGGGCGAAAACCCACTATTTAACATTGGTATGACGGTGTTAATCGCAATTGTGATGATGGTTGTTGGAGTGATTGTGTGGAACAGAGGCATTAGGTCTTATGAAAGTGCTGGTTCATAAATTTTATGTTGACTAAATAATTGACATATGATATATTGGTAAATAAATAAATAAAAGGAGTGACTAAAGTGGAAATACAGAATTTATTTGCTCAAAGAATTGGTGGAAAAGAATTTGGAATAAATAATGAAGTTTATAAATTCGCTTTAATAAAGAAATGGAAGCAAGAAGCTGAGAAAAAGCATTCAAATAATTTTAAATTAATTGATATGGGAGTGGGTGAACCTGATTGGGCCGCTGATGATAAAGTTGTTAATATGTTATCTATTGAAGCAGGCAAACCCGAAAATAGATTCTATTCTGATAATGGAATTCCTGAATTTCAAAATGCAGCAATAAAATATATGGAGGAAGTTTTTGGTATATCAAACTTGACAATTAATAATGTAATTCACGGTATTGGTAGTAAACCAATTCTTGCAATGCTTCCTTCTTGTTTTATTAATCCTGGAGATTATGTGCTAAATACTATTCCTGGATACCCCGTCCTGGCAACTCATGCAAAATATTTGGGTGGGAAGATTTATGATTTGCCTCTTAAGGAGGAAAATAATTTTTATCCGGATTTTTCGGAAATCCCGAGGGAAGTTTTAGAAAAAACGAAATTATTATATATTAATTATCCTAATAATCCAACAGGACAAGTGGCAACAAAAGAATTCTTTGAAAATGTCGTAAAATTTGCCCAAAAGAATAACATTATTGTAATTCATGATGCGGCATATGCAGCGCTTACATATAATGATGTTAAACCTCTAAGTTTCTTATCGGTTGATGGAGCTATAGATGTAGGTGTAGAGATTCATTCTTTATCAAAAGCTTTTAATATGACTGGATGGAGATTAGGTTTTTTAGTCGGAAATGAAAAAATTGTTTCTGCATATGGTGTAGTCAAAGATAATACAGATTCGGGTCAATTTCGCGCGATACAGAAAGCAGGTGCTTTTGCTCTTAATAATAGATGGATTACAGAAAATACAGTTAATAAATATTCAAGAAGATTTAAAATGCTAATTGAAGCACTCAATGAAGTTGGATTTAATTGTGTAGAGCCAAAAGGTACTTTCTATTCTTATGTGAAAATTCCAACTGGAACAGAAGAAGGAGTTAAATTCAATACTGCATTAGAGGTTGCAAGATATATTTTATTAAATGCAAACATTTCAGTTGTTCCTTGGGATGATTGTGGACATTATTTAAGATTCTCTGTTACATTTTCAGCTACTCATTACGAGGAAAAAATAATAATTGATGAAATGAAAAATAGATTGAAAAGTTTAAAATTTGTATTTTAAGAATATATAATGTAAATTTGATTATAATTGTAGTAAAATTCAAGTTCTATCATATGTAAGACCAATTTATTGCCAATATTAATAATTGTAATAAATATAAAATTAAAATTATGACAAACTAGGGTAATGCCATTATAGCAGAGATTATATATATTAGTTCCTTTTAGGATAGTAAGAATGAAGATTCCCCTTTGCTGATAGTCGGCTAACTTCTGCAAACCCAAGTCTTAATATTTATTTTTGTCCATATGGGGTTATTGAACAATGAAAAAGTTATTACAATCTCACATATGTTATTTAAGTTATTTTGAAATTTATGTAACATCATACAATGTAAGGGTTTAATAACCCTGTATAATTTCTACTTTTTTGATTAGATAAAAAGGTTACTTACACCGATTAACAACAAATTCATTTTGCTACAAAAATACAAGCCACACACAAACAAAAGCAGAGAGTCCGAAAGCTCTCTGCTTTTTATCGTTTTTTAACATTGTACCGAACCATTACAACAAAGTTACCTACATAGCTATGGGAATTATCATAAACAGAAAAAGTCACAACTGCATATGCAATCGTGACCGATTTGGTGGAGATGAGGGGAATCGAACCCCTGTCCGAAAAAATCTTGCCAAGGGTTTCTCCGAGCGCAGTTGGTGTTTTAAATCTCCCTCGGTGCATCGCCCATCAACAGGCTATGCACTTTGGCAGCTCCTAAACTGTGACAGGGTTCGGAGCGCTCCCCTGTTCACATTTACCTCTAATCGACGCCCCTTACACAGCCGAGGTACTCTGTGCAGGAACGAGCAGCACTCAGGCTGCTAAAGCAACTGTTTTGTTGTCAGTTAATTTTAAAGTTGCGGATTTTATGGCGGTTCCGCACCGCCGCTCGCTTACCAAGGTTTGAAATCCCCGTCGAAACCTTTACATCCCCATATTCAATTTAAAAATTTTATATTGAAAACCTGTATTCGGTAACAGGCTTATCAAGCATTTTTTCACAGCAGACAAGACAACATTCAATGTGCTTTGTATTCGGCTCAATCGGTGAATACATCACAGCCGTTTTCAAATCGCTTTTGTTCGAATCATCCATTGCTAAAGCAACAACTCCGTCATCGGTTGCCAATCCGCCCATACCCTTGAAAGGTTTGTCAAGCTCATCAAAAAGGCAGAATATCACTGAGATTTCATCATCACACGAATACTCAACATACGGAAGCACAACATCATTTTCGAAAAATTCCTTCATTTCGGAATCTTCGGCTGAATTCAAAAGTTTAAGATTTTTAATCACAATTTGATTTTCGCCGTCAAAAATTTCAATCGGAATATTTACTTCCTTGCCAACTTCAAGGCTGAGTTTTGCTAACGGATAATCTGTCTTTTGATATTTTGAAAATATTATTTCAACATTCTTTGTCAAATCAAGCAAAGACAAATCATCAATCTTATTCTCAAGTTCAATAAAGTTTATGAACAGAGAATCAAGAGGAACGTCGAAAAGCCTGTCGCTCTTCCAACCGAGTTTCATAAACTCTGAGATGATATATGACCTTGTTAATTCGCAACATTCAAGCGTTTCACCGCATACTGAGTCAAAGTCAAAACGCTGTCCGTCAATTACAATTGCGGAAAAATCATCGGACAAATCAGAATTATTTTTCTTTTCAAGAATGATATTTTCTCTCAAAGTCAAATCTTCACAGCAAATATCATCTTTGGAACAATTGAAATTCAACAGAACAAGCTCGGTTTTATCGGACGAATTTGCAAAACCAAGCACGGAATAATCGGTATCAAAGGCAGAAAAGTCCCGTCCGATTAAAGCAAAATCGCTGTATCCGAAATATTTTCGTACAAGCTACGCAAACTCATAATAACACCAAACTATCTTCTCTGTTCTTTAATGGCACGCTCCATATCACGCTTTGCGGAGCGTTCTGCCATATCGGCACGCTTATCGTATAGCTTTTTACCTTTGCAGAGTCCAACCTGAAGTTTTACCTTGCTGTCCTTGAAATACAGACTAATCGGGATAAGTGAATATCCCGTCTGCTTAACCGTGCCGTAGAGCTTTAAAATCTCTTTTTTGTGCATAAGAAGCTTTCTCACACGCATCGGATCACGGTTAAAGATGTTTCCCTGTTCGTAAGGAGAAATGTGCATTCCGTTGACAAAAATTTCGCCGTCAACAATTGAACACCAGCTGTCCTTGAGATTCACTCTGCCGGCACGCAAGGATTTTACTTCCGTACCGCAAAGCTCAATTCCGGCTTCATAGGTTTCCTCGACAAAATAATCGTGTCTTGCCTTTTTGTTCTGAGCAATCGTTTTCATATTTGCCACTGCACATCCTCCTTTCTACTGTGGAATACAAGATTATACTACTGTTTCGACAATTTGTCAATAGTTTAAATCAAGAAATTAAATTTCATTTCTGCCCTCAAGAGCCTTTGCAAGAGTGTATTCATCGGCATATTCAAGGTCACCGCCAACGGGGATACCGTAGGCAAGTCTTGTCACCTTTACACCAAGCGGTTTTAAGAGCTTTGAAATGTACAGAGCCGTTGCATCGCCCTCAACGGTCGGGTTGGTTGCCATAATGACCTCCTCAACCGATTCCTCGTTAAGCCTTGCAAGCAGTTCTTTTATTGTAAGGTTGTCGGGACCGATATCGTTAAGCGGTGAGATTGAACCGTGGAGGACATGATAAACGCCCTTAAATTCGTGGGTATTTTCAATAGCCGTAGCATCTCTCGGAGTTTCAACAACGCAGATAACGGAATGATCCCTTGCGGGATTTGCACACACGGGACAAAGGTCTTTGTCTGTAAGATTACAGCATCTACTGCAATAGTGAATCTTTGTGTGGGCATCCATCACCGCACCCGCAAGCTGTTCCGCTTCTGTTTTTGACAGATTGAGAACATAATATGCAAGTCTTTGAGCGGTTTTGTTACCGATTCCCGGCATTCTTTCAAACTGCTCCACCAAATTTTCAAGCGGAGCAACATTATATCCCGACATAATCAGAACATTCCCGGAATGTTAAGTCCGCCTGAGATTGTTTCCATTTTGTCCTCTTTTTCCTTAGCGGCTGCTCTGATTGCCTCATTTGCGGCTGCCATAACGAGGTCTGAGAGCATTTCTACATCCTCGGGATCAACAACTTCGGGTGAAATCTCAACCTTTGTGAGTTCCATTTTGCCTGTTACTGTAACCTTAACTGCACCGCCGCCGGCTGTTGCCTCATACTCTTTTGTTTCGAGTTCCTTTGATGCGGCCTCCATATCATCCTGAAGTTTCTGAGCCTGACGGGCAAGCTGCTGGATGTTGTTTGCTCCGCCGCTGCCGTAACCCTTTGGTAATCTTGCTTTCATAATTTTATCTTCCTTTCGGTTATTCTTGTGTTATTATTACATCGCTTCCCTGCAAGCTTTCAATAAGCTTGTCAACGGGATCGGTTTTTTCTTCCTGTTTTGCACTCGGTCTTTTATACGGACCGAGATTATAGTGCTGACCTGTTGTTTCTAAAATAAGCTGACGGATTTCCTGTCGTCTTTCGTTATTTTTGAGGAGTTCAAAAGCCATTTCATTATCTGTGTCAATCAGCAAATATTTTCCGCTTGTGTAGGCGGCAGAATTTGCAAATGCCGCCGCAATTGCCCTTGAAACAGGTTTCATATTGTTGACTACCTCTGCCCAATCGGGGAACGGTTGTGCGTTGTTATAGATTGCATCAAGGTCAACGCTCTGTCTTTGAGCTGTTTTCTTAGGCTTTTGCTGTGCAGAAACGGGTTGTTCCTGTATTGGCTGAACGGGCTGTTTCGGTGTCGGCATCTCAACAGGAGGCGTCGGAATTACCGGCTCGTCCTTTATTTTTTCCGAAACAGGTTTTGTTTCCTGTGACTTTTCGGGTTCTGCATTTTGAACCTCGGGTTTTGGAGTTTCATTCTGAACAGACTGCGGTACAGTTTGCACCTGTTCGGGAACATAGTTCACCTTTATTCCCTTTTTAACTGCCTTTTCAAGGGCGGTTACCCTTGCGGTCAAAGCCTCAATTGTACCGTCAAGCTCCGCTGATGACAGCTTTACAACTGCCATTTCAAGCTCTGTTCTGTCGCCTGTTCCTCTGCCCATATTCTGATATGCCCTTGAAAGCACATCCATATAATAGACAATGTCGGCAAGTGAGAGGTAATCCGACTGCGTTTGAGCCTGTTCAAACTCATCGTCAGCCATAATCACGATATCCCTCGGATTTTTCACCGATTTTATGAGCATTAGCGTTCTGAAATGCGAAAGCAATTCATCGCAAAGCCTTGCCATATCCTTGGACTCACCGTAAAGCCTGTCAACAATTTCAAGTGCCTTTGCTGTGTTCTTATTGATTACACAATTAGAAAGCTCAAAAAGATATGTCTTTCTCGCAAGTCCTGCGGCACTGCGAACAACATCTTCATCAATTTCCGAGCTGATTGCAATGCATCTGTCAAGAAGCGAAAGAGCATCTCGCAACGCACCGTCTGCAACAGATGCGGCAAGCATTGCGGCACTGTCGCTCAGTGTCACGCCCTCCTGATTTGCAACATAGAGCAGTCTGTCTGCTATTGCACGGGGTGGGATTCTGTGAAAATCGAAACGCTGGCAGCGCGACAGAATTGTCTGCGGAAGCTTGTGAACTTCGGTAGTTGCCAGAATGAATATGACATGTTCGGGAGGTTCTTCAAGCGTTTTGAGCAAGGCATTGAACGCCTCGGTTGTGAGCATATGAACCTCGTCAATGATGTAAACTCTGTATTTGCACTTTGCGGGCTTGAACTGAACCTCGTCAATAATCTGACGGATATCATCAATTTTTCTGTTGGATGCGGCATCCATTTCGACAATATCGAGGATACTGCCGTCGTCAATTCCCTTGCAGATTTCACATTCACCGCAGGGATTTCCGTTTACGGGATGAAGGCAATTGACTGCCTTCGCAAGAATTTTTGCACAGGTAGTTTTGCCCGTACCTCTTGAACCCGTAAAAAGATATGCATGGTTAAGACGGTTGGTGCTGATTTCGTTTAAAAGAGTTGTGGTTATGTGTTCCTGTCCCGAAACATCGGCAAATGTTTTCGGTCGCCACTTTCTATAGAGTACCTGATACAAAAATTCACCCCGCAATCAACAAAAAATGCAAGCCGTCAGCCGAAATAACGGCAATCGTACAAATGAGTGAACGACAGACTTACTGCATCGCATCGGCAATACTGCTTAATGCTGCTCGGTTCCCCGCCTGACATGATTCACAGACCCCAATCGTACAGGGCCTGCCGCTCACTTAATTGCACGCTTTTTGACTTCTTGCAATTCTGAACTAAATTATTCATTTCTTTGTTCATAAAAAGAAATATATTGTACAAAAGAACACCATTGCAAGACAAGCTGATTGTTCAGTCTGCTTTACAACGAGCTTATTATACCATAACCGATTAATAAAATCAATAGGTTTTGGTTATTTTTATTGTTTGCAGTCGCAGAAAGATATCGTCTGTTTTGCAGCGGCGAACGAAGTTCGCCACTACAAATGAATACACATATTTGATTAAATCATAAGTTATGTGAATAAACAAAATGTTACATCAATGCGGGCGTCCAATGAACGCCCCTACAGCATAGACTGCATAAGCACTTGCAATTTTGCACTCGGGCATAATATGCTGTTTATTATGCAATCTATCTTCACGAATTGGGAACGGCGGCTCGCCGTCAATTTTTAATTTGCTAAGATTTCCCTTGCGACGAATACACCGCCGGCGCTGGCATGAGAAAGTGAATGTGTAACGCCGCTGCCGTCACCGATGATATAAAGTCCCTTGTGGGGCGACTCGAGATGCTCGTCAACATCAACTTCCATATTATAGAACTTAACCTCAACGCCGTAGAGAAGTGTGTCATCATTGGCTGTGCCGGGGGCAATTTTGTCAAGAGCATAAATCATTTCGATGATACCGTCAAGGATTCTCTTTGGAAGCACAAGGCTCAAATCGCCCGGTGTTGCGTCAAGAGTCGGAACAACAAGTCCTTCTTTGATTCTGCTCGGATTGCTTCGGCGACCTCGAATCAAATCACCGAAACGCTGAACAATTACACCTCCGCCCAGCATATTGCTAAGACGGGCAATGCTTTCACCATAACCGTTGCTGTCCTTGAAAGGCTCTGAAAAATGCTTGCTGACGAGGAGTGCAAAGTTTGTGTTCTCTGTCTGCTTTGCCTTGTCCTCATAGCTGTGACCGTTTACTGTGATAATACCGTTTGTGTTTTCGTTTACAACGCAACCCTTCGGGTTCATGCAGAATGTACGCACATTGTCCTCGAACTGTTCTGTGCGGTAAACAATCTTGCTTTCGTAGAGTTCGTCTGTGAGGTGTGAAAAGATTGCGGCAGGGAGCTCCACACGAACACCGATGTCAACACGGTTCGACTTTGTGGGAATATTAAGGTTATG
The DNA here is from genome assembly GCF_040095935.1 of Ruminococcoides intestinale. Taxonomy (NCBI): domain Bacteria; kingdom Bacillati; phylum Bacillota; class Clostridia; order Eubacteriales; family Oscillospiraceae; genus Ruminococcoides; species Ruminococcoides intestinale. Next base: position 105,824 of record NZ_JBBMFQ010000004.1, on the reverse strand, counting down.
ACAAACATGTTCCATCCACTTGCTGCCGCTTCTGCCGACTGAAACAATGCACTTTTCGCACTCATAATTTTCATCGGCTGTGTCAACAAGATAACCTTCCTTATCATTGCCGTTCTTGAGTTCAACATTTTCAACAGGTGTATCAAAGTAGAAATCAACCTTGTTTTCAAGGTAATCATAAAGATTTTTAAGCACAATGTAGTTGATGTCCGTACCGAGATGACGGACTGATGCGTCAAGAAGATTAAGCTTATTCTGTAAGCAAAGCTTCTTAAAGCTTGTGCCTGCTGTGGAATAAAGCTTTGTACCCTCTCCGCCGAACTTCATATTGATTTTGTCAACATATTCCATAAGCTCAATAGCTTTTTTCTTGCCGATATGTTCGTAGAGCGTGCCTCCGAAATCGTTTGTTATGTTGTACTTGCCGTCCGAAAACGCACCTGCACCGCCGAAACCGCTCATAATGGAACAGGTTTTGCATGAAATGCAATTTTTAACTTTGTCACCGTCAATCGGACATTTTCTCTTTTCAAGAAGATGACCTTTTTCAAATACGGCAACCTTTATTTCAGAGTTGTTTGTTACAAGCTCATATGCAGAAAAAATTCCGCCCGGACCTGCTCCTACAATAATAACATCGTACTTTTTCATTATCATTTTCTCCTTTATTTGTTGTGGGTAACATTTAAGGGCAATAAAAAAACCGCCAAAACATAATACTACGCCCCTTAACGGGGATTATAGTAAACTGTTTAAGGCAGTTTGTAGAAACACCCGTCCGTATTACGGGCTTATACAATCCAACTTCTGCACACGGCAGAAAATTGTTCTGATAAAAGTCATCAAAACCTTGGTTATTGTAACAAATAACATCACAATTGTCAACAAAAAAACGCAAAAATTTAAAATCTGTTATTTTTCCTTTATCGCATAAAAACTACACAATAATTATGCTTGCCGACAAATGCATAAATATTATTCAATCTTTTCGGCAACCTCGCCAAGACGCTTGTAGATGCTGTTTTCGGGAACATAACCTCTTACAAACGAAAGCGGATAGATGTTGGTGTTTCTGCCGATTACCGAACCTGGGTTAAGAACGCTGTTGCAACCTACCTCTACATGGTCACCGAGCATTGCGCCGAACTTTTTAACATTTGTGTCAACCTTATCGCCGTCGCAAAGAACAGTTACAAGGCTCTTGTCACTCTTGAGGTTTGATGTGATTACACCTGCGCCTGTGTGTGACTTGTAGCCGAGAATACTGTCACCGATGTAGTTATAGTGCGGAGTCTGAACACCGTCAAAAAGAATTGAATTTTTAAGCTCTGTTGAGTTGCCCACAACTGCGCCTTTGCCGACAATTGCATTGCCTCTGATAAAAGCACACTGTCTGATTTCGGCATCTTCGCAGATAATGAGCGGTCCGCCGAGATATGCGGAGTCAAAAACCTTTGCACTTTTTGCAACCCACACATTTTCTCCCCTCTGCTCGTAGATTTCGGGATCAAGAGTTTTTCCGAGTTCAATGATAAATTCGCTGATTTTCGGAAGAGCTTCCCACGGATAATCAACAGTTTCAAGCAAGGGCTTTGCAATAGTCCTGCTGTAATCAAACAGATTTTTTGCCAATAATTTTTCGTTTTCCATTTTTAGAATTTACTCCCAATATATATTATTATTTTAAAGAATTTTAAAGTTTTATACCTCAACAAAGAACAGCCAGTAACCGCTTGCGTCCTTTCCCGCAACAAACTCAACTCCTCCGCTTATGTACTTTGAAAATACATAGCTTTTGCCGTTCTGAGGATTTGTCACGGTGGCACAACTGCCCTCATGAATCCAACGCTCGTTGAAAACATTTATTCCCTTGATGAGAAAAGTCTCTTTTGAGGTTTTGCCGACAAATCTGTAATTTTTCATAAAATCAGCCTTCTTTAACCTTTTGCGGTGACAGCCTGTTGTCAAGACCTGTCTTTTTAAACACAAGCACAACGACAACGGCACAAATCACGCCGAGTAACATTCCGCAGAGAACATCTGACGGATAATGAACATAGTTATAAAGTCTTGAGAATACAATCAAAAGCGCAAGTACAAGTGCAGGAATTCCGAATCGTTTGTCCTTGATGAGCATAACGGTTGCCGCCGCAAGTGACGAACAGCTGTGTCCCGACGGAAAGCTGCTGCCTGACGGAATGGCTATGTTAAGCCCAAAGTCGGGATTCAACTCAGACGGTCTTGCTGAATAATCGATATTCACCATAAACGGCCGTGGTCGGTTTATAAGATTTTTTATTCCGATTTCACCGACAAGAAAGCCGATTGCCATTGCAACAAGCATCATAACTCCCATTGAGCGAGTTTTTTTAAAAATTATAAACACAATGCCGACTGCAATCCAGAAAAGCCCCATTTCACCCATATAGCTGAAAAAAGCCATAATCGGATCAAGAAAAGAGCATTTAAATGTGTTCTGAATAAATTCAAGAACCGAGGTGTCAAATGATTGAATCATATCAAAGAATGACATATCATTTTCCTTTCATAATATCATTATAACAACCAAAAAACAGAATGTCAAATTAAATAAATTTTAAGTTATTCACATTCATATTTTGCAAGTTTAGCATAAAGTGCTTCGTCAACAACAGCCTCAACCGAAAGTCCTTCGGCAACATATTCTTCATAAATGAGAGTGCCTTTGTTGCGGATTTCGTTTGCAAGACCTGCCTGTGCAAACGGCAGAAGAATTTTTACTCTTTTCATTCTGACAGGAAGATTGTCCTCAATTGCATTAAGAAGTTCGTCTATGCCCGTGCCGTTCTTTGCGCTTATGCGAACACAGGCTTTAAAGTCCTGTGCAAGCATAGTTTCGTCAAGCAAATCGCACTTGTTGAGAACGGTTATAATCGGTGTGTCACCGCAACCGAGGGATTCAAGCAAGTCGGTTGTAACCTGCATATGTGTTCTTGCCTCGTCACTTGATGCGTCACATACATTTAGAATAATATCCGACTGTGCCGCCTCTTCAAGGGTTGAGCGGAATGCTTCAACAAGGTGGTGCGGAAGTCTGCGAACAAGTCCTACCGTGTCAATCATCATAACGGTTACACCGCTCGGAAGCTTCAACGCTCTTGAGGTGGGATCAAGCGTTGCAAAAAGCTTGTCCTGTGCAAGCACACCTGCGTCTGTAAGGCAGTTCATAAGAGTTGACTTGCCTGCGTTTGTGTAGCCGACAATCGCACAGGTTATTACACCGTCCTTTTTTCTGCGTGAACGCAACATCTGACGATGCTTTTCAAGGTCGGAAAGCTCTTCTTTCAGGCTTTCAATTCTTCTGCGGATATGTCGTCTGTCGGTTTCAAGCTTTGTTTCACCCGGACCTCTTGTGCCGATACCGCCGCCGAGTCTTGACATTGCGATACCCTTGCCCGTAAGTCTTGGGAGCATATATTTAAGCTGTGCAAGCTCAACCTGAAGCTTACCCTCTTTTGATCTTGCTCTCTGGGCAAAAATATCGAGAATAAGCGTTGTTCGGTCAATTACTCTGACATCTGTTTCAGCCTCGATATTTTTAATCTGTGTCGGAGAAAGCTCGCTGTCAAACACAAGCAAATCTATCTCCTGCGATTCGCAGATTTCAGCAATCTCGGCAAGCTTGCCTGTGCCGACAAAAGTACCCTTTTCAATTTTTTGCAGATTCTGCGTTACCGATAAAACGGGATCTGCTCCCGCACTTTTTACAAGTTCAAAAAGTTCGTCAAGTGACGCCTGTGCGTCATATTCGCCCGTGTCAACACTGACGAGCAATGCACGGGTAATTTTTTCTTCGTTACTTTTAAGCTCCATAAAATCCTCACTTGAAGTTATTTATTCATACTTTTGTCAAAACAGGTTTTCATATCCTCATCCGTGATTTTTCTGATAGGCTTGCACGGATTTCCCACGGCTACGCAGTCGGACGGAATATCCTTAACAACAACGCTTCCACCGCCGATTACAACATTACTTCCGATTGTGACGCCAGGCATGACCTGAACTCCTCCGCCAATCCACACATTGTCGCCGACGGTAATCGGATAGGCATATTCAAAGCCTGCGTTTCTTCTCGGATAATCAACAGGATGACCTGCCGTGTAAAATCCGCAGTTTGGTGCAACAAAAACATTGTCGCCGAATTTCACCTTTGCACAGTCGAGAATCACCATATTGTGGTTTGAATAGAAATTCTCACCGAGTTCAATATTGTAGCCGTAGTCGCACCAGAACGGAGCGGTAATGTAGAAATTTCCCTTTGTACTGCCGACAATTTTCTTTATCAGAATTTTTTGAGTCTCTTCATCTTCAAACGGAAGATTGTTGTACTCTCTGCAAAGATTTTTAACCGAACAGCGTTCATTGCGAAGCTGTTTGTCGCCCATTGTATTATACAGCTGCGAATTAAGCATTTTTTCTTTTTCAGTCATAATTTTCTCCGTTAATAAATCACATAACAAAATTTACATAACAACGCTTATTATATTATAATCTCACCTTCAATACAAGTAAATCCAAAAATTAATTTACTTTTCAACTGACAACAAAATTCAATTTTAAAATTCATAGGGAGGATAATGGGACAGCAGGCTTTTGTATAATATAGTTACATTGAAAATATCAATGGAATTTGCAGAAAAAACGATTAAATTATGAGATTCCGTTTTGATTTGAGGAGGAATTATTATGGAAGAAAAAAGAAAAACCGTCACATCAACCGAAGTAAAACGCAGATACAATCAAAAAGTTTACCGTCAAATTTCATTTTCCGCCCCAAAGGAACTTGTTGAGGAATTCAGAGGGATATGCAGAAATATCGGAATTTCACAGGCAAGTGTTTTCAAAAAGTTTATCACCGATTTTGTTGAAAAGTACAGATAAAATCAAAGCCACTCGTTGAACGGATGGTTGCAGTCTGCATAAAAGCCCGAAATTCAAGCTGTCCGAATTTCGGGCTTTTTATTTTTTGGTTTTAAAATTTTTTCAACCTGCTGTTTCAATTTGCAAAAAATTTTAAGAATATATATTCAAAGAAATAAAATTGTGGTATAATGATGAAGAATATATACAAGGTATGTACAGGCAACACAGGTTGTCTTTAATTAAGGAAGTGGCAAAATGAAAAAACTATTTACTATTATTGTGTGCAAGGTTCTGAAATTTGTCGGAGGATTGCTCGGCAAGGGCAGCAGTCTGCCGGGACAGATTGCGCTTAAGCTCTGCCCCGATATTCTCGGACGAATTGAACTGCCGAAATATATTGTTGCCGTAACAGGCAGTAACGGCAAGACATCTACCGTTGAGATGATTGCACATATTCTTTGTGAAAGCGGCAAAAAAGTTGCCTGGAACAAAGAGGGTTCTAACCAGATTGAGGGCGTTACAACTCTTATTCTCGGCAGCTGTACTCTTTCGGGCAAGGTTAAGTCGGACATTCTTCTTATTGAAAGTGACGAACGCTTTGCAAAATATACCTTCAAATACATCACACCGACTCATTATGTTATCACAAACCTTTACCGTGACCAGCTCACACGAAACGGTCATCCGGAATGGGTTTACAATGCCGTAAAGGATAGTATTCATCCCGAAACTCAGCTTATTCTTAACGCCGACGATCCGCTTGTTTCGTGCTTTGGCTACGGCAGGGATAATGTTGTATGGTTCGGTGCAGGCAATCTTCCGACCGATACAAAGGAGTTTGTCGGTGTTTATAATGACGGTGCATATTGCCCTCACTGCAAATCTCCTATGACATATTCAAGCTATCACTACGACCACATAGGCAACTATGAATGCCCTAACTGCGGTCTTAAAAGGCAGGATACAAGCTACACAGTTACATCTGCCGATCTTGAAAAAGGCGAAATTACAATCAACAATAAGTACAAGATTGAACTTACACTCAAATCGCTTTATAATGTTTACAATTTGCTTGCGGCATTTACCGTTGCGTCAATCACAGGTGTTGACGGCAACACAATTGCAAAGAGCCTGAGCAATTATGTTCTTAAAAACTTCCGTGTTGTAACATTCACGCTCGGAAACAGAAAGGGTACGCTTGTTACATCAAAACATGAAAACAGCATTTCGTACAATCAGTCACTCAAGCTTGCCGCATCCGACAAGGATAAGTGCGATGTTTTGATTATTGTTGACGCAGTCAGCAGAAAGTATTTTACAAGCGATGTTTCATGGCTTTGGGACATCAACTTTGACCTTCTCAAAAGCGACAATGTAAAGAACATTGTGCTTGCAGGAACATATTGCAATGACCTTGCAACAAGATTTTCTTTCTCAAAAGTTGACAGAAACAAAATCAAGGTTATCAAGGACATTGAAGAAGCCGTTGATTATCTTGACAATGACCGCAAAGAAAAGATTTATGTAATTACCTGTTTCTCAGACAAGGGTAAATTTCTTGAAAAGGTAAAGGTGGACTGATTATGAAAATTCTTCATTTGTATCACGATATAATGAACCTGTACGGAGAATATGCCAATGTTTCTGCGCTTGAAAGAATGCTTGAAAAGAGCGGTGTGAAATTTACAACCGACAGGCTTACCCTGTTTGACAATGCCGACCTGGGCGATTACGATTTTATCTACATCGGTTCGGGTACAGAAAAAAATCAGAAGCTTGTTTTGCAGGATTTTAAAAAGTACAAGGATTTTCTTGTTGAATACATCAACAGCGGCAAGGTAATTCTTATGACGGGCAACTCGTTTGAAATGCTCGGAAAAACAATTACAGACTCTGACGGCAAGGTTTATGACGGACTCGGAATTTATGATTTTACAGTTACCGAGCAGAACAAACGCAGAATTACAGGCGATATTGTTTATACATCTGACATTCTCACAAAACCGATTGTCGGCTTTGTAAACAAGTGCAGTGAAATCATGTGTGATTATAACGATTATTACAACGGAACTCACCCTATTCCGCCCGAAGATGATAAATTCTTAGAAAAACCTCTTTTCACAGTTAAGCATGGACTCGGCAACTGCGAGGGTTCAAAAGAAGAAGGATTACACATTCATAATCTTTTCGCAACTCATGTTACAGGGCCTATTATGATTAAAAATCCGCATTTTCTTGAATACATTGCATTGCAGATTTCAAAAAATACGAATGGCTTCAAGCCGTGTACGGATTACCTCGACTATGAAAGAGCGGGCTACGAAATTACTCTCGGCGAACTCACAAAAAGATTTGAGGAGTAAGTTTTAATGAACAACGACAATCTTCTTCAGCTTGAGGGAGCAATTGAAAGCGTGGTTTTCCGAAACGATGAAAACGGCTACACGGTAATCGAGCTTGCTGACGGTGACGATTATTTGACCGCTGTCGGAATTATGCCACAGGTGTCGTCGGGTGATGTTGTAAAGCTTACGGGCAAATATACAAATCATCCGAGCTACGGCAGACAGTTTGCCGTGCAGATTTGCGAAATCAGCAGACCTACCGAGGCGGCTGATATTCTGCGTTATCTGTCATCCGGAGCTATCAAGGGAATCGGCACTCAGACCGCACAAAGGCTTGTAAAGGAATTTGGCGAGGCAACGCTTGATGTGCTTGAAAATCAGCCCGAAAGAGTTGCAATGCTGAAAGGAATTTCTTCGCAAAAAGCCGAGGATTTTTCAAAGCAGTTAAAGCAGAACACAGGCGTGCGAACACTCATGCTTTTTCTCGGCGAGTACGGAATTTCAAACACCGCATCGGTCAAAATTTTCAACGCTTACGGTCCGAGCTGTGTCGATTTAATCAAGAAAAATCCGTACATTCTCTGTCAGGGTGATTTTGGGGTATCGTTTGAGAGTGCGGATTTTATTGCTAAAAAAGAAAAATTAGAACCCGATTCAAATGTCCGTATGCGTGCAGGAATCGTATACATTCTTCATCACAACGAGCGAAACGGTCACACCTGTCTGCCAAAGGAAAAGCTGCTGAAGGTTTCAACCGATTTTCTCGGAATTGACGGTGAAAAGGTTTCGGAGTGCATGGAAGAAATGCTGTTTGACCGTTCGCTTATCGAAGATAAGATTGACGACAAAAAATTTGTGTTTCCTCCCAATGTTCACCTCTGCGAAATGTACATAGCGTCAAGAATAAAAATGTTGCTCAAATTTCCGTCAGAGAAAATTAAAAACATTGACAAGGCGATTGAAAAATGTGAAAAAGAGGACGGAATCGAATATGCCGATTTGCAAAAGAAAGCAATCACTATGGCACTTACCGAAGGTATGCTCGTTCTGACAGGCGGTCCCGGTACAGGAAAAACGACAACCCTCAATGCTATAATAAAAATAATGAAAGCAAACGGCAAAACCGTTTTGCTTTCTGCCCCCACAGGCAGAGCTGCTCAACGAATGAGCGAGCTCACGGGCGATGAGGCAAAAACTCTGCACAGACTGCTTGAGGTCAGCTGGGATAAACATGACAACCCCATTTTCAACAAGAACGAACGCAATCAGCTGAAGTGCGACGCATTGATTGTTGACGAGGTTTCAATGGTGGACACATTCATTATGGAAAGCGTTATGAGAGCGCTTTCCACAGGATGCAGACTTATTCTTGTAGGCGACTCCGACCAGCTCCCCTCTGTAGGTCCGGGTAATGTGCTCGGCGATCTTATCGAAAGCGGACTTATTCCCGTTGTACGGTTGAATGAAATTTTCCGTCAGGCACAGCAGAGCCTTATTGTCACAAACGCACATAAGATTGTGAACGGTGAAATACCCATTCTTAACTCCGCCGACAAGGACTTTTTCTTTCTTCAAAGGAACAATAAATCAGAAGTTTCAGCGGTGATAGCTGACCTTTGTGCAAATCGTCTGCCAAAGGCATACGGATATTCTCCGTTTGAAAACATTCAGGTGCTTGCTCCGTCCAAAAAAGGTGAACTCGGAACTACCGAGCTTAACCACAAATTGCAGGCGGCGCTAAATCCGAAGGATGACGATAAGGCGGAAATCACAATCGGTTCAAAAACCTTTCGTACAGGCGACAAGGTTATGCAGATAAAAAACAACTATGATATTCGCTGGTTTCGTGAAAACGGCGAAACGGGCGAAGGAATTTTCAACGGTGACATAGGAATCATCACAAAGATTGACAGAAAGACAAAATCGCTTGTCGTTAAATTTTTTGACAAGATTGCAAGATACACCTTTGAATTTGCGGGCGACCTTGATTTTGCCTACGCAATCACGGTGCATAAAAGTCAGGGCAATGAATTTGACGCAGTTATTATACCGATGTTTTCGGGTCCTCCTCAGCTTTACTACAGAAATCTGCTCTACACCGCTGTTACAAGGGCGAAGAAAACGCTTGTGCTTGTCGGCAATCCGTCAACCGTTGAATATATGGTAAACAATAACCGCCGTACAAAAAGGTACAGCGGTCTTAAAGAATTTTTACTGAGAGATGACACACTTTATTAAGAAAGTTTTCGGCACAATAAAAGGATTTTTCTTTACGGTTCGTTGTCCGTACTGCGGAAGGGTTATTGAACCGAACAAAAACTGTTGTGACAAATGCAGAAAAGAATTCCCCGAAATGCCGCTTGTACGATATGCAACGGGAGGGTACATCTGCACCTCTCCTTTCCCCTATGACGGAATTTTTCGCAGGGCAGTTCTTAACTTTAAATTTCACAACTGCGGTGCATATGCCGAATTGCTTTCACACGAAATGGTTCGTTCAATAAAAGATGTTTACCGTGACAGGGAATTTGACCTTGTCACCTGTGTGCCGATGCACAATGATACTCTCAGAGAGCGTGGATACAATCAGGCTGAGTTGCTCGCAAAGGAATGTGCAAGGCTTCTCGGCATTGAGTATGCCGACCTGCTTGCCAAAACAAAGAAAAATAAAACCCAGCACAGCATAAAAGCGGCTGAAAGGGCAAAAAATGTTATAGGCGTTTATTCGCCGATTGACAAGAATTTAATCAAAGGCAAGCGAATACTGATTATTGACGACATTATTACAACAGGCAGTACGCTTGGCGAATGTGCAAGAATACTTAACAAGTGCAAATGCGGTGAGATTTGTTGCTGTACGCTTTGCACATCTCTGCTGATATAGCATTGGAGTGATTAAAATGGATATAGCTGTTGATCTCGGTTCTGACAGAACAAGAGTTTTTATTGAAAATAAAGGAATAGTGCTTGATGAGGCGAGCGTTGTTGCGTTTGATGTTGACACCTACGACATTGTCGGCGTCGGCAACGAGGCTTATAAGATGATTGGCAAAACGCCTGCAGGCATAAGAGCAATGCACCCGATTGATGACGGTGTTATTTCACGCTCCGAACTTGTTGAGGATATGGTTTCAATTCTTATAAAAGAGGTCAGTCCGTCAAAGGTGACTATGCCGAGAGTTGTTGCATCAATCCCGAGTGAGGTTACCGAGGTTGAAAAAAGAGCTGTTGTAAATGCAGTAAGCTCAATCGGTGTTCGCAAGGTGTATCTTATTGAAGCACCAAAAGCGGCGGCAATGGGCTGTTCGCTCGACATAACAAGTCCTCACGGCATTCTGATTGCAGATGTCGGCAGCGGTACGGCAGACATTGCCGTGCTTTCTCTCGGCGGAATTTCGGTTTCAAAGTGCATAAAGTCGGCAGGCTGTGCAATGGACGAAGAAATAGTTAAATACATCAGAAAAGAGCATAACCTGATTATCGGCACAAACATGGCAGAGGCCTGCAAAAAGGCTGTTGGCTGTGTAAAAATTCCGAAAGAGCCTAAGCTTTTCAGAGTTAAAGGCAGAGATGCCGTAAGCGGTCTGCCTAAATTTATTGATGTTGGCTATGCCGAAATCAAGCCTGTAATCGAGGATATTGCGCTTAACATTATCAGAGCAATCAAAGATGTGCTTGAACAGACTCCGCCCGAGCTTGTCGGTGACATCTACACTGACGGTATAATTTTGACAGGCGGTCTTGCCAAGCTGACGGGATTTGCAAGGCTTCTCAGCGAATCTACAAAGCTGAAAGTAAGAGTTCACAAAGCCTCCGCTGACTGCGTTATCAACGGTTGCGGCAAGGCAATCGAATATATTGACCATCCCGAAAAAATACAGCCTGGTGCAGTCAATCCGCTTATAGAGGCATTTTAATTATAATTTTAAACATTTTATCCGCAGATTTTACCGTCTGCGGATTTTTTGTAACATGGTATTGTAAAATCCGAAAATATGATTTAACAGTTGTCTTTATCCCGTTTCAGTACCGTACTTTTTTTCTTCTTTTTTACATAAAAATCTCCCCTTAAAGCATTCCCTGAAAACCATGTTTTTCAAGAGTCTGCTTTAAGGGGATTATATCAGTTAACAATTGTTCTCCGCTTTTGTTTTATAGTTCATTATTCTTTCAAGAAATGACTGTACTTTTTCTTTGGCTATCTCTCCGCTGTTTTCAATTTCGGTATCGCCAATGTAAAACTTGTGTTCAACGGATTTCTTCAAAATATCAAGCAATTTTTTCTGTTCATCCGCTTTGTTAATGAAAACGGACACGGCACAATCACAGGCTATGGAAAATTCTGCCGGTGTTTTTGAAGCAAGTGCGTCGTAAAACCTTTCTTTTACGCTTTCAAATTTATTTTCCGTGTCAGTCGGCAAAAGCTTTGTAATTATCTTCCAAGTATTCCACGCAAGAAATCCGTTGCAGTTTTCAAGACCTTTGGCAACAAATTCAAAGAACGGATAGACAAGTTTCGGATTTACTTCGCAAATATACTCAAGAACCTGTTCCGCCCAGTGAGCATTTGCGTAATCATCGTCAAGAAAAATCTCAATAAGCAAAGGAACAGTCAGAATTTCTTTGCTTGCAAGCTGTGCATAATATTCTTTTTCAAGCCTTTGTTCAAATTCCTGAAAAATCTGCTCTGTTTTCATAAATTCCCGTGCATAAATTCACTTAAATTTCGGTTTATTACTCCTAATATAATACTGTATATTACATTCTTTTTCAAGTAAAATCATATTAAAAGTAACATTCCCCCCGAATTTTATCGGAGGGAATGCTTTACTGTTAGCAGAATATTAAGAAAAGGTTGTTCTGTAGTTCTGTTATTCTGAATAGCTTACCCAGACACCGCCGGACTTTGAACCCGGATTTGCACGGAAACAGTTCTTACCGTCAGCAACTGTCAAGTCGTTTGTCTGTGTTTTCCATGTTGATTCTGTGTCCTTAAAGAGGAAACAGTTTGCACCGGGGCTGAGCGGTGTGTCAAAATCGTAGTACCAGATATCTGTACCTGCAATCTTATTCATGTGAGCTGCTGCGTTGCCGAGTCCGCTCTCTGCCCAACCGTAGATATAAACATCAGTATAGTGTGCCTTTGAGTTATCAAAGTAAACTCTTGAAAGTGTGAATGCAGGCTTCTGCTCCGGAACATACGGAGCTGTTGAAACAGCTTCGTCATTGCTGAGTGCGATGCAGTTGTTTGTCTTTGAAACTGTTGCATTCCAGCAATTGTAAACATTACCGTCATCACCGCCTACAGGCTTTTCGTCAACCTCTGAAAGAGAACGATAAACGCTGACATTTGAAACTGTTGCAGGAACTTCAACTGTGTAAACATTCGGGTAAGCGTCTGTATCCTGCTCAAACTGATAGCTTGCACCTGTGTCAAGGTCATAAGCAAAGAGTGAAACACCGTCAGATGTCATCCAGCCAAGCTTAGTCTTGAAGTAAAGAGTGTATGTGTCAGCAGGCTTTGTTGTAGGCTGTGCAGTCGGCTTTACGGTTGTAGGCTCAGCGGTAGTCGGCTCAGGTGTTGTAGGCTGTTCTGCCTGATAAACATCACCCGTGCGGCCCCAGTCTTTGAGCTGAACAATGTACTTCTGAATCAATGTTGCGTCAACAACAGAGATTGCATTATCCCCATTAACATCAGCAAGAATCTGCTTGTCAGCCGAAAGTGTTTCAAGCTGAACGACATGTTTCTGAACGAGTGTAGCGTCAACGACTGTAATGTCACCGTCACCGTTTACTTCACCGTAAACAGCATTGCCCGAAGGCTCTGTTGCGGGCTGTGCAGTCGGCTTTACGGTTGTAGGCTCAGCGGTAGTCGGCTCAGGTGTTGTAGGCTGTTCTGCCTGATAAACATCACCCGTGCGGCCCCAGTCTTTGAGCTGAACAATGTACTTCTGAATCAATGTTGCGTCAACAACAGAGATTGCATTATCCCCATTAACATCAGCAAGAATCTGCTTGTCAGCCGAAAGTGTTTCAAGCTGAACGACATGTTTCTGAACGAGTGTAGCGTCAACGACTGTAATGTCACCGTCACCGTTTACTTCACCGTAAACAGCATTGCCCGAAGGCTCTGTTGCGGGCTGTGCGGTTGTAGGCTGAGTTGACGGAACAGGCTTTGTTGTAGGTTCTGCTGCAGAACCCTTTGTAACATCAGTAGCCTCAATCTCAACCTTTGTAGGTGTAAGAGTTGTATCCTCCCATGTACCTGCCTTTGTAAGTGAGAATGCCTTTGATGAACCGTTGAGGCTGATAGGTGTACCTGTTCTGCCCGGATACTGCTCGCCGCCTTTTTCAGAGATGATTACTCTTGTGTTGGCTGAAGTTGAAAGGTCAAAATCCGACGCAGCCTGATTTTCATCATCCTCATCAGCTGAAATACTTGATGACTTCGGAACTTCGTAGTAATAGTAACCTGTTGCAGGATCAAGAGTCATTGCTTCGCCCGGCCAGTTTGCATTCTTGTAAACAGTACCCTTGTTTGTGGTTTCATCAAAGATGTAAACCTGGTAAGGTGCTGACCAGCCCTTCTTGTTAGCAGGGTTGAAGAATACATACACTCCCGATTCCTGAGCGGTACTCTTTGCGTACTTATAAACCATTGAAGAAGTCTTTACACCGTCGGTTGCCGTAACTGTGAGATTGATTGTTTCGCCCGGCTTATAATCTGAACCGATACGGATTGATGTTGTACCCGTAAACTTAACAGGAGTTGAATCATCAAGACAGTAAGTACCCGATGTTGCGTTTTCAAGACTGAGTGTAAGGGTCATTGTGTCGCCCCTGAACGAACCGCTTTCAACAGAGTTTATTGCCTTCGGGGTTGTTGTACCGTTGTAAACAACAGCAACACCCGTGTTGCCGATTGAACCTGTGAGAACGCCGTTTGCAACCGTAAACTCAGCACCTGAAACCGTATCCGTATATTTGCCGTCTGCAAGACCTGTGCCGGAAATACTTACGCTTGCGTTTGTACCTTTACAATTTGAAAGAACGATACCGCTTGTGCCTCTTGCAACATAAGCAATGTCGCCTGAAGAACCGAGCTTTTCAGACTGACCTACAAAAAGGTTGTGGAACTTGTTAATTTCGGAAACAGCTGTGCTCTTGTAAGTTGAATCCGTTGAAATGTTACCCATGAGAGCTGTTCCCGGACGGGCAAAGAAAAGTGCTGTTGAATCTTTTCTTGATGCAACGATTGCCCATGCCTTTACAACATTTTCATCCGAAACATCGGCAGTGTTTGAGAATCCCGATGAACCCGAGCTGCCCTCGTATGTATCGTGGCTTTCTGCCCAGAGAACTGCATTTGACGCTGCAACACCTGATTTGTATTTCGCATTGGTAGCTGTGCTTGCCTTACCCCTTGTGACATTGTAAAGCACTGCGTCGCCCGTTCTGTTGTCAGTAACATTGATATACTTGGTGTATGAGGAGTAGCTTCTGTCTGCACCGCAGTTGTTAAGAATTTCACCGTAGATGTAGAGGTCATCGCCTGTTTTCTGTGTGTAGTAAGAAGAAGCCGATGTTGTTATATTTTTCCAGTAATCAGACGCATACTCGCCGTCATCCTCTGTTTCAATATGCTTTGCGGCATCAAAACGGAAACCGTCAACACCGCAGTCGATGCATTCCTTGAGGAGGTTGATAATGTATTCCTGAACAGCAGTATCGTTTGTTACAAGGTCAGGACACTTTGAAACATGACCCTGAACAACTGCCTGAACCGAACTGTCGTTTGCATCGCCTTTGTACGTACGGGTGTAGGTTTTTCTTTTCTTATAGAACTCAGGCTCGTACTTTTTAACCTGATTGCTCACAGTCTCCGGCCTAGCTTCATCGGCATTTGCAATATGGTTTGAAACGATATCGCAGATGATTTTGATGCCGTATTTGTCAGCCTCATCACAAAGTGATTTAAGATCATCCTTTGTGCCGAGCCATGACTCCTCTGCAATATGGAAGCTGATCGGCTGATAAAGCTTCCACCACTGACCTGTTACATCGCCTGAGGTTGAGTAGTCCTTTGGCTGCTGAACGGGAGAAGTCTGAACTGTTGTGTATCCTGCCGCTGCAATTGCGGGAAGGTTTTCTTTGATTGTATTGTAAGACCAGTTGAATGCGTGGAGCATAACACCGTCGCCGACCTTATCACGAAGGGTGCTGTCGGCAGATGCAGTCTGTGCGGAATCAACCTCGGCAGCATTTACGGAGGTAATTGCCGCAAAAGAAGATGTCAGAAGCGCAGACGCAACAACAAGACTTGCAATCTTTTTTGCTTTCTTCATAGGGAAAACATCCTTTCATAAAATTCTCGATTTCATTATAACAAATTTCACCAAAAAAGTATATACTTTATGTTACAAATTCGAGGGCTGTTTTTTGTGCAGATTACACGGTTGTAAAAATTTTTTAACAATAATTTTGCACCAAAAAGCATTATATTTAACCTTTTCTGACTCTGTATGAGCTTTACTTCTTTAAAAGAATATTAGTGATGCAAATTTGATTTTCTTTTTACACGATATTGATTGACATTTTTGTGCATTTAGAATATAATCAAAGAGCAGTTGTCCCCTGATGCTTATGTGACGGGTGACATTTCGGAAAATTTAAATTGTATTGCGTGCAATCGCTTTCTTTTAAGCGGTTAATAAGGATTTTATGTGAAGGAAAAGGACGGGGCGACACAGCCGTCTTATTTTTCTGTTCAAAAATTCTGAGCATCATGGTTATGTCTTTGCAGAAACGGCAGAGCGGACTGTGTTCGCCTGCATTTTTCAGGCTGACACAATCCGCTTTATTTTTTACGGATTTTACTGTTATCACAACGGAACAGGGGTGCATAAATGGAACAGACATCAAAGAAAACAATAGTTTCACTCAAGGATATTTTCATCAAATTTGACGGTGAGGTAATTCTTAACCACATCAACCTTGATATAAATGAAAAGGAATTTGTAACTATTCTCGGTCCGTCAGGCTGCGGTAAAACCACAACCCTGCGCATCATCGGCGGTTTTGTTGAACCCGACAGCGGCGATGTCATTTTCGGCGGCAAAAGAATTAACGGAACTCCTCCGAATAAAAGAAATGTAAACACGGTATTCCAGAAATATTCTTTGTTTCCCCACCTCAATGTTTTTGATAATGTGGCTTTCGGACTCAAGCTTAAAAAGATGCCGAAAGATGAAATAAAAAAGCGTGTAACCGATATGCTTGCAACCGTTGACCTCAAGGGTTATGAAAAGCGTTCCGTTGCAAAGCTTTCGGGCGGTCAGCAGCAGCGTGTTGCAATTGCAAGGGCGCTTGTGTGCGATCCCGAAATCATTCTGCTTGACGAGCCTCTCGGCGCTCTTGATCTTAAACTGCGTAAGAGTATGCAGCTTGAGCTTAAGGAGATTCAGCAGAAAACTCAGAAAACATTTATATATGTTACTCATGATCAGGAAGAGGCTCTGACCATGAGCGACCGTGTCGTTGTTATGAACAACGGTGTAATCGAGCAGATTGGTTCTCCCGAGGATATATACAACGAGCCTGTGAACGCATTTGTTGCAGACTTTATCGGTGAGGCAAATATTCTCAACGGAATTATGCTTGATGACTGCAGAATTCAAATTCTCGGCAAAGAGCTTGAATGTGTTGACAAGGGATTCGGCAGGAATACTCCTGTTGATGTTGTCATCCGTCCCGAGGATATTGAAGTTACCTCTCCCGAGGACGGTCAGCTTGTCGGAATTGTTGAGAACACAACCTTCAAGGGTGTTCACTATGAGATGAGCGTAAGATGCGGAAAGTGTGAAATTCTTATCCACTCCACCAAATCGGCTGAAATCGGAAGCAAAATCGGTATGAGGGTTATCCCGTTCAACATTCAGATTATGAACAAGCTTCTTCCGTTTTACGATAATGTTATTGAGACAACCGTTACATACTCGAATCAGAATGACAATTCCTTTGAATTTGAGCTTGAGGGCGAAACCGTTACCGTTCCCGATAAATACTATGAAGAAGGTACAAAGCTAAAAATCACTCTGCCGCCCGACGCTCTTTCGCTTGCAGGCGACGGCGTGGGCGATTTAAAGGATTTGTACATTGAATCCGTAGTTTACAAGGGTGAACACAACGAAATCATTCTTGAATCGGACGAAAGAAAGTGGCTTATGCTCAGCGATACGGACGAGCAGGTCGCAACCTATGTTCCGCTTTCATTCAACTTTTCAAAGGCTCGGTTTGAGGTAATCTCAGAGTTTTCGGAAAAGGAGGGCTGATAAATGAAATCACGCAAGCCCTCTATTCCCTACATAATCTGGATGGTTGTTTTCACAATGATTCCGATTATTATGATCGGCTTTACCGCCTTTACCGACAAGAACGGTAATTTTTCGCTTCAGGCATTTACAAATGCGTTTTACTACACAAACATTTTTGTAAAATCACTTTGGATTGCGCTTATTTCAACGGCAATCTGTCTTGTACTTGCATATCCGCTTGCATACCTTCTCACGAGAATGAAAGAATCAACCCAGAACACGCTCATTATGTTGCTTATGATTCCTATGTGGATGAACTTTCTGCTAAGAATCTACGCATGGGTAACGCTTTTGCAGGACAACGGTCCGATTGATATGATGCTCTCGCTTTTGGGTATTCATTCAACCTACATCGGCAACACGGGTGCGGTAATTCTCGGAATGGTGTATGAATATCTTCCGTTTATGGTTCTGCCGATTTACACCGTTATGAGCAAAATCGACAACGGTCTTATTGAGGCGGCGCAGGATCTCGGTTCAAACAACTTTACCGTATTCAGAAAGGTTGTCGCACCGCTCAGCGTTCCCGGAATTATTTCGGGTGTGACAATGGTATTTGTTCCGAGTGCAAGCACATTCCTGGTTGCACAGTATCTCGGCGGTCCGGACGACATTATGATTGGTGATGTCATTGAAAAAATATTCTGGACAGACCAAAACACGGGTTCGGCAATTTCATTGATATTAATGATTTTTATTTTCGTGTTCCTGATAATCATGAACTTGTTCGGTGATGAGGAGGCGATTGCATAATGAAAAAGAAAACAGGTATTCTTTCAAAAATTTACATTGCAATCCTGCTTATTTTCCTTTATTCGCCCATTGCCGTACTTATCTTCTATTCCTTCAACAACGGAAAAACTACCGTCTGGAAAGGATTTACATTCAAATGGTATATACAGCTTTTTCGTGACGACAATATTATGAACGCATTGTGGAACACTGTTATTATTGCCGTTCTTGCATCTGTTTTTGCTACAATCCTCGGAACTGCCGCCGCAATCGGCATCAGCAATTTCAAGGGCAAAAAAAGAATGCTTATTCAGAATGCGTCAAACATTCCGATCATCAGCCCTGACATAGTAATGGGTGTTTCTCTCATGCTTTTGTTTACGACTCTCGGAGTTATCTTTAACTTTGAAATGGGATTTTTCACGGTTTTAATTTCGCACATATGCTTTTGTGTTCCGTTTGTTGTGCTTAATGTTATGCCGAGAATCAAACGAATGGATCAGAGCATTTACGACGCCGCCCTTGACCTTGGCTGTAACCAATGGCAGGCATTTTACAAGGTAATTATTCACGAGCTTATGCCGGGTATTTTCTCGGGTCTGCTCATGAGTTTTACATATTCTCTTGACGATTTCATCATAACATATTTCACAAGAGGTGCAAAATTCCAGAACCTCTCTATTGAAATTTACTCGATGACTCACAGGAGAATTTCACCGAAAATCAACGCTCTTTCCGCACTGCTTTTCCTTGCTGTACTCATTGTTATGGTTATTATTAATCTGCGTGACAGACACGAAGAAAAGGTGCAGAAAAAGAGAACTTGATTTTAAAAATTTTATTAAAGGGAGATTGAGAAATGAAAAGAATCATCAGCATTGTCCTTGCATCTGCAATGACGGCAACATGTGCGGCTTGCCTTTCAGGCTGCGGCGGAGGTGCTTCGGCTGACTCAGCTGACGCAGGAGAAGTTAATGTTTACAACTGGGGCGAGTACATTTCAAACGGCGAAGATGACTCACTCGACATTATCGAGGAGTTTGAAAAACGCACCAACATCAAGGTAAACTACACAACCTATGAAACCAACGAAGAGCTTTACAATATGCTGAAAAACAGTAATGTAAGCTATGATGTTGTCATTCCGTCCGAATATATGATCAGCAGAATGATTGATGAGGATATGCTGTTGGAGCTTAACTTTGACAATATTCCTAACTACGACAATCTTATGGATCGTTTCAAAAAGCTTGCCTGCGATCCCGAAGGTAAATATACCGTATGCTACAGCTGGGGCGTAACAGGTATGGTTTATGACAAAACAAAGGTTAAAACAAAGCCCGATTCATGGGACGCACTTTGGAACAAAGACCTTTCAGGTCAGATTCTTATGTTTAACAACAGCCGTGACGCAATGGCAATTGCAATGCAGCTTGAGGGCATTAATCCTGCTAACTGCACCAAGGCAGATGTTGACAAAGCCGCCGCTAAACTTAAAGAGCAGAAGCCTCTTCTTAAAAAATATGTAATGGATCAGGTATTTACTGAAATGGAAAACAGCCAGTCGGCAATTGCTCCGTACTACGCAGGCGACATTATGACAATGATTGATAACAACGAAGATCTTGACTACGCAATGCCAAAGGACGGCTCAAACCTTTTCTATGACGCAATGTGTATTCCGAAATGCAGTAAAAACAAGGAAAATGCAGAGAAGTTCATCAACTTTATGCAGGATCCGGAAATTGCCGCTGCAAACTTTGAATATCTCAACTATGCAACACCAAATCAGGTTGCATATGACGATTACATTGATGAAGACGCAAAGAAAAACGAATTTATCTTCCCGAGTGACGAGTATCTTGACAAATGCTATGTATTTTCAAATGTTTCCGATGAGGTTTATTCCTATATGCAGGAACAGTTCGTAAAAATCCAGGCAGACTGATAAGCAATAAAATTAATCCCGAGCAAAGCTTTTAAAGGCTCTGTTCGGGATTTTAATTTTGGTAAATTTTTAAAAAAATTAATCATCCCCCATTTATACAGCCTTTAAATTTTATGTTATCTTAAAAGCATTATTCCTTATTTTAAAAGGTTTCCGTGACAGGTTGTCATATTCGCTCTGCTAACACTCAAAATACACAGAATTAACGGGGATTCGCTCAATCTTACAAATAGATTTCAATTGCCTTGTTTTGATTGACAAATTAGGA
The DNA here is from genome assembly GCF_040095935.1 of Ruminococcoides intestinale. Lineage (NCBI taxonomy): Bacteria > Bacillati > Bacillota > Clostridia > Eubacteriales > Oscillospiraceae > Ruminococcoides > Ruminococcoides intestinale. The sequence continues at coordinate 85,253 of NZ_JBBMFQ010000004.1, read as the reverse complement.
AAAAGTAATATAATATATACTGTTAAAGAGTGCATAATACATTTTTCGATTTTATTCACTTGCAGGCGGGCGCCTGTGCATCACAAAAGAGATAGGATGGTATAATAATTGTTTACAATTTTAAAAGAACATCGTGGCTTCGGAAAGCAGATTTTGCTCCTTGCCAAAAACGAACTTATTAAAACTTACAAAGGCGCCGTAATCGGTCCTCTTTGGGCTGTTGTTAAGCCTGCGTTTACAATTTTTGTTTACTGGTTCGCTTTTTCCTGCGGTATCAAACAGCTTAAAACACTTCACCTTGACATCGGCGGAGCACAGCCTTTTTCCATTGACTTCTTTACTTTTATGTTCATCGGTATCATTCCGTGGTTCTTTATTCAGGACAGCATAACGCAGGGTGCAAAGGAACTGAGAATCAACCGTCAATTTATTACAAAGGTTAAGTTCCCCGTTTCAACAATCCTTACTTATACAGAGGTTTCAAGGCTTTTTGTTCACCTGATTCTTATGGCATTTATGTACGCATATGTACTTTTCACAATCGGACCGAGCTGGTACAATCTGCAATTTTTCCTGTACTGTCCGTTGATGTTTATCTTCTTCCTTGCACTCACATGGTCAACAGCCCCGATGTCTGCGTTCAGTAAGGACTTTGAAAGCCTGATTGTTTCCGTTATGTCAGGTATTTTCTGGTTATCGGGTATTATGTACAACTCCTACGGCTTTGATTCGCCGTTCCTCAACAAGCTCATGCTTATCAATCCGATTAACTTTTTCGTAAACGGCTACCGCAACTGTTTCCTCTACAACAGACCGTTCTATGCAAACAAAACGGAATGTCTTGTGTTTGCAATTGAATTTGTTGTAATTTTCGCCCTTGGTATTTTCAACTACAACAGACTCAGGAAAAAACTTCCTGATGTACTTTAAGGAGGTAATATTATGGCTGAAACAAAAGTATCCGATCCGATTATTACCTTTAAAAATGTCAGCAAAACCTACACTCTCTACAAAGATGACAAGGCAAGATTCAAGGCTCTTTTCTTTAAGCCGAGAAATGCAAAAACAAATAAGGCACTTAACAATGTTTCAATGGTAATCAATCGTGGCGAATCGGTTGGTATTGTCGGCGATAACGGTGCAGGCAAGTCAACTCTGCTCAAGATGATTACGGGCGTTGCATTTCCCGACGAAGGCGAAATCACCGTTGACGGCAAGGTTGCCGCATTGCTTGAGCTCACTGCAGGCTTTTCCATGGAAATGACAGGCAGGGAAAACATTTATCTGAAGGGTTATGTTCTCGGTCTTGAGGACAGCTACATTAAGCAGATTGAGGAGAAAATCATCGACTTTGCAGAGCTTGGAGATTACATTGACCAGCCTGTAAGAACATACTCAAGCGGTATGAAAATGCGTCTTGGTTTTGCTATCAATGTCAACATTGAACCCGATGTTCTTGTTGTTGATGAGGCGCTCTCGGTCGGTGACGCAACCTTCAAAAAGAAGTGTAAAAATAAAATTAAAGAGATTATCGAAAGCGGTGTAACCGTACTTTATGTAAGTCACAATGCCGCTTCGGTTAAAGAAATCTGCGCGCGTTCAATCTTCCTGAAAAAAGGAACTGTTATGTTTGACGGCCCGACAGATGAAACCCTCAGAGTGTATGAGGAATCAAAAAAGAAAAAATAATTCCGTTTCGGAATAAAGCAAAAGCTCCACAATTGCGGAGCTTTTCTGATTTATCTGAGAGGTAAACCCATATGGACTGTACCGTAAAAGGCAATCTGCCCTCCGAAATTTTTGAGGACATTAAAAAAATTGCAGACAACAGGATAAATTTTCAACAGTTAAAAAACAAGACTGTTTTCGTGTCGGACTGTCACGGACTTATTGCATATTACATTATATGCACATTGCTTGAGGGCAATGATTTTTTTGAAAACAACACAAGGGTAATCACCCTTGCAAAAAGCCGTGAAGATGCCGAAAAGCAGTTCGGCAGCCTTACTCTCCGCAAAGATTTTGTTGTTGAAATCGGAGAGTCAAAGAACTTTCCGGAGATTGAAAGAGCCGACTTTATAATATACTGCAACTGCCCGTGTGAGGTTGCAGAGGAAGATTGCAGTAATCCCGAAATTGCGGATACAATCACTTCGGGCTTTGCAAATGTGCTTGAATATGCAAAAGAGTCAAATGCCGAATCGGTTCTGCTCGTATCTTCATATATGGTTTACGGGGAGGTTTTCAGCGGTAAAAATAACATTTGCGAAAACGACCTCGGCTATCTTGATCCGACCGATGCCGACAGTGCATACGCACAAAGTATGCGTTCAGCCGAAACACTTGCTGTTTGCTATGCTGAAAAGTTCGGTATGAATGTAAAAATCGCCCGTCCCTGCCCCACACTCGGAGGTATCAGAATGAGCGATGAAAGAAAATGGGCAAAGCTGATTGTCAGTGCGGCAAAAAATCAGAGCATTATGCTTACAGATAACGGTGGTGAAAAGTTCAGCTTTTGCTATGTGACGGACACGGTTTCTGCATTGATTGATATTTTGCTTAACGGAAAAAGCGGTGAGGCATACAACATTTCAAACGATAACGCAAATGTGACAATGCGGGAATTTGCACAGCTTGTAAAATCGGTAAATCCCGAAAAGAATCTCTCCGTAGTGTTCGTTCACAGAAAAGACGAAGAAGAACCCGAATTTTCTCCGTCATCCCCCACACCGTATGTTTTGTGCAACGATAAAATAAAATCACTCGGCTTTAGTCCGAAAACCACGCTTAAAGACGGAATAAAACGCAGTATAAGAGCAACAGAACTGCGAGCAGAATTGCGAAGGATAAAGTAATGCGTATTAAAGATTTTTTAAACGAATTTGAGGCCGACAGGGCGGCATTGCCCGGAGTTGAAAAAGAAACTCTTGCAAAGCTCAGGAACAAAACAATTGTCATCTCGGGCGGTGAACTTGCAAGGTGTCTTTGCTATGCCTTTCTGTACAATAACGAGGCTAAAAGGCTCGGAATAAAAGTTATCCTTCTCGGCAAATCACGCAATGCAATGGCATCATACCACAGCGAACTCTTGTTAAGAGATGATTTTGATTTTGTCGATTATAATTCTGCATCAGAAATTTCAAGTGCCGACTATGTAATTACAACAGGAATCTGCGGTGAACATACAGACAACAACCCACAGATTATGATTGACGGCATTGCAGAGATAAATGCCTGTGCCAAAATTGCAAAAGCCACAGGCGCAAGGGTTGTCGTTGTGAACGACAGCAGAATTTACGGCAAAGCCAAACCGCACAGAGTTTATTCCGAAAACGAGTACGCAGAACTTGACGCAACCTCTCCCTCATCGCTTGCAGGTCAGCTTATGAGAACGAGAGAAACCACCTTGCACTCGGTTTTGAAGAACAGCGAATCAACCGTTACAACGCTCAGAACTGGCATAATTTTGGGAGCGTCAAGCAACTTTACAAGCGTGCTTGATCCTGTTTTTGACGATATAGCCAACCGCCGTGACACAGTTGTTCCTGCAACAAGGGATCGTTGCACCTTTGTTTATATCAACGATGTTTTAAAGGCGATTGTTTTCGCAATGACAAATCTTGAAGAAAACGCAGTTTATAATGTCGGCGGCAAAAACTGTAACGCATCACTGATTATGATTGCGGCTGTTCTCAACGATATTTACGGCAGTCGCTGTACAATTGAGTCGGGCAATTTTACGGAGCTTGACGGCTGTGCAATTAATTCAAACAAAATTTCCGTAAACGAATGCACTCCCGACATAGACCTTGAAACCATGCTGAAAATCTGCATAATGGACAAGATGAAGTCCGAAAAAGTTCTGCGTATCCCCCACTCACACGAGCGCAGACTTGATTCAATTCACGAAATTCAGCTTGCATTTCTGCTTGAAACCGACAGAATTTGTCGAAAGCACAACATAAAATATTTTCTCGGCGGCGGAACACTTCTCGGTGCAATCCGTCACAAAGGGTTCATTCCGTGGGATGATGATGCCGATATTATGATGTTGCGTGAAGATTTTGACCGCTTTTGCGAGATTGCGCCAAAGGAACTTCCGAGCAATATGACTTTTCAATCGTACCATACGGACAAGGCTTGTTTCTATGAATTTGCCAAGGTCAGACTTGACGACACTTTCTTTGCAACCGACTTTGCAAAAGACCATCACGCAATGCACAACGGAATTGCGTTTGATATTTTCTGTCATGATAACACAGCCAATTCAGCAATCGGACGAAAAATTCATATGGCTGTGACTCTGTTCACAAGAGCGCTGGTGTTCAATAAATGGAACAATCGCAAGGCTGAAAACGGCAGTAGAATCCAGAGCATTGTAACAAATTTCTGCAAGAAAATATTTCCGCTCAGATTCAGTATGTGGCTTGAAGTCCGTACTTTAAAATTCTTTAAAAACAAAAAGAACGCAAAATATCTCTATGACGGAATGGGCAGAAATATTTATAACGGTGCTTTTCCAAAGGAATATCTTGACGATGTTGCTTATGCCGACTTTGAGGGTTACAAGTTCCCCGTGCCAAAGGAATATGACAAGTACCTTACTTTCCTCTACGGCGACTATATGGAGCTTGCACCGCTTTCAACAAGAATGGGTTGCCACGAAATTGCCCTCTGTGACATCGGAAAATATGACGGGTTCAAAATCCGCAAACCCGATTCTGAAAAATAATCAGCGTAAAACAGACCGATAAAATAAATGTGACTTGACACTTACCTGTCGGTCTGCTATAATAATGTAGCACATTTTGAGTGCTGTTGCGGAATCAGCTGAAGAGTAAGATTTATCTGAAAGTAAGCTCCGCCTCGGTTTCCCCACCGTGTAAAAATCAAGGGAATTTAAATTGATTATGCAAAAGTTGACACAATCATTTTCAACTTTCCATTTTCAATTTTCAATTTAATAAGCAGGTATGGCGGAATTGGCAGACGCGCATGGTTCACTTCGCACCACCTCGGTGTAAATTCATTTCATTGACTATATCCTGCAAATTGTGGATTAAGCATTTAGCTCCACCTAGGTTCTCAACTCTCAACCGTGTAAAAATTCAGAGAGAAAAATTAAATATGCACCCGTGGCGGAACTGGCAGACGCGTATGGTTCAGGTCCATATTTTCGAGAGGAAGTGCAGGTTCAATTCCTGTCGGGTGCACCATTGACCTTGTAATCCATCACAATTTACAAGGTCTTTTCTTTTTTCCATAATAAATGCTTTGATTTCGTTTGTAAGATTTCAAAATTCTTTTGAGTAGTCCAACGAGTAATAATTTTATGTACGAATAGCGTAAAATACATGCAATGATAAAGTCATTTCTGGATAACAAAAAATACCCTACGGATACTATAGAATCAATAAATCGCAGACAAACGAATGCGACTTAGTTATTGAAAACAATAAACAAATCTTATTTCTTGAAATAAAAAACAGACATTTACCTGAAACATTTGAACAAGGCGATGATGTTAGTACTTTACGTTGTCTTGCTGAAGGTATGATTAAGGCCCAAATACAATGCTTGAAGCTTGAGTATTTTTAAAAAAAGAACGGAAACATTATTCTATAAGATGATAGTGATGAGGATAAACCTGTTACTTATCAATTGAACTGGAATAAAAGACGTATTATATGAGACCGCCGAGAATTTTGTGTAAAAGTGAATAATAGACTTCCTTTCAAGCAATAATGGAAATAGAAAAATTAAAGCTTGGAAGGAAGTTTTTTAATGGCAAAAGCACCGGCAGAAATGATGAGAGAATTTGTAAGAAGCCAGAATTTCACATCAACAGATGAAGTGATGACAGCGATGAAAGATATGTTCAAGGACATTCTTCAGGAGGTTATGGAATGTGAGCTTGCCGATGAGCTCGGCTACGAGAAAAGTGAAAGAACGTCGAATGATGAATATGGCAAAAAGTCGAAAAATTACAGAAACGGCTATTCGAAAAAGACGGTAAAAACGCAGATGGGCGAGCTTGAAATCAAAGTTCCGAGGGACAGAAACGGCGAATATGAACCCAAAATAATCAGCAAATACAACCGCAATGCAGACGGTATGGAAGAGAAAATTCTCTCACTTTATGCCTGCGGAATGAGCCAGCGTGACATTGCCGAACAAATCAAAAATCTTTATGATGTTGAAATCTCGCCTGAGCTTGTCAGCAAGATAAGCGAGAAGATTATGCCTGATGTTACAGCCTGGCAAAACCGACCTCTTGAAGCTGTATATCCGTTTATTTTTATGGATGCAATTCATTACAAGGTCAAGGAAAATCATCAGTATATCACGAAGGCTGCATATGTAGTTTTGGGCATCAATCTTGACGGTCAGAAAGATATTCTCGGAATATGGATTGGCGAAAATGAGAGCAGTAAATTTTGGTTGAATGTGTTGAATGAGCTCAAAACCCGTGGAATTAAAGATGTATTTCTGTTCTGCGTTGACGGTCTGACAGGTTTCAGACAAGCTATTGAAGCAGCTTTTCCAAATGCACAAATCCAGCGTTGCATCATTCATCAGATACGCTCAAGCACAAGGTTTGTCAGCTACAAACACATCAAGGAGCTGATGGTTGACCTCAAGAAAGTATATCAAGCAATCAGCGAGGAAGAAGCTATGAACAACCTGATTTTGTTCAAGGACAAGTGGGGCAAAATTTATCCCTCTTGCGTGAAAAGTTGGGAAGAAAATTGGGATATCCTATCCACGTTTTTCGCATATCCGCCCGAGGTTCGGAAGATAATATATACAACGAATATTATCGAAGGTTTGAACCGCCAGTTCAGGCAGATTACGAAGAACAAGCCATCATTCACGAATGATAACAGCCTGCGCAAAATGTTGTATTTAGCGTCGCAAAAGATTGTCGAACGCTGGACACAAAGATGTCGAAACTGGGATATTGTTTTGAGTCAGTTATCGATAATATTTGAGGACAGAATACCGGCTCGATTTGCCCCTGAAAATAGAATTTCCTGTCCGCAAAATGTTATTCACGCAAGGCATGTATAACATTCCACAGACAGGAAAGAAAAGTTGACACGGGGCAAATCAGAAAGCCTGATTACACCGCAATCCGCTGTTTTGTTATTGCTTGAAGGATTATTATTTACACAGAATTTTATGGGGTGCCTATTATTGCATTAGCATTTGTGCTCACGAATACTTATTCTTAACAAATAAGGGTTTTAGTAAAAATTCTTAGAAAGCTTATTAGTTTCCACATACCATGCGAATGATAAAAATAAAGAGAGTGAGTTGTATAATCCGAACAAAATGAGTAACGAATTAAAAAACATAGTAAATGAAATGTTTAAATCCGATATGAATCTTAATCAAGTGTTCTTTGATACATTGTTTAGGAGTACCCAACAGTTGCATGCCATATTGAGTGTAATTAACTCGTTGGATGAGTTTATACATTATTTAACCGAACCGATATATATCATGGATGGCAGTAATGATGTATATTGTCAGTTGCTCAGAAGTATTAAAATGACAAAAATGTAAAAGGAGATAAAATATGAGTTTACAACATGGTGACAAACTATTTGTATTTTATGATAATGACAAGATACCGAAGCACGGAAGGTATTCGTATTTCGGAACTGATTTTGGAACGGTATCTGGGTTTAGTCAGTATATAGACGGTTATATATTTGCTGCGAAAGTCTTATATAGCGAATTTGTTTCTTGTGATAGCTATAGGAATGATATTCTTGATACAATCATTTATCCACTATGCTTTAATTATCGTCAAATCATTGAGCTTTATATCAAATACTTATATTTCAAATATTCTGGAACAAATGATACTGATAAAGAGAACTTCGTAAAACGTGTGAGCCATAAACTCAATAAAGCGTGGTTAGAAGTAAAACCTTATTTGCTACCGTTGCTGTCCAAAATAAATAGTTCAATAGACATTACTCTCTTTGATGAGTTTATTAATGAAGTAGATTCTTTTGATACAGATTCTTTCCGTATGCGCTATCCTATCAAAAAGGATTTAACCCCTGTACATACTTCATCAGTTAAACTTGATGTCGTAGGATTGCATTCTAAAATGATTGATTTATTTAACTTGTTTCACAGACTAGATTGTGAAATTGAAAATGTGCTTATAAATAACGATTATAATGTAGAACTGACAAACAATATAAAACGTATTTATAATAAATATAAGGACGAAATAATCGAAGTCTCAAAAAAACTAAATAAACTAGCAGATAAGGAACAAACTGAATTAAAAGAACCACAAGCACATAGTATTGCTGACTATGTTGAAAGTGATTTATTCTATAATCCTCATAATACAGAGTTTGAAGATTTGATTATGAGGTTGCCATCCGAAAATGCCTTTATTCTAGGTTTGCTGATTCAGGTTGGTAGAAATATTGCTGACGGAAATTGCAAGTTGGCGGTAAACGAGGAACGAAAAAATGATTTTAATAAACTAATGGAAATAACATTGCAACAATGTGACTCGTTTATTTCTTTAAATGGTCTTTATTCAAATAGGGATATGTGCTATTCTCTATTTGAAAAAGGATATATAGTTTCTTCTAGATGGCTGAACCTCTCTCTTGAAATAATAGAAAGTGTTAGTTGATGTATATATTTATATATAAAAATCGGCAGCGGGCAACCCATAAAATTTTGTGTAAATAATCCTTCAAGCAATAACAAAACTGTAGAATATCCGCACCACAAAAAGCCCGATTTTATCGAGCGTGCTTTTTCCCATTTTTCATTGCTTAAATCGTTGGCAGACGCACAACCTTGGGGTTGAGACTTCTTGTATATTTACTACAAATTTAATTCTGTTAAATTATGCAATTGTCATAATTTTATATTTATAAAGGTCGTGTGTCTGCAAATCATTTTACCCTTGCAATATGAGATTATGTTCCACACCGCTTTTCCCGTAAATCTCATAATGTTTTGTAAATTTGGCTTTCAGATTAATTTCTATCCTCAGCTTTTTATCACTCTCGTAAATTTTGATTTCATCTACCAGCAACCGTAAATTTGCATCACTGATTGCTCCGTCCTTGATGATTTCTTCAATCAGGTCTACGGTTTTCTTCAACTCTGATTTGCGTTTCTTAATCGTTGTATTGTAGTATTTAATAGCTTCAATTTCTTCTGTTATCTGCTGTATATCTTCTTCGCAAGTTTTTAGCATTTCGGTATAGATTTCTGCGTGTTCCTTATCCCTGATGCGTTCAAGAAGTATTTCTTTTTGGTCGCTCTTGCGCTGTTCAAGCCTATCTTCCAGCTTTTTCAGCTTGTTATTAACCGTGTTTTTCTTCTTCATCCACTTCTTAACATTGGTTTCAATGGACTTGTAATTATCAATTGCAGAGTCCTTGACCCCTAGAATTTCCTTGTATATCAGTTCATCAAGATCCCTTTCGTTTACTCTATGCGGACTGCAATTCTCCTTGCCGTATCGGTGATAGCCGTTGCATACATATTCTATCCTATCAGGATGTTCTCGCCATTTTCTTGTTTTGCATACAAAACACGAGCCGCAGTCACCGCACTTGATAAGTCCTGCATATCTGTGACATGGTTTATTACTTCCTGCTCTTACATTTCTTTTAACTTTATCCGAGATTAAAAATTGTACCTGCTTCCACTTATCCTCATCGATAATGGCAGGTACAATATTTTCATGTCTGTATTGTTCCTCTTCGGGAAGATTCTTTCTGATGTGATTGATTTTATTGTTGTAGGTCTTGTGATTAACCACCGTACCTATGTAAAACTCGTTTTCAAGAATTCTCTTGACACCTTTGTTATCCCATAGGTATCTTCTGCCTATCTCGGGTTTGTTGTAGCCGAGATTCTTGCCGAATAGTTTTTTCTGATAGTATGCAGGAGATTTCACACCTTCCTCATTCAAGATTTTCGCTATTGCATTGAATCCGTAACCGCTTAAATACATATCAAAAATTCTACGGACAATTTCTGCGTGTTCCTCAACTATGACTATTTCGTTGGTATTCTTATCTTTGAAATACCCCATAGGCGGTGTCAGGACAAGTCCGTCCTTTAACTTTTGATTCATGCCTGCTCTGACTTTCTTTGAGATATCACGGGCATACATATCATTGAACAGTCCTTTAAAACCGATAATCAAATCGTCCGATTCGTTTCCTGTGTCAAGATTTTCAGTTACAGAAACTACATTGATTCCATTTTCCCTTAGGTAGTCAATGAATATTGCTGTTTGAGTTTTATGTCTGCCGAGCCGTGACATATCCTTTACAAGGATTGTTTCAAAGCTTTTCTTCTCAACCTCTTCATAGATTTTATTGATGCCCTCTCGATTGAAGTGCATTCCCGAAACATTATCGTCATACGACTCTCCCACGATTTCGTGATTGTTTGCCTTAGCATATTCGACTAATATATTTCGCTGATTTGTCAACGAGTTAAGCTCGGCATCTTCATCTCTTGACAGTCTGTAATACAACCATACTTTCATTTTGATTCTCCTCTCCGTTTTATCATCTGAATGTTGTGGTCACACCACCTCAGTGCAACCACAACATATCACAACTTGTTTCTAATATCCAGCTATCAAGCTGACTTTTTATCAATAATATTTTCATCATCGGGCAACAGATTATTTTCCGAAACATAATCCTTTATTACACTTTTCAGAAAAGTATTAAATTGCTCGTCTGTGCCTGTGTAGTTGTAAAATACAGATTCAATAATTACTGGTTCTGATTTTCTGCTCATAATCCTCCTTCCTTCGACTACATTTGCATAGTCGGACTGTCATCAGGTTCTTCATATTCAATATTTTCTTCTTTTGATATTGCACTTGCAATCAATCCGGCGGTAATACCAAGTAAAGTACCAATATCACTTCCGTTTTGCTCGGCTACAATCCGCTTTCTGCGTTCTTCTTCATCTTCCGATTCATCATCAATTATCCGAGAAAGTGATTCAGCAAGAGAGTTGATACTGCCGAGGACAGCACAGTTATTGCTATCCATTTTAATGTTGTCAGCAGAGTTGACTTCTTCACTTGTGACGCTATTGCCGATTCCAACTCCCGACCTTGTCGCAAGGTATTGTTCAAAAACTCTTCTTGACTCTTCCCAGCCTGTTCGATAGTTTTCGTCATCTGAGTTTGCACCGACCTGATTTCTTTCAGAGTCTGTTCCGAAATTTTCTTCAGCTCCGCCTGACAACCCTTCGAGATCAATTCCATATTGTCTTTGTTGATTTCCAGAATTCTCTCCAGATAGTCCACCATCTGGTCGTCCGTTGAGATTTTTGAAATCATATTGTACAGCTCCGGCTGAAAGGTTATTGCCGTTCTCAACAGATTGAGTTCCTCCTCTCTGACCTGTGACGGAATCGAAATCACTTTTGTTTCTCCCGATAGTAGCTCTATCGCTGTCAGCGAGTTGCTGTTCCTCTGCTTGAGATTTTCCAAAATATTGTTCTTGCCTGTATCTGAATTCATTTTCCATACTTCCTTTCAAATATTTATCGTTGTGCAGTTTAATATCTCTGCACTTCATTTTATTCGGGCATTGATAGGTGATGTATTTCCTGCCATCAGTCCAAGTCACCGAATAACCCATAATTGACATTGCGTTTATGAAATCCTCCTTGCTTCCGCTTATGTTCATAGCTTTGTCTATGTCATTCATCAGTTTGAATTTCCAGCTCTGACCTTTGACTGCGGTGCGGTATTCTCTTGTAGAGATTTTAATACCGTTCTTGCTGTAAGCCTCAAGAGTTGAAAGGCTATGCTGTCTGCAAATTTCATCGCTCAATGCTCGTAATGATTTGAGTGTGTTTGGATTCTGACGGAGTTTTTTACCATTCTCAAAGCTGACAGAGTTGATAACAAAGTGAGAGTGGATGTGTTGTGCATCACAATGTGTTGCAACCAAAACTTCATATCCTGTCCACGCTTTCTCAGCAAACTCTAATGCAACCTCATGAGCTTTCTGCGGAGTAATATTTTCTTCGGGTGAGAAGGATTGAACATACTGGTAGAAATTCATACCGTCCGTCTTTTTATACGATTTCTTTGTTGCTAGGAATTCTGAAAAAACATTCTCACCGTCACAGTTAATTCCGCTGATAAGTCTTTGATTTAAAATTTCATCATAGACTTTCTTATCCTGACAACAGTAATCAATTACACCTTTCATCGCACTGATTGATTGTTTTGACTCACGAATATATGTCACGGTCGCCATCACTTTTCCTCCGACAGTTTTATGATTGCATCATAGATTTTTCTTTGCATAGCAATCATCTCACTAAAGTTGTAGGAATTACAAGCACCACTGTTTATCTTTCTTGTTATCTGATTAAGATTGTTTCCAATCCTTTTCAGCTCAACTAGTAACGGTTGTAAATCAATAACTTTTATTTCGGTATGCAATGAAGATTTCAAAATATATTCAGTCAATGTCAGATGAGCTTTCTTTGACTTTTTACAGATTGCAGATTTTTCAGCTTGAGTTAATCTGATACTTAAGGTTTGATTTCTATTACGATTTTCTATTTTTATGCACCTCCGTATTAATGTGGGTCCGGGCTTTGCTCGGTTTTATGCGTTCGGCGGACAGCCGGGCGCTCTGCTTGCCCCGGACAAGTCCGGGAAATGAAGCCCCAACCTCAGCTACTAAAAATAAAATTTCAATTCTGCCGTAAATCCGCCCCAATTGCGATTTTTACTTGCAGTCGGATACTTCCTCCACCTCTGCAAAATAATCGCACAAATCGGCTCACGTTGGCTGACACAGCTCGTCAGGGTCGCAAGTGACGAAAGAAACGCAAGTTTTGGCACTAATAATATTTCCGTCATTTAAGGCACTTGAGTCACTATCGGGCATATAGTGAACATTTACAAACCTTTTACCGTTACTTCTGTATGAGCTAAAGTAAATGTCATTGCTCTCTAATTCGTAACGCCATTTATTCATCATCTGTTTTAACGCTTTTGCAGAGATTTCCTTACGGCAGAAAGAATTAAATTCTTCTGCGAACTCAGAGTTCGTCCCCTTGAAGACAATCTTTTGTTTCATAAATTCAATTAACGAATTCATTTCTTCCGGCAAAAGTATTTCAGGACTTTCTACACTGTCCGAAACTAAATTCCACATATGATTGTCTTTTGAAAAGTTCAGTTCCAACTCTCTGTATTCAATATCCCTGCCCGTGCAAATCATAGTTGCGTTGTTCTGACTTCTCTTGCTCTTATCAAGAATAAATGTTGTATCAACCGCACCGCTGATTCCTGTTGTGCCTGAGATTTTATTCAGAGGATCATTGTCACCTTGCTTGCGCAGATGATGTACAAGCAGAAGAGAAATTTTCAGCTTGTCCGCTAATCTTTTTAGTTCCTCAATTTCCTGATAATCATTTGCGTAAGTAGTATCCTTATTTTTACTTCGTATCATCTGAAATGTATCTATGACAACCAGAACCGTATCTTTATGCTCTGCGACAAAACTTTCAATCTGTTCTACAAGTCCGTCCGGCAGCGAACACGAAGATGTTGCAAAGAATACTTTGTTCGGAACTTCATCTGTAATTTCATTTAGCCTTTGTTGGATTCTGCTCAAATTGTCCTCAAGACAAAGATACAAGGTAGTTCCCTTCGTAGTTTTAAAATTCCACACCTCCTCTCCTTTGGCTATGCGAACACACCAATCAAGTACTAACCACGACTTACCTATCTTCGGAGCACCGCAGAGCATTGATACTCCCTGCGGAAGCAACGAGTCAATGCAAAAGCTTATCGGCTTGATTCGCATATCCATTAATGTTTCACCGTCAACGACAACAAGCTTTTTGTTGTTACGCACTATAACTACTCCTTCCATAAAATATTGAAAGCTTTTTACTCTCAATATATAAATGTCAGAAATTTTCAAAAAAACCTAAAAGTCCGTGACAACACAATTTGCTTTCCTGAATACTTGTGATTTTATTTTCAAAGTGATATAATATAAACGGAGTTGATACTATGGACTTTAAGGACAATGTACTGAAAAAGCTGAATACAACTAATCTTTTTAGCGTCACATATAGAAAAGATAAGTTTGCAATCAGCGATAAAGAATATCCTATCGGTTACACAAGTTTTCTTGTAATGGATACCGATAGTCGCTTTATTGATGAAAGTATTTTTGAAGATTTAAAAAATTTCACAGAAGAATTATTAAATAAGGATTTTAACAGAACCGATTTTTTAAATTATCGTGCAAAAATAATTTCAGTTATTGATGTTTTGAGTCAATATGAAATCTTTAAAATATTTGACATCAAGAAATGCAAAGAAATAATCAATGAGTTTTTCACAGAAGAGAAAATCAAACTTTATGAGGAATATGAACGATTCACAAAGGATGAATATAGAATAAAGATTTCAGAAAAATTAGATGAGTTAGTCAAAGCATCTGTTGATTTAGAAACGGCTTTCTTAATCGGTTTCTTTATTTCATCTGCTGTAAAGGAAGTAAAATATTATTCATCTGTCGTGTTTCAGATTACAAATAAAATAGTAAAAAATAACGCACGAACAAAAGCAGAACTCGCAGAAGCGTTCAATGATTTTATAAACGATCCGTATATGAATTTTATATTTGACGTTAACAGCCATCCATTCGGCACGAGAGCAACAATAATCCCGGTAGTTGAGTCTGAAAACGGAACAAGTAAGATTTTACGGAAGGTTTATTACAATAATCTGAAAGACTTTCTGATGACGGATTTATTTGAAGGCTACATTCACGGTCACTATCTTTGGAGATGCGATATCTGCGACAGATATTTCTTTATGACCACAGCTCGCAATCAACTGTATTGCAGTACGGTAAATAAGAAGTACGGTGTGCCTTGTTCGTACATTGCAAAACACCCGGAAGTCACAAAAAGGAAAATGAAAAAGCAGAGAAAATCCGACAGTCCGTATTATGTTCTATGGAAAAACCGTTACGATTCTATTCGCAAAAATAAAAGCCTCAGCAAATACAGTGCGGATGTATCTGCCAAGGCAAAGGAGCTTATTGATTATTATTTCAATTTGGCTAATGTTGATTTTGACTATGCCGAAAATCAATACGAGAAGGATATGGAGCTTTCAAAAATATATGAGGAGGCTATGTAAGATTAAGGAAAATAAAATGTATCAGCTTGATTACGTTCCAATCAAGCCTGCTAACTTGAATGATTATTTTGTACGCTACAAAGAAACAAAGGACGAAAAATACTTTAATGAATTTCTCTATTTTTATGAGCCTGTACTCAACAGAAATGCCCAACTGTTTATAAATAAATACAGCTTGGATAATAACAGAATTAACGACTTGAAACAAATCTTTTCATCTCTGCTGTGGAGCGAACTGCAAAGCTATAATTCGGATATACCTTTACTGCAACTGATAAAATATAAAGTTCTCAAGGCTTGGCACGAATATGTCCGTACTGTCTGCGGTAATGTACATATTGATAATTATAATCAGTATCTGAATTTACGTAAAGTAGCATTGCTGTACTCTCAACAGCCTAATGACAAACCACTTGAAGAAGCAGTCACAGACATTGCAAATGAATTAAATATTTCTGAAAATACAGTCCGTAACTGCATTATTACTTCAACTCAGTTTAAGCAGAACAGCAATCTTGATATTCACAATAAAGATAATGAAAATTATTTCAATCTTTCAATCACTGATGTTGAAATAAATACACTGTCCCCCGAAGATATATATTTCAAAAACGAACAGAGAGAAAAGTTAAAAACAGCTTTGAGCAAACTCAAGCCACAGGATTTAAGATTGATTGAGTTAGTATTTGGTATCTGTCCCAACTGCCTGAAAAGCAAGGAGAAAACAACAACCCGTGAAGCATCATTGAGAGTTGGTCTGACAGCCGAAGGTGCAGAAAAAAGATTAAAGAAAATCTTGAAACAATTAAAAGAAGATTTTCAAAAACAACTATGATATAAACCACACTCTCGATTTGTTATTTGATGCGATATTTTTAGTGTTTTGATTTTTAAATTAATTGCTACATTCCAGCTTTTATGATAGAATTTAAGTAAGATTTTGAAAATTATATAGGTGAACTTATTATGATAAAACCAAAGAAATTACAAAAGGGCGATAAAATAGCAATAGTATCCTTGTCAAGCGGTATTATGGGCGAGGATTTTTGCAGGCACGAATTAGAGATAGCATTAAACCGCTTAAGAGGTTACGATTTAATGCCTGTAGTGATGCCAAATGCTTTAAAGGGTTTTGAATATCTGAAAAATCACCCTGAAAAGCGTGCTGATGATTTGAAGTTAGCTTTTTCAGATAAAGACATAAAAGCCGTAATTTGCTCAATCGGCGGTGTGGATACATACAAGCTTACACCATATCTCATGAATGACAAAGAGTTCATAGAGAATGTTAGAAAACACCCGAAAATTTTCACTGGGTTTTCAGACACAACAATCAACCACCTGATGTTTCATAAAATCGGTATGAGTACCTTTTATGGTCCTAATATTTTATGCGATCTTGCGGAGCTTGATAATGATATGCTTCCATACACCAAAGAATACTTTGAGCTTTTCTTTAATTGCAGTGGAAGTTTTGAAATAAAGTCCTCTGATACTGTTTATTATGACAGAAAAAGCTATGGAAAAGAAGAAATTGGAAAGCCTAGAAAATCTACTAAAGAAAATTTCGGTTACGAGATTTTAAACGGTAGTGGAGTTGTAACAGGACAGTTGCTCGGCGGTTGTATTGAGAGCATTTACGAAGCCTACAACAGTTGCAGATACGCAGATGAATTTGACGTGCTAAATAAATACGATATCTTGCCAAATGTTGAGGATTGGAGAGGCAAAATTATGTTTCTTGAAACAAGTGAAGTAAAGTCTTCACCTAAAATGCTTAAAACAATGCTCGATTTCTTTATGAATAAAGGTATATTCAATCAAATCAACGGTTTGATTGTCGGCAAACCCTTCGATGAAATTTATTATGATGAATATAAGGTTGTATATAAAGAAGTGTTCAAAGGTACAAATGTTCCCGTTATGTATAATCTTAACTTTGGTCATTGTCAGCCGAGATGTATTTTACCTTATGGCATAACAGCAGAATTGAATGTTGATTATAGAACTTTAACAATACTTGAAAATACATTTAATTAGAGATTGAAATATGGATATTTGGAACAAATTATGCGAAAAAGCAAAGCAGGAGTACCATCCTGAAGATGTATCTCCGTTTGTTATGGCTCATCACGTTGTATGCGCTCTGGAAGCTGAAAACGGAGAGATATTCACAGGCTTTTGCATTGAAAGCTGCAGCGGAGTTATGAATTTATGTGCTGAGCGAGTAGCTGCACTTAATATGTATATGAACAGCTGACAGACTGTTGTAATCTGATTGCATTTATGGATAAAGCCCCATACGGCGAGGGTGACGGAATACCCTGCGGAGTATGCAGAGAGTTCTTTATGCAGCTTAACGAGAAAAATGAAGATATGGAAATAATGACTGACTTTAAAAAAGGGAGACTGTGATATTGAAAGAGATTACTCCATTTTGGTGGGGTAAGGAATGCTATAAAAATGCAAAAAAGGACAGTTGATATATGAACTTATTTGGTGAAATAATTTAAATATATATTGTTGAATGTGCATAATTACGGTGATGAAAATGATTAGAAAAATCAAAACAGACGAACTAAACAAGTTACTTGAATTATATACGCATTTGCATGAACTTGGTGTTCCTGAGCATAGTGAACATTTAGAGAAAACTTGGAATGCAATTTGCAACGATGAAAATCATCATATTATTGTTTGTGAGGTTGACGGCAAAATTGTTTCTTCCTGCGTGTGCGTTATAATTCCGAATCTTACAAGAAATATCCGACCCTATGCTTTTATAGAAAATGTGGTTACTCACGCTGATTACAGAGGAAAAGGCTACGCAACAGCGTGCCTGAATTATGCGAAAGAACTTGCACAGAAATCAGATTGCTACAAAATGATGTTACTCACATGTTCAAAGAACGATAAAACATTAAACTTCTATAAAAAAGCAGGCTACAACTCCGAGGACAAAACTGCTTTTATTCAATGGTTATAGGGAGTTATGTTATGAAAATAGAGTACAGAAAAGCTACGAATGCTGACAGTGAAGCTATCGCTTTATTAGCTGTTCAGATGTGGGCAAGCCATACAGTAGAAGATTTGTCAAATGTTTTTTCTTCATTAATGGAAAGCGATAATAATGCTTTATTCCTGTTGATTATTAACGGAACTATAGAAGGATTTGCACAATGTGGATTAAGGCACGATTATGTAGAAGGCACAAACAGCAGTCCGGTAGGATATTTAGAAGGAATTTTTGTACAAGAAGAATATCGAAAACAAGGCTATGCAAAACAGCTTTTGAACTACTGCGAGAAGTGGGCAAAGAAAAAAGGTTGCAGTGAATTTGCCAATGACTGTGAACTCGATAATGAAATCAGTCGGCAATTTCATATAAATTTAGGCTTTGACGGAGCAAATAGAATAATCTGCTTTTCAAAGAAAATATAGTGAGGAAAACAATGAAAATACAGTATAGAAAAGCAACTTTAGAGAATTTATATGAAATAATGGAGCTTATCAAATCCGCTATAATTAATATGAATCAAGCTAAAATATATCAGTGGGATGAAATTTATCCCGATGAAGCCACTATAAAATATGATATTGAGAATAATGATTTATTCATAGGCATTGTTGACGGAAAGATTGCTGTAATTTATGTAATAAACAATTCCTGCGATAAAGAATACAATAACGGTGATTGGCAGTATCCAGATACAGAATATAGAATCATTCACAGGCTTTGCGTTCACCCTGATTTTCAAAATAATGGTATCGGCAAAATTACAATGGAATATATTGAATCCAAACTTAGCAAAGCTGGTATTGAATCTATACGACTGGATGCTTTCAACAAAAATTCTTATGCACTAAAGCTTTATAAAAACCTCGGCTACAAAATCGTAGGCTATGCCGATTGGCGTATGGGAAGATTTTATTTAATGGAGAAATTTTTAGCTGGCAACTGATTATGGACTTACGAGGAACCTTTAACAAAATGGATACAATTGCGTTTATTTTTCTATTACCTTATGAGCGAGTTTGTAGTATAATTCGTTCAGAGTATTACCATTTTGATAAGTATTTTTTAGCAAAACTTATGGAGGCATTATGATTAACGCTTTAACTTACGAGGAAATGATAAAAAAGATAAATAGTAATTATATTGAAAGGGGTCTAAGGAACGATTATATAGGTGTTTTTATTACGCGTCCGGATTTGGAGTCCGGAAAAAGCATATTGAATAGCTTGAATTATTACCATCATTTAACCGGCAGAAATGTTAATTTTTATCTTCCAGGATTCGGCTCGTATTGGGGTGAGAATTATCCTGATAAGGAAACTGTCGCAAAAATTGATGGAACAGAATGGTACTTTAGTAACGAACAATTTGTGAAATTCACGAGAAAACTTGAAAGAAAAACAAAATGGGTTTATTCAGGGGAGAGCGAGCTAATACTATTGCCTTTAATCGACGGAAAAATATATTTTCAGAAGATTTTAATATTTTACTTAGACGATATGCTAAGAGATGGAGCAATCAAATCCGTATCTGCTTTCTTTCAACAATTATCAAGACTTTTTGAAAGTAAAAGTACATTAAGCGAAATACATGTGGCTTTACGTAAAGATAATGCTATTGAGTTAATTAAAGGAGCTATTCTAAAAAATTTACCCTACGGTATCGGAGATGTAATTACTAGAGAAAATTATTTCGTTATAATGAATTGATACGATGTTTAGAATATAAGTTGAATTTGGTGATAATAAGATGAAAAACATTAAATGGATTTTCTTTGATATAGGCTCAACACTTGTTGACGAAAGTGTTGCTTTCCGAAAAAGAGTTGAAAAGACCATAGCAAATACAAATGTTAGTTATGATGATTTTTACAGCAAAATGGTTGAGATTTCAAAATACAATCAAAATGGCTACCATAAGGCACTTGAATATTACGGCTTGACTATGGCTCCTTGGAACAGTGATGACGAATTTGTATATCCTGAAGCGGAAGAATGTTTAAGAAAGTTAAGCGAGAAATATAAAATCGGAATTATTGCCAATCAGATCTTTGGCAGTGAAGAACGGTTAGAAAAAATCGGCTTGCTTAAATACATAAACCTTGTTGTAGCTTCTGCCGAGGAGGGTGTAGCAAAGCCTGACTTGCGTATCTTTGAAATTGCTCTAAGTAAAGCTGATTGCAAGGCAGAAGAAACGGTAATGGTCGGTGACAGGCTCGACAATGATATTGTACCTGCCAATAAAATCAGAATGAAAACTGTATGGATTAAACAGGGCTTTGGCGGACTTGCTGTGCCTATGGCACAAGATGAACAACCAAACTTCACAATTAGCAACTTAAACGAATTATGTGCATTGGAAGATATTTATGATACGAAAACCATATCCAAACGGTAAATTAAATGCGTTCAATGTAACTTATGATGACGGAGCG
The DNA here is from genome assembly GCF_040095935.1 of Ruminococcoides intestinale. Classification (NCBI taxonomy): domain Bacteria; kingdom Bacillati; phylum Bacillota; class Clostridia; order Eubacteriales; family Oscillospiraceae; genus Ruminococcoides; species Ruminococcoides intestinale. The sequence goes on along the minus strand of NZ_JBBMFQ010000004.1, from coordinate 64,583 downwards.
TTGCAGGATATCCGTTTTGTAGCATTTCTCAATTGCGGATATATGGAGAAAGAGTTATGAATTTAACAATTAGAAAAATGCATCCAAACGAATACCCTCTGCTTGGTGATTTTTTATATCAGGCAATTTATCAGCCGGACACAACAAACTTAGCACCGAAATCAATTATCAATAAACCTGAACTTCGGGTTTACATAAAGGACTTTGGAAAACAAAAGGACGATTATTGCTTTTGTGCCGAGGTTGATAACAGAGTCGTGGGAGCAGTATGGGTGCGTAATATCAATGGATACGGCAGTATTGACGATGTTACAGTTGAGTTTGCTATCTCGGTTTTTGACGAATATCAAAAAATGGGGATAGCCACTGCATTGATGAATAAAATGCTTATGCATCTGAAAGAACTGAATTATCCAAAAGCTTCTCTTGCTGTTCAAAAGGAAAACTACGCTGTCCGAATGTACCAGAAGGTCGGCTTTGAAATAGTTGACGAAAACGAACAGGAATATATTATGATACATAGGTTAGGTAACAAAATGACAAATAAAGATATATTAGAAATCGCATTACAGCAGTCAGCGTATGACTGCAACTGCGAAACAAAAGATTTTTTAGCTGAACACAACATTGTGTCGATATCCAAAGCAAACCCCAAAGCGAGGAAATATATTCCTTTGCCGTTTGAATGTGACCTCGTTTCATACGGCAATAATATAGTTGCTCAAACGAGTGAAAGAACAAAAGCGGTTGTTACAGAATATATCAACAAATACCTTGCGTACCGTTGCTTTGAAACACCGAATATCAATGTGCTAAACGAACTGCTTGCACCGTTTAATTTGAAGGTTTGCTTTATGGCAGAGTATTTCCTGCCTGATGTCACCAAGTTGAAAGAGCTTGATTGCGGATATGAACTGCGTGTTTTGCAGAAACAGGATTTTGCAGATTTGTATTTGGAGCAGTGGAGCAACTGTCTGACATTTGACGATAGAGAAAGAGATGTTCTGGCGGTTGGTGCATATGATGACGATAAACTGATAGGGCTTGCAGGTTGTTCTGTCGATTGCGAAACGATGTACCAAATTGGCGTTGATGTACTCCCCGAATACAGACGAAAAGGTGTTGCTTCTGCCTTGACAAGCAAATTATCCCTTGAAATCTTAAAGCTCGGCAAGGTGCCTTTCTATTGCGCCGCTTGGTCTAATATCAAATCGGTACGCAATGCAATCAAAAGCGGTTTCTATCCTGCGTGGGTGGAATTAACTGCCAGAGAAATTGATTTTGTAAACAATATAAATAAGTGAATATATCAGTGATTAACAATAAGGAGAAAATTTAATGCGATACGGCTCAATTTATTTGGTAGTTAAGGATTTTAATAAATCTCTTGATTTTTATGAAAAGCTCTTGGATATGAAGGTAAGTGCGAGAAACGGAGAACGCTTTGCTGTTTTCAACAACGATGGCTTGAATATCTGCCTTTTTAACGGCTATTATGATGCCGAACATCCTGAACAAATGGAAACAATAGGCGAATCGTATCCGATATACGATGATTCATTAGCTATCGTAAACAGCGCAAACAACAGAAAAGTATTTATCAATTTAGGTGTGCCTGATTTACAGGAAGAATACGATAGAATTGTTAATTTAGAAATTGCAACCGAATTAACGCCCATAAGATATCTGAATGTATTTTCTCCTTACTGGTATTTTACATTTATGGATCCTGACGGAAACCCTATTGAGATAACAGGAGGATATCAGGAAGAAAATTGATTATTGATTTTAGGAGTGAATTTTATATGAAAAATCTCGGAACAGTAACACTTGAAACAGAAAGACTGATATTGCGTAAAACAAGGCAGAATGATGCTGAGCAGATGTTCAGAAACTGGGCAAATGATGAGAGAGTAACCAAATATATGACTTGGCCGCCTTATGAAAGCGTTGAGCAATTAGAAACTACATATCACAAATTTTTGTTGGATAATCAGGGTAAGCCTGATTTTTATGACTGGAAAATAGAGCTGAAAGATATCTGCGAGCCTATAGGTGCAATCAGCGTGGTACAACTCAGAGAGAATATCGAAGCCGCTACAATCGGATATTGTCTTGGTTATAATTGGTGGCACAAAGGCATAATGAGCGAAGCTTTTAAAGAAATAATCAGATTCTTGTTTGAAAATGTAGGCTTAAATCGTATTGAAGCATATCATGATCCTCGCAATCCACACTCAGGAGATGTAATGAAGAAACGCTGATGGGATTAAGTCCTCACTTCTTGGTAGTCGGAAGAAAATAATTATTGATATAGCAAAGGAAGATAAGTATGACTAAATGGAATCCCACATAATATGAGAGATTTATAAAAGACAGAACACAGCCTGCTATTGATTTAGCAAACAGACTTGAAACACTTAATCCAGATAACATACTTGATTTAGGTTGCGGTCCTGGAAACAGCACAAAAGTCTTGAAAGATAAATATCCAAATTCACATATAATCGGAGCTGATAACTCTGAAGATATGTTAAAAAAAGCAATGGAATTATACCCCTATATAGAGTTTATCAAACTTGATGCAAACGGTGATTTGAATGATATAAGCGAAAAGTTTGATATAGTGTTTTCAAACGCCTGCATTCAATGGCTGCCAAATCACAGAGAGCTTTTGCCAAAACTGATGACACTATTAAAGCCAAACGGTATTCTTGCAATTCAGATACCAATCCAGCGTGAGCATCCTGTTCATATAATCATAAATCAGCTTTCCGAAAATCAAAATTGGAACGGAAAAATCGTTCCAAGACAATACAACAATCTAACAACCGAAGAGTACTTTGACGTGCTTTCCCATATTTCAAGCGATTTTGAAGTATGGGAAACAACCTATTGTCACCGTATGCCAAGCTATGAGAGTATTATAGAATGGTACAAAGGTACGGGTCTAAGACCATATCTCGAACAGCTTTCAGAATCAGATGCTAATAAGTTTGTTAATGATGTATATAAAGAATTGCAACAACGGTATCAAGTACAGAATAATGGTGAGATTCTGTTCCGTTTTCCGAGATTGTTTTTCATAGTAAAGAACAATTATTGATTTTTTGTAAGGAATTGTATTCTCGTTCATCACAAAATTTTTATAAATTATTATAACCATCCTTTATACACATTGATGTTGACGAAAATTTTTATGAAATAATTATACAAATGAACATGATATAAAAAATTTATCATAAAGGAATGAGAAAAATGTTTAATACAGATAAGCCAATTGATAACATTAGCTCTGACTTATTAAATAGAGCGTCTTTTTCAGAGCAACTCGCAAAAGCAATATTATCATACACAAATACAGATAATTTTACAATTAGTCTATGTGGCAAATGGGGATCTGGAAAGACTTCTATTCTTAATATGGTAGAAACATATATAAACACACTTACACAAAATTATAGTGAAGACGGAAAACCAATAATTGTACATTTTAATCCGTGGAATTATTCAGACCAAACTCAATTGATTACTCAGTTTTTTTCAACTATGCTTGCAGAGCTTAATGTTAATTCAAAGAGTGAAAGCCTGTATAAAGTTGGAAAAGCCTTACAAGAATATTCTACAGTTTTCGAATATGCAGAAAACATACCTGTTGCTGGAAAATATATAAAACCGATAAAGTGGATTATGGAGAAAACGGGAAAAAGGCTATCCAACGGCAATGATAACAACCTTAATAAAAAGAAAGAAGAAGTTACTAAGGCGTTAAGTCATCAAAGTCACAAATTCATCGTGATTATTGATGATATTGACAGATTAAACAATAATCAAATTAAACTGATTTTTCAGTTAGTTAATTCATTGGCTGGTTTTCCGAATCTTATTTATTTGCTTTCTTTTGACAGAGAAGTTGTTGTGAGAGCACTAAGTGAAGAGCAAAAATGCAACGGTGAAGAATACCTTGAAAAGATAATACAGGTACCATTCAATATTCCAGAAGCAAAAGGCGACTTAGTTCAGAGTGTTTTCTTTGAAAAACTGAATAAACTCTGGTTTGGCGAAATACCCTGTTCTGATTTTGAAAAAAGTTATTGGGATAATGTTTTCAATTATTGTATATCTCCCTTTATTAAAAGCATTAGGGATGTTAACAGAATAATTAATGTCTACCAGTTTAAATATAGCCTAATGCATGATGAAACAAATTGTATTGACTTACTCGCAATTACTACGCTTCAAATATGTGCCTCAAGTATTTACAACTGGATATATAAAAATACTGATAGTATTTGCGGAAGTATTTATACAAGAGGAATTTCTGGGGTTGAACAAAAAGAAGCATATAGCAAGAGATTAAAAGAATTTCGGCAAATATATGATAATCCGGAATTAATGATACAAATAGTACAGACTTTATTTCCAAAATTTTCATGGTTGACAGGAGGATATCATCACTCTGGGGATTCTGATGATGAGTTAAGAAAAAAGCAAAAGATTGCCTGTCGTACCCGTGCTGGTTTATATTTTAATTTATCGTTAGATGATGTAGCTATTTCAAGACAAGAAATATTAGAATCCATAAACGATTTTGATAGAGAAAAACTAAATAATTATTTTAACAAACTAATAAAAAACGATAAAATGCTTGAATATTCAAGAGAACTGCTCTCATATGTTCCTGATATACCAGAAAATAGAAAGTCAATATTTTTAAATGAACTCATTATAGCATTAACAATACCCTCAAATCATAAATCAAGAGGAATATTTAATCCTACTCCGAGTACATTTATAGCTAATTGCATATGGAAAATAATGAAAACATATTCTCAAGATGAAGCTGAACAAAGAATCATAGAGTTAATCAACTCTTATTCATCGGACGAATTATCAATTGTAGTTGATTTAGTACTTCAAATAGAATATTCTTATGGACGAATAGGTAGAGATATTGATTATAACTATAGAATGATTTCAGAAGAACAGCTAAGTAATTTGGAAAGAATAATAATAGATAAACTAATAGAATCTTCTAAAACTCTAAATCTATTTGACTTAACATATTTTTATCCTACATACATCTTCTGGCGTAATATTGATAAGGATTCATTAGATATTTATGTTAAGAAAGAACTTAGGATACCTTCTAATATTCCAAAATATCTTAAAATAACGGCAAATCATTGGAGTTCGGGACAAGGTAATGGATGGAGCTTTCAAAAAGATAATTTTGAAGGTGTTTTAAGCGACGAAGATGCCTATAATAGCATTGTATCACTCAAATCAACTCAAGTATTTTCAGAACTAGATGATGATGCAAAGAAATTGGCTATCGCATATTGTTTGTGGTATGAAAGAAAAGATGAAAAACTGAATAGAGTTGACGAAGATGAAGTAAATAAATATCTTAGTGAATGGGAATATGAAACACAATGAATTCCGTTTTTGTTAATAAAAGTAAGTTATTCAACTAACATAAAGTTAGTCAGAAGATTGTAGTCAAAACGTTATTATGATATAGTGTATGAATTAAAAGTGGAACATAAATATTCTTACACCGAAGTGGTGTAATCATCAGGTCCATGTGAAAGCAATTTCATGCAGGTTCAAGTCCTGTTACCTGCACCATAGCTTTTTACCCCAGTAAATACGATATTTACTGGGGTTTTGCTATACTTAAATCACTCTAAAACACGGAAAAATACATATCGTAGCTAACACACAGCTAACAAGTAGCTAACAAATCTACAAATAACAAATTCCCCTCACTCGCTTTTTTACGGCGGATGAGGGGGATTTTTTGCAATTATGTGTTTGTCAAGACATTAAAAATGTCCTTTAGGTTTTAATTAGCCAAGTGCTTTTTTTGCATTTGCGATTTTTTTATCTTTAGCCCAATTGCAATCATTGATAAGATGATAGATAGCATTGATTGTCTTCTCACCTACAATGCCATCAACTGTGACCTTACCTGCTCTCTGTGCTTCTTTTACAGCTTTCAGTGTACCGTCACCGAAACCGTTTGAGTTATCGACTTTTGTTTTGATGATTTTCATGTTATAAAGCGTAATTAACTGCTTTTTAAACGCGAGTGTAGCCGTATTGTGTGAGCCGTATTTAATCATTTCCTCATTCTCCTTATTTGATGTTTTACCGCCGAGCTGTGCAGTTACTTCGTCTGCAAGATTGCCAAGCCTGTTATAAAGCCAGTCACCTGGGCAAGATTTATTCGCAAACCACCTGTGTACAGTCAAGACCATTTCGCCTGATTTTGGCGAATAGTTTAAAGTCTTGTCCTGATTGCCAAACCAAAGCAGTTTAGTCTTGCCGTTACGCTTGCAAATGTCAACGCAGAGTGCAACGAGTTTGTTATACACCTTACTGTTCATGGTGTACGGAGCTACCGTGTCGCTTGCACATTCGATTGTGACTGCCCTCTGGTCATTTGCGTTTGATGAACTACACCAAGAGCGATTGCTCTCATCGACACAGAGCAACACTCTGCCGTCATAGCCGATTCCGTAGTTACAGCTTGCCTCACGAGCTGTGTCCTGAAAAATGTTTCCGAGTGTTTCGACACTGCACTGACCGACTACACAATGCGGAGTAATGCGGTCAATACTGTGTGTGCGTTTACCGCTGTGGTTTGGGCTTAATTTTGTGTAATTAACAAGTTTTGAATTACTCATAATTATTCCTCGCTTTCGTCTGTTTTGTTATATTTATAAGCTGACAAGCCGAGCAGAGCGCCTAAGAAGGTGTCAACGGCTGTGATAGTGCCTACAATCTGTTCGCCGTATGGCAAGCCCCAAATGCCTGCTACGGCAAAGTAAAGTGTACCGATTGCAGGCAGTACGATAAGAGCAATGTATTTAAGTACATCATAGATTTTGTTTGTCATTTTCATTATTATCATCCTTTCAATTTAAATCTTCCGCCGAATGTGCCGACTGGTTGAGGTACTTATCAATCTTATTGATAGCCTCGGTAACTCTGCCGTTACAACCCTGCTGTTTCAGACCATCAAGACACGCACGGAGTGCATACATTGTCAAGGTCTGCTCACCTTTGATTTTTTTGATTTCAGCGTTCTGCTTTTTGTTGTTTTCGATAAATTTAAAAACACCAAATACAACACCGCCAATTAAAGCTAACGCAGATATGATTTCTGCAAGCTGTACAATATCAATCTTCATCGCTTACATCTCACTTTCGACAGGCTCGTCAACGGTTGGATTGTCGCCCCAAACTGCCATGACGGCATTGTAATATTCATCAGACAGCACCGTTTTGAGCTGTTCTCTGCCCGATTTGCTGTTCATGTATGCGTTGCGGATGTTTCCGCCAACCTGCATTTCTTCACCGTTGAAGGTCAAAAACTGCTGTCTGAGTACCGAAACGCTGTCCTTTGTGAGCATATCAAGTGTGATTTTTTCTTTAAGTTCCATTTTTCATACCTCCGTTATTTAATTTTGTACAAGCAAATCACATTAATTTGCTCGCCGTCTGCAAATGTGTAAGCCGTCTTATCCTGAGTCGAAAACTGTAGCCAAGTGTTATTTTTCGGAATGGCAAATTTAAAGAGCTTGCCAAGGTTTGAAATACCGACACAAAAAACATTGTCCTCGGAAATACATTTGTACGGCAAATCAATCAGCGGACACATGCTATTGCCGCCAAGAGATACTGCGTTCATTTTGACCGTTGCACTGACGATTACGATGTCACCAATCGTCTTATATGTACAGTTTGCACTTTTGATTTTATCGGTGACGGTTGAATACGGTGTGAGTGTTGATGTACCACTTTCAATATTTGACGAATCGTATTTAGTCGCCAAGGCGGTTTTATCTGCTTTCACAAGCAGAGCATTGTAAACCGTACCGCTTGTGAGGTAACACGGGCTGTTATTTTTTGGTTCGCTGTCGAACGGCATTGAATTGAGCTTTTGGGCAAGTTTTTGGTCTGTTCTTTCCTTCGTATATGCGTCCGTAATTCCGTACCCTGCAAGCGTTGTCGATTTATTGGCTTTACTTGCAAGATTTGCGTCGGTCGTATCAAACCTTGCTCCAAGCGAATTTTGACCGCCTCTTGCTGTGGCTATTTCGGTTTCAAGTGCAATTGCTCCGTCCGTTGCCCGTTCAATCCCCTCGTCCATATGGTTGAGGTTGTCGGCATTGAGGGGCGGAGCAGAGCCGTTCACAAAGACAATTTTATTGTATTTGTTCATTTTCTTTTACTTCCTTTCCTAATCGTTTTTCGCCCTTTGACGTGAGGGCAGTTATAAATCCGTCCATTTTCTTATTGAACACAAATGTTTCGATTGTCGGCAAATCTTCAAACGGAGTTTTAATTGTGTACTTATCGCCTGCCTCAAGCCACCAATACGAAAACAGCTTAATTTTTGTCGGGCGGTATTTATATACATCACCAAAAAAATTAACAGAATTATATTTTGTGCCAATATCACTTGCTGTTGTTCTGCACCTCATCAAAATGTTATCGGAAACATACCACGAAAAATCGTTACTGTTGCCATACAAAAACGCTTTTTTATCAGCAAACTTAGCACTGTACATACGGATAGGCTCAAGTTCGTAATCTTCAAAGGATAAATCTTTGTACGAATCGATTGTTTCAACGGAAGATTGAGAATACAACCTTTTAAAACGCATTTTTCCGTCGGCATCTATAACGGCAAAGCTCAAAGTTAATTCTGCATAAGCTTGGATTAAATCTGACAAGGTAATGTCCTTTATAACCTTTTCCACGCAGGTATCATCAAATTTCAGCGGTACACTAAAGACAGATAAGCTCGGCGGTGAAACCCCTGTAATTGCATAATCTTTGGCAAATTCTGCGATTATTGAATAAAAGCTCTTAAAATTATCGTCTTTTTGATAGTGCGCATAACCATAAGCAAAGCTGCCGTCCTCGTTCTCTTTGCCTGCAAACCACAAAGACATATCCACCTTTGACATATCATAAAAAGCGTCATAGGCTGTGATTTTGACGATGTTACGCTGTTTTTTATCTCTTTGAGCCGACTGAATTTTTCCGTAGAAAACAGGACATTCAACCGTTCCTGTTTCGGCAGGACAAATAAGAGCATTTGACGGGTACAAATCATCTGACGGATACAGCTCCGATTCAAGATATGTTGCCATTATGATGACCTGTACCGTCTTTCCTATCAAAGCCGAGCAATCATAATCAATGAGTTTCACGCTCATTTCAGAGGCTATGCAACCGCCGAATTTCAATTCTTTTTCAACAATTTCATTTTCAAGCGAAAAGCTGTCAAGCACGATACTTTCACCTGTTATATCCTCAAAACTGCCGTCGGGGGAATGCAGGGCAACGGTGTTGTAAAGTGTGTTTGTTTTCAGCTTATCAGCAATTTCTTTAGATACAAGCATTTTTAAGAATCACCCCTTAATACTCAATCAGCTCAACAGTAATCGGCTGATAGGTTATATCATTCTTTTCGGCATTCATTACAGTATATTCAATATCAGGAATATAAAAATAAGAGGTGTAATAGCTGTTCGTTTCATCGTTCCAATAAGTTACCCTGCACTTTCTCTGTAACTTATTCGCCATTGAGAGGTTGATAATCGACTGAAAATCAATCTTTTCGTCAAGATGAAGAATGTGAGTTGAAAACGAAATTTTTGTTTTGTAATTTGGCAGCGTTGCCCTTTGAAGCGTACCGTTCTGATCTCGTTCCGCAGAAGTTTCAAGTCGCTGATTCGGAGTTGATGAAAATGCGGTAATGTACTTATTCGGCATTATGTTGTTGCCGAATTTAAGCAAATAGCCGTTATAATTTGACATATCATCCCCCCCTTTATGCAAATGCGGATTTACCGTTGTGTCTGCGTCTGTAAAGCTCATCCTGTCTTATCATTTCTTCAAAAAGCGTTGAACCCTCAAGCTCGGCAGTAAACGAATAAGTGTTGCCACCGTTATTGCGAAAGATAATGAACATTTCATAAATGCGTTTAAGCAGGTCAAGAATTTGTGTGAGAATCACTGTATCCTGACCGCCCGAATTGTCGAGCATACCCTGTAACTTGTTAAGAGGAGAAATAACCTCAGGGTTACCGCTGTTAGCACCTGCGTTATCGCCGACAACCGCAAGTGTCGGAGCTTTAACAATACCGCCTTTTGCAAATTTTCGTGCCGGTGATTCCGTGGGTTCTTCAAATCTCGGAATGAGAGGCGGATTTTCAGGCATTGAAAAACTCCAATCCTGTCCAAAAGCCGCTCCGATAATACCGGCTATTCCGCCGATTGAATTAACAACACCCGAAACGAAATTATAAATACCTGTCCACAACGCATTTATGCCGTCAATGATAGCGTTTATAATAAACTTAAACACGGCACAAATGCCGTCCCAAATACCTTTGAAGAAGTCGTAGATACCCTGCCATGCTTTTTTCCAATCGCCTGAGAAAACACCTGTAATGAAGTCAATAAGACCGCCGAATGTTTTCTGTATAGAGGTAATCAACCCACCGATAAATGTAAACACATTATCAAACACCCTTTTTACGGCATTGAAAACATTCTGAAATATAGGTCCCCAAAAACTGACAAGCCAGTTTACAAACGGTGACAGGAAGTTATTCCACACGGTTGAAACACAGTCTGCAACCTTGCCGAAGAAGTTTATTGCACCCTCAAAAACAGGCTTCAGCCAGTTTTCCCAAGCTGATTTTACGATTGCTACGATAAAATCCCACGCAGGCTTAATCCATTGATTGTAAACATTCATCAGGGTTGTGCCGATGTTGGTAAACATATTGCAGATATTCTGAAAAATCTGCTGTCCGTTGCCGTTCCACCAATTACTGATAATTGTTCCGATATCTCCGAAAATCTGACCGATAAAGTTAAACACATCTGCAAACTGCAATTGTAAATTTTCGAGAAATTCAGTGATTGTTGCACCGTCATTTTCAGTCCATTCCACAAGGCTTTCGGTTGCAGTTGAAAACGCACCCGAAACAACTTCGCCGACTGAGCCCGCAAAGGTTGTAAGATCGCTAAAAAGATTGGAAATTGATTCTTCCATTTGAGGGCGAACATTGTCAATTGCATTGCCTGCAAGTGTACCGAAATTATCAAAAAAGGTTGAAAGGTTGTTATAGCCGTTTGTAAGATTGTTGCCTATGGTATCGATAAAGCCGATAATCTTTTCCCTGTCTTTTGAGATCCACTTAGCAACACCGCCTAAAATGGTCTGAAACGACTTTCCGCCGATTGTCGCAACCGCTCCGAATGCAGAGCCGATTGCCCCGAGTTTTGCAGAACCGACCTTTTGCATTGTGCCGAATGCCTTTTGAACTATGGGAACAGCATTATCAAAAACGGTCTTGCAGTTCTTGCCTATAGCTGACCAATCAACCTTGTTAATACCTTTCTGTACATTCTCGACAAAGCCTTTGAATCCGCTTTTTTCGTATAGATTTTTGAATGCCCCCGAAAGGTTTTTGCTTGTGTCCTTGACAACATTCTTTGCAACAGCTCCGCCTGATGAACCGCCTGAAGAGCTTTTTGATGAGGAGGTGTCTGACTTTGAAGATGAGCTGTCAGAGCTTGAAAGCACATTCAGCTTATCAAAGCCCGCAACACTTCTCTTTGCTTTTTCGGAACTTTTCTGAACATTATCAAGTGACTTTGAACTGTCATCTGCCGTATCCGTAAGGCTTTTGGCAGAATCGGACGCAGATTTGATATTGCTTGCGGTGTTGTTGCCTGTATCCCAGCCGAAGACCTTTGAGAGCGATTCAACCGCACCTTTGGCATATTCCGTTAAAGTCGCAAGTGCGGAACTCAACCGCTTTACAACCTGAGTTGCCACCTGAAGAATAGGCTGACCGACTACGGCAAGGAGCTGTTTCCAACTTTCTCTGAGGTTGCCCGTTACATTCTCCCAACCGTCTGCTTCACGACTTGCCTGTCCCATAGCACCCGAAAGCTGATTAGCGTCCTTAACCATTTGCAAAAGCGTGAGCTGTTTCTGCGATTCCGACAAATCCGTAAATGACTTGCCATACAGCTTATTAGCCGCCGCATTTCGTGTGGTTTCAGTACAGGACAAACCGAGTGCGGCATCATTTTCAAAGTTACCTTTGAGGAATGATTTCAGGCTTTCTGCGGTGTCTTCAAGCGAACGGTCGTAATATGCGGCACTGTCGGCTGTTACCTGTAAAGCCTCCTGCATCATTCCCAAAGCACTTGAACTGTCCATACCCGTAGTTTTTGCAAAGGCATAAATGCTTGTGCCGACACCCTGTAATCGGGTTTCAAGAATACCACTTTGATCGGCAACGCTCTGAATGGCTGATTCTGCCTGCGACTGCATTGTACCGAATGTCTGCTCAAACTGCGAATTTGCCGCATTGACTTCCGCAGCCGATTCAATGCACTGCTGACCGAACTCCTTGATTTTGGCAACGGAAAAGGCGGCAACCACAGCTGTACCGATTTTCTTAAACGAAGATGAAACCGAATTGCTTAACTGCTCACCGCTGCCTTTGATATTTGAAAATTCTTTCTCGGTTTTCTGAGAAACACCCTCTGCAACCTTTGAAAAGGACTGTTTCATATCCGTGCTTACATTTTCAAAATCTTTTGAAAGACTTGAAAATGCCGAATCAAACTTTTTTGTAATTGAATCGGAAATCTTATGCAATGTTTTTGAAATATCATCACCTGTCAGCCTGACATCAAGCTCAATTTCACCCGCCTTTGTCGCCATATTCACCACTTCCTTTCATTTTAGATTTTTTAAAAACAGGCATAAAAACAGCGCACACCGCTATGATATACGCTTAAAAATTTTGCAAAAGAACAGCCACCCCATTTGGAGTGGCTTTTTGTTTTAGTTGTTGAGTTCGTAGTATTTGATGTCGATTTTCGGAAGTGACACATTGTTGCCCATTACGGTTTCATATGTATAGTCGCCGTCACAAGTTCCCCAGAATGTGATTACATCATCTTCAAGGAGTTTGTCCGCACCGTCAGGAATTTCTACAGTTGCGTAGATTGTATCAGTCCACAATGGTTCATCAAGATACTCATTTTCTTCTTTGGTTATATTGATTCTCAGGTCAACCGAATCGCCCCAGCCTTCCTGAACCTGAATAATCTGACCTTCAAACTTGTAGTCATTACCTTTGTACTTGTCAGGGTTTCTTGAAAGAGTTTTAAAGTCGACTGTTTTGCAACCGTCTTTAAATTCTTTTTCAACCTTCTTCGGGTCTTTAGTAGGCTTTTCTGTTGCAACTTCTTTTGTGGTCGGTGCTTCTGTCGCTTTTTCAGTTGCTTTTTCTGAACTCTGATTTGCAACAGTAGTTTCCTGCTTTGATTTGTTTGAACCGCTGTTACCGTTAATTGCACCGTTTACACCGCCAACAATCATAATAGCAACAACGATAATAACCCAAAAATACCAACGCTTGTAAATTTTCTTCTTTGCATTTGCAGGATTTACGGTTGCCGAGGTTGAATCGTTTCCGCCAAATCCTGCACCGCACTTGTCGCAAAATTTTGCATCGTCCTTTAATTCGTTTCCGCAATGTGGACATTTCATAAACATACACTCTCCTTAATAAATTTGTTAGTGTATGTTACATTTTATCACTATATATTAACATTGTCAAGAATTTTGTAGATACAGCGAAAATTATGTACAAATTTACAGATTAGCGAAGAAGTCTTGAAATTCTGCAAGAACGGTGTTCATATCTTCGTCTGAATAGTGCTTTACATTCCTTGACCGCCATTTGTTGCGGATTTTATGCTGTGACGAAGTAAAGTTTTTCAAGACTTCTTTGTCGGTTTCAAGGCGAATTTGAACCGTTCTTGCAAGCGGTGTTTCGGGTCCTAAGCCTTGCAGAAGTGAGCAGAACTCATTCCAACTCATTTTAGCAAAATCCTTTGAATAAATGCTGACCCCATACTCCGAGCGAAAGCTCGACACGATTAAATCAAAGTCATCAATCAGGTCGTAGCCGGGGTCTGAGCTTCCCCCTCGTCAGTCAAATCGCCTGTTGCAATTTTGGCAGATTCGCTGATAAGGGCGTTGAAATCGTGCATATTCAGTTTTAACTTTTCAATCTTTTCTCTCTCGGATTCATCAAAAAGAAGATGATACATTTCGATAACATCTTTACTTTTACCGTTGCCGTCCTCAAAAAGTGCCGCAACTTTGAGCATTGAAACTGCGTCATTGTTGATTGCAAGGTCAACATTTTTAACTCTGACACTCGGCTTTTCCTCAAAATTAAGTTTGTCTGTAATATCAATTAACTTTGACATAATCGTTCATTCCTTTCGTTTTTTAAGCGGCTGCTGTATATACGGGTTTGCCGTTTGACATAACTTCAAATTCAAGCGGAGCAACACCCGTACTTGCGCCTGCACCATTTGATGTAACGGATACAACTGCATTTTTAAAGAGGACGGTTGCACCGTTGGGGAAGGTCCACATAAACGGAACTTCTACCTTTCTGCCGTTTTCAAATGACAATGCGGCAATCTGGTCGTTACCTGCGTCACCGATTGTACGCTTGCCCTTTACCGAAATTGTGATTGACTTTGCTGTCATAAGCCTTGACTTCCAGCCCTCGTTTTCAAAGGCTGTCCATTCCTCGACACCGTTGTCAAATGCAACGGAAAATTCTTCGCAGTTAGCAATATTTGTCGTGGCGGATTCTGTTCCTGCCTTGCCAACCGCAAACTGATTTTCATAGCATGGGAATACTCCCGATTCAACTTTTGCCATAAAATTACTTCCTTTCGTAATAAAATTTAACTTCAATGACCTGCTCATACACACCCTTGTCGTCTGTTCCCACATCAACGGGTTCTTCCGTGAGCAGTTCGATTATATAGATTTTGTGTTCCTTAATTTCAACATTTTTAATGTCGTAAAGCGTTTCGTAAAGTCTGCGTGCAAACTCCTCGGTTTCTCTTGCGTTGTCGGTGTAATGGATAAGCAAAGACACGCTTATTGTATCGTAGGTGCTTTCACCGCCGATTGCCCTTGTGGGTGTTCCCGACTGCTTTAATGAATACACACCGATTGACCTGTCCTGCTTGTTGTCAAGTTTGCCGATGTAATAATGCTCGGCTGAGGTAACGCTTTTGAGCCAATCTCTGATGTCCGATAAGTAAATCAAAGTCCTGCTTCCTTTCTGTAAAATCTCACAAATGCCCGACTGCAAAAATTCTGCCGTGTACCACCCTCAAGCCACGGAGCGAACCATTTACCGCCGGCGGCAATGTTTTCCTTACGGCTGAAATTATACTCGGGATGAAAATACAACCGCCTTGCATACGGAGTGCTTGACACAATTTTAACCGTGCCGTTCCAACTCTGCGCACAATCTTCAAAGGTATTTTCGTTCTGAAGATTACCCGTATCAAACGGCATTACCTGCGTGTTTTTCACCTGTTTAAGAAGTGCGTCACCTGTCTGTTCAAGAGCCTGTTGCTTTGCCTTGTCAAGCTGTTTTACAACAGGCATATTGAGTTTGATTTTTGATGATACTGAAAATCCCATTAAATCACATCCAATTCCGTAAAATTAACTTTGCCGTCGGGGTTGCGGTGTTTTGTACCCTGTACGATGTTTCGTTTTACGCCGTCAAGGATTACAAAGCCACCGCTTAAAGTGGGGCTGTCGGGGGCAATATCGCCGTCAAAAAGCAAGACAGCCGACACCTGAACAATTTTCTGCTCTTTGGTATAGACCGTCTTTGCCTTTGACTGCATATTACACAAGGCAGAGCCACCGTGCAGGGTTGCTGACGGGTACAAGCTGTCGGAGGGATACAGATTTTTGCATTCAAACACGGTCAGGGGTGCTCCGTCTTCGGTAACACCCTCACCGTAGATTGTGACCTCGACAGGAGTTTTGCAGAACTGCTTTTTTACAAGTGACGGAAATTTCACGGTTTTCACGCACCTTTCAGATTGCAGGATAACAAAGTCCCGTTGATTTTAGCAACGCATAGAGGTCGGCAGGAATTGCCACTCCGCTGATACACATTAAGTTCCAGCTTGCACCAAATTCCATTGATGTGCCGTTGATTGAATAGCTTTTCAGATAGGAAGAAATCATATCGGCATTTTCTTCTTCAAAAGCAGTAAGTCTGCTATGCACTCTGCCGATGATTCTCTTCTGCATTTCCGAAAGTTTTTCAAAATCAATGCGGTTAAAAGTTAGAACATCAATGTGTTCGGCAGAGATAACGCTGTTCTCATCTCCGCCCTGCTGTTCAATGTAATCGGCATACATAGATTTACTCCTTTGTGTCTGACTTGGTACTCTCTTTAAGTTTTTTGTTTTCGGCTTTGAGCTTTGAATTTTCTTTCTTCAAAGTATTGTAATCATCAACAGAAATTTTCTTGCCTAATCCATATTCTTTGATTTTGCCGTTGTCATCCTGAATATCATAACCACGGGATACATAAGTCTTAGCTTCCTCGTCTGTGTTGACTGTATATGACTTATTGTCTTTGATTGCTTTCATTTTTTCTCACCTCGCTTTAAGCCTCGGCATGAATGATTACGCCCTGCTTCATAAGTTCGTCAATGGCAAAAGTACCATTAACTTTTCTGTTCTGATATATATAATTATCAGCTGTTCGGCTGTCAGAACCCGGAGTATAGACATTGATATATGAATACTTAACTCTTGACACCTGTGCTTCCGGGTCAATAAGAATATAGTCAATCTGCTTAGCTGAGCTGTCAGCAACACAACCGTTTGTAAAATCAAACAAAGACTTCATTCTTGAGCTTGGCACTTCTACAATCTTATCAATATCATCAACGGAACGAACACGGCGGTCAATGCCCTTTGCGGAACTGATTTCAAGTGTTCTCTGAATACCCTCTGCATTCTTCAAAAGCTTTTTGTACTGTGGTGTCGCATAAAGAATAACCCTGTCGAGCGGTACACCCGCTTCGGCAAAAGCCTCAAGGTTATCGTCAAAATCTGCAAGCACATTCGCCGCAGTTAATGCAGTAGTTTTTACTGTTGCACCAACTCGCTTAGCCTCTGTATAAAGCTTGCTGTAAGTATAACAGTCGAGTTCAGGGATAGCCTGTGTTTTTTCAAAGCGTGTCTGAATATTTGCGATAGTCACTACCATATTTGTTTCGTCAACATCAATAGGGTCGATAGCAAACTCAATATCTCTGTCGTGGTCAAGGGTTTTGGTTTCGTAACCGTTTGAATATGTACCCAAATTAAAACCGCCTGCACCTCGTGTATGGTCTTTATAACCGCTGACCGAGAGTTTCGGAATTTTAATATCCTTACCGTTGATAATCTGAATGTCAGAGTTTGAGTGGTAAAGGTCATCGCAAGTAAGGGCTTGACCGTACAATTCTCTTAAAACATTACTGAAAATAGTTGCGTATTCTAATACTGCCATAATTATTTACCTCTTTTCTTACTTTTTCGATTTGATGCCGAAAATTCCTCTTAAGGCATCTTCTGTTAAATTTTTGTCGCCGTTGCCGTCACCGCCGATTTTCTTAACTCCTGTGCCGTTCTCGGCAGGTTTGCCCTTGAGTGCGGGGATATCGTCAAGCACCTTTTTAACAGCCTCTGTCAGCTTTTCCGCATTGACCTTGCCGTCTGTCACAGCTTTTGAAAAGTCTGCAATTTTAAGCACATACGGAACGGTTGCAATGTCAACGCCCTGTTTTACGGCTTCGAGGGTTGCCGACTGGTTGACTTCTGCCATAAGCTTTGCGTTGTTTGCAGATTCAACTTCCGACTGCATTTTTGCAAAGTCGGGAGTGTTCTTAGCTTTCTGCTTTTTAAAAGCACCGATAGCCTCTTTCATCTCATCGGCTGACAATCCCTGCTCCTTAAAATATGACTTCAAAACGGTGTCCTCTGTCACGCTCTGTTTGCCTGTAATAAGGCTTGCGAGCTTGTCGTAATCAAAGACAGGAGCGTTTCCCTGTGGAGTTCCCTGCGGTGCAGGTGTCGGTTCATTGGGGGTTGGTGTTGGATTTGGTTCTGCCATTTTTTCATATCCTTTCAGTTTTTCGGGTGTCTCCCGTAATCAGTTTATAGAGTGTCTCTCTGTTTCAGTTTTGCACGGTGTCTCCCGTAGTTTAATGTCTTCGGACAATAAAAAAGCACCTTACATATTCGTAAAGTGCTTAATCCGCTTTTTCTGTTTTTTCTGTTTTAACTGCTTTGGCTCTCGGCTTTTTGGGAGCGTCAGGCTTGACCTCTTCTGCAAAACCACCGTCAATGAGTTCCTTTGCTCTCTGCTCGGAGCATTCAAAAACTTCATTCACAGGTCGTGTTACATAGCCGTTCTGCCTGTCGTTAAATGCTGTTGTTACTCTGATTTTCATTCTGTCACCACCTTTCTAAACTGGTCGAAATCGACGGGTTTAAATGCAATAAAAAAGCACTCTGATTTCTCAAAGTGCTGATTTGATGTATTTAGTTCTGTTACGGCAAGTTACAGGCAAGTTAAGCAATGCCGTGAACAAGCCGTTTTTCTTGCTCTGAACATATTCTCGGCAAGTTAAACAACAAAACCGCCCTTTTTACGGAGCGGTTAGATTATGCCACTATCTTTTAGATATTGCATTTTTTGTTTCTCTCTAAGCTTACTGTAAAGTGCTTCAGCATCTTTAGCTTCTTGTGGAGCATCTTCACGCAAAGTGACATTTAAACCATTTGTTACAAGGTACGGCTTAAACGCATTCCATAGAGATTTTTGTTCTTCAGTTTGTATCAATCTCATACTATCATCACCCTAAAAGTTTGCTGACTCTGTACTCATTATACACTTCATCCATAGCTTTATCTTTTAAGCATTCAAAAGCATACTCACTTATATCCTCTATATTATAACCGTTATTTATCAATTTTTCAACCTTTGGAGCATAAATTTTATTAAGGTAATCGCAATATTCAAAATAATCGTTAATACTTCCGAATTTTGCTCTGTAATTTTTAGCGTCTTGCCAATGAATCAGTTCGTGCAGAATTGTACTCAATCTGTCTTGCGGACAAGCCAAGTTTTCTTGTAAGCCTGACAAATCACTTGTTGAAAAGTATGCTGAATTGACATTTAGAACATTTTGCATTGGCATATATGAAGCAATAGCATTTACTCGCATTTCTTCGGGAGTGACAATACAAATTTCAGGCTTTCCGCTTGTTTCAACCTCTCCGAGCATATCAAACGCTTTTCTCACTTGCATATCAAAATTATGAAGTTCTTTTCGTTTTAGCTTTACCTTATCTGAAATATAAACATTATCACACAATGTATTTGCATTGTGGGTATCAATTGTAATTGTTTCGCCCTCAATTTTGCGTTCAAAAGTTTTTGATATATCTTCTTCAAAAACAGGTCTGTAATATTTTTGTTCATCAGTCTTCAAAGAAAATTGTTTTGCCTTTTCTTCAAGCGTATTCGCCCTATCGTGCCACTCATCGGCTCGGGTTTGGGCAATGCGTTTATTGTCCTCATCAAGGCTGTATTCGGCACGACGGTCAAAGCGTTCTGCCTGACGCTGTGCATACTGCTGTTTTTCCTCAATTCCTCGCTGACGGTCAAGCTCTTTGATTTCATCTTCAGACAACGGTGCGTCCAAATCATCAAGTTCGGGATAATATGTACTTGTGCTGTCCTTACATCTCGGATGAAACAAACCGTTCTTGATTGCAGTTGAGAGAAGCGGATAGTTTCCGTCTGACTTTTTGCCGTTTGAATAAACATCGTCAATAAACACCTTGCCGATATATTTTGCACAATCGGGGCAACCGCCCTGTCTTGAGTTCACAACAACGAGGGATACTCCCCATTCGGCTCGCTTTTCGCCCTCACCACGCAGATAGGCTCTTTTGTTGGCTGTTTTAACCGCCATGTCCGCATAATCCGAGAGCGTGTGCCTTGCACCGTTCTTGTATTCCACACAATTAAGACCTGCGTTGAGCATATCTTTGCAGGCGATATCAACGGCTTTTTCGTATGTAACCGCACCCGTGTTCGTTGCAACCTGTGCGTTAAAAATCGCCTTGCGGTACTTGTCGTTGCTCATACGCAAAACCGCCGTTTCTGCCCTCTTTAAATCGTCTGTGGTCGATTTTATGAGTGCGTCAAGTTTACGGTCATTCACCTTAAAAAACTCGGCTGTGCTGTGTGCTGACGGCTTTTTCGGGGCCTTGAAACCGTCCTTGACAGCTTCAAGAATTTCTGCCTCCTGACTTGCATTTCCGTCAGCTTTGGCGGTGCGAATCATCTCTTCAACCTTGCCGTTAATGGTTTTGAAACGCTTGCCGAATTTCTTTGCGTTGTGCTTACGGTACTCTTCAAGACTTTTGAGCTGTTCAGCCTGCCATTGTGTCCAGTTGTAACCCTCTTTGGTTTCTTCGGCTCTGTGACGGCTGAAATTGCGCATCATGCTGTCGATAAGCTCGTTTTCAATTCTCTCAAAAGCCTCTTTAATGTTGTAATCACTCATTGCTTACTCATTTGCTGTCATCGTCCTGATTTGCGATATCTTCGGGTTTATCGGGTTCATTGCCCGTGTCGGTAAGGTCCACATCGTCAAGCTCCGATTTTTCTTCTTCGCCTGCAATGCCCTGTTCTTCCTTAATTCTCTGCACCTCTTCGGCTTTCCAATCCTCCGACTTGCTGTCGCCGTAAAGCTCGTCAACCGAGGTTTCAACTGACATCAAACCGCCCTGTCTTGCTTTTGACACGGTTTCAACCTGACTTTCAAAGCTCGGATTTGCATATTCGCCGAAGTTTACGGATACTTCCAAGCCCTCAACAATACCCTTGCCGTTAAGTTCACCGTCTGCATTGAGTACAACTGCAACAAGGCTTTGAAGTGCGTTCTGCGTAATTTTCACAAGGTTCTGCCTTGTGTAAAGGGTTGTCTTTTCCTTTTCACGCTGAGCGTCTGCATTATCAAGCTTCTTCGTATCAATGCCGAGAGTTGACGGCGATATAATGCCCTGTAAGCAGAGGTCGAGGGCAGTAATGTATGAACTCAAATAGCTTTCGTGCTGAATCTGCGGACTTTCGGTGTAAATCCTGTTGCCGTTGCCGTTTTCAGACATATCGTTGCCCACGGTGATAAATCGGTTGTCAAACGGATTTGGCGACATCGGCTGACAGGTTTCGGGATTTCTCGGAACAAGGCAATTAGGCACATACTGCTTTGTTCGGCAGGCTCTGAGTGCGTCCATCCACTGTGACCACACTTCATCAAGGCTGTCGAAAGCGTCTGTTTTTATGCCAATAATGCCCGCACCTCTGCCCTTGTGGCACGATTTGCCGTAAAGGACAGGTACAGCCCACATATATGATTCGTCAAATGTAACACCCTTTGAATCAATCCAAGAAAGTGCGTCTACCGTGTGCAGGTCAATCTCTTTGCCGTTGTCATCATACAAAGCATAGTGAATATAGCCGTAACCGTATGTTTCTTCAAAGCGGTAACGGCGGTGTTTTTGCGTGTAATCGGTGTAAAACTTAACCTCTCGGATTCTGCCACGCACATATGTAAAGTCGATGTTTTCGGCAGGATACCATTCAACAATCGGAACATCTGATACAGCCGTGTCAAAGCTGACCTTAAAAGCACCGTCACCGACAACACATAGGTCACGGAGCATTTGCTTAACCGTGTCGGACAATTTGTTCTGCTTTTCAATGTCTTCCCAACGCTCTGCATAAGCGGTTGAATTTTTACTTGTAACATCTGTGCCGTTGTAGTCGGCAATTACGATATTCACAAGCGTTTCGCAGATGAGTGCCGGCAAGCCCGTGTGTATTTTACGGATTTCAAGCCCCTTTGTGCTTTTTGCCGCCCAAAACATAGTTTTGTTTGTATCAATCTGCCTGTACAGCTCCGCAAGCTGTCTGCTGTTGCCCCAATACCAAATGCGATTGATAAAGCACTCGGTCAGATGATTGCTTGTTTCGGTGACGGTAATTGTTTTGTCGCTTGCAGGAGTAATCTGCAAAAAGTTTTTAATTCCCGATCTGATAGATTCAGCCATTCTGTTAATCAGCCCCATTTATTTCACTTCCAATAATATTTTTAAACGGCAGCCACGCATATTGACCGCTGTTAATGCAATGGTCGTGACCGTCCTCGGGTGTGTTGTCTTTATCCTCTCGCCAGCTGTAAATTTCAAACTCGGCAATCGTGTTTTTACAATGTTCAAGCACAAAATAACAGTCGGTGGCAAGCCAGCCGAGTACAAGATTGATTCGGTCGATAATCTTCGTTTTCTTCCATGCATTTGCAAAGTCATAGACACAGCCGTGCTGTCGCTTATACTTTTGAAATTCGGTAATAGTCGCTTGGTCGGCGCTGTCAATAAAAGCCGTGCGTGCAAAGCCCCATTCATCACGGTTGCGGTCAAGAAAATCAATAAAATTCTTCACTGTGTCACTCGGGGCAATAGGTGTTTGCATTTCGGCATTGTTGTAAACTCTTTCATCAAGCTGAACACACTTACCGTGATTGGTAATGCCGTAAAATGTCATTGCGATAGTGTCAGGCGACTTCTGCGAATAGGCGGTATCAAGACCTGCGGTGAACTGAACAAAGTGTTCCGACTTGCGGTTACAGTTCAAAAACTTTCCTGCCCACTCTTTTGATTTGATATGTCTTGCCCTCTCAAAATTCGGGAACACAAGACCTGTTGCTCTGCCTCGCAAACCTAAGATTTTATTTTTATAGAGCTTTGTACCTTTCGGTGCAGAGTTCTTTTTCTTTTCAATCTGTTCAGGTGTAAGACTTAAATTGTCGGCAAAAGAAAAGAACCAATACCGCCAATTTGGTACAGGTTCTTCGGTAAGCTCCGCCGTAATCTCGGGAGGAACATCGTTTTCATATTTTTTAAAAGGACGGGAGCGGTTGACAAACTCCTTATACACAGGCAGGCTCGGATCATCGGGATTCAGCGTTGCAAGCATATAGTCATTACGGGTTGACATCTCTCGGATAAACTCGATATCGGCGGTGTTGATTTCGTCAATATAAACGCACCCAAACTGCGCACCGAGAACCATTTCCCACTTATCCCGACTGCTGTAACCGAGAATATAGATGATTTTGCCCTCAAACTTGATATGCGGCAGCTTGTAATCCTTGTCGCCGTTACCACAATAGACTGCGTTGCGGTGCAAGTCGAGAATACCGTTGTCCTGTTGAATTATAGTTTCCTCAGCCTTGCCCGTGTTTTTGGCGGCAATTGCGTGAAGCTTCTTCGGCGACTGCGACACCATTCGCATAAACTTAACGCCTGCTCCGACTGTTGTTTTTCCTGAGGCTGTAGTGCCTTCAAGAAATTCAGCCGACACATTTGTTGTGTTGATAAAGTCGATATACTTTTGTGACAGCGGAAATTTGTTACTCACTCAGCCCCTCACCGCCCAACTGCCTGAACACATCGGATAGCTTTTCGGACTGCTCAACCTTTGCGTCAACCTTAACGGTGTATTCGCCCGTCATCTTGTTGAGCGTGTCAATCGCCCTCATTCTGTCGGAGGTGTCCTGCCCGTCATTCCTTGCAATGTCGGACAAAGCAACCTGTCTGTCCTTTGCACTCATAATGCGCTCATCTTTGAGCTTATCGGAAAGCTCTTTGATATAATTTGCGATTGTAGTATTTTGTAGTAATTTTGAAGCATTGGTATTAGCATATTTTGCGGAATATCCTGCCTTAACAGCACTCTCAGCGGCGTTACCGCTTTGTGCATAATATTCAGCAAATTTACGCTGTCTTGCATTTAATTTGTCTTTCACGGTATCACCGCCCTTTCTAAAAATAAGCAAAAGAAAAGACAGCACATTTCTGTACTGTCTTTAAACACAGGTTTCCGGAGTTGCACCGGAATCTGTAAAAACTGTTTTCCTATTTAAACTATCCCCTGCGTTTATAATATTATATCAATAAATTTCTAAATATTCAAGTGTTTTCTTTTTCTTTCCCATTTATTCAATAATGCACTTACATATTTCTGTTCTTTATCAGTCAATTGACGATCTCCAATTTCATTATGTTCATAACCCAAATGGGTATGTGGCATCATTCCATTATGAGGTCTACCTTTAACGTCAATTTGTTTTATTCTTTCGCCGTAGTTGTCATAAAAAGTAACACTTTTGATGTTGCTCTGTTTGTCAAGAGTAGCATACACTCTATTTTTTGTCATAGTTTCCATAGGAGCTTTTATCGAAGTATTACCATTCATATGAATTACTTTTATTTCACCAAATTGAGCAACTGTGTGATATTCTGTACCGTACTTCTTTCCCTTATCACTTATACCGCTTGAAGAGCCTCTTCCGCCCATTATTCTGACCTCCTGAATTTTTCCTGAAATGATTTGATGTTGATAATGTTCTCCTCGCATTCTTCGGGGACTCTGCCGTAGAAGATAATTGTTTCAGGCTGTAAGCGTTCAATCATTTCTTTGTAGCCTTTCAAAAACAGTTCTTTGGCAATCTTGTTTTTCTGTGTGCCGACACTTGACACGGCAACAGTACCGCCAATAGGTTCGCCGTCAAAACACCATTCAAAACTCTTTTCATCACTCCAACAAATTGTAGGTATCACCTCAATACCGTAGAGCTGTAAATATGCACCTATCCAATGCTTGCGATAGTGGTTATAAATCTGCAACGCTGTCGGATAATCAGTGTAAAGACTGAAATCAGGCGATAATACACAACTGAATTTTTGTAGACTCTCAATATACCTGTCGGGTGTATTCCACAACCTCTGAAACTGGTAATCGTCAAGGAAAAAATGTACTCCGCAATCACTTTGCTTACTGCTTAAAATTTCGTTAAATCCAATGAATTTGTTTTCAGTAATTTTTGTAGGCTTGATAATCGGGATGTCATATTCTCCTGCACCTTCAAAAATCGTCCTTGTACTGTTTTCGTAACTTGTACCGCATTTATCTTTATACATTAATTCCACCCCGCAAAAGCAAAACCGCCCTCAAATGAGAGCGGTCTGTGCGATTTTTATCTTAGGAGAGTTTTACATATGTCCTGTTTGTCAAACTTTCATAATACCATTATACGCAGGGTAAGGGTGACATTCAATGACATTTCAAAATAATTTTACGAGAAATTGAACTTTTTTCGGAACGCCTGTAACGCTTCGCCGTGCAATCTCAGGGTATGCCTTACGCTCATTTCCATACTCTCGGCAATATCCTCCCACCTCTGACAATTTATGTAATACTCGGTCAAAATTGCAATGTAACGGTAATCGTCAAGTGCGTTGATTTTACTGCGGATTTCAGTTTTCAACCGCACAAGATTGTCAATTTCCCGATTGATTTCAGCCTGAAGGTCTGCAATCCTGTCCACAATCCGCATAGGGTCATTCACTCCCGATGTCTTAACAGGCTCGTTCTGCTTAACTGATACCTGTGCAATATTCAGCCTAAGTTTCGACAGCTCGTGTTCTTTCGTTCTGATCAGCTTATCCGAAACCCTGACCGAATATAAATAATCTTTAACCGTCAATCCACTTCACGCTCCTCGTCAAGCATACCAAGTTCCTGCGCCAACGCAACAACAGCGGTTACAATCAAATGCAAATCCTTACCTTTGATGTTACACATATTAAAGCAAACATCGCCCTCATCGTTATCAAGTTTACCAAAATCAATAACAAGTCCCTTTGTGATCGTCTTGCTTTCATTGTTATCGTAATTAACGGTAATGTTTTTAATATCTTTCATTTTCTTCACCTCTCAACGATTTGGCAATTCTTTGTTGATTCTTGCAGATAAGATCATTTATGTTACAAAATAAATAATATGTCAACCCTCTTATCTCTTCTATATCATCTGTGACCATAATGCGATTGAGTTCACCGTCAATCATATCACGGGTGTTATTGATTTCCTGTCTGAGTTTCATTTTCTTCATTCTCCTTCAAAATTAACAACTTTTCCGTTGTCGGTGTAATCTCGTTTGTCAAATTCAAGTTTTAACTTGTCGATGACAACCCTGTCGATATGCTCCCAAAACACTTCGTCAGTGTCGGAGTGTTCAATTATTTCGGTCATAGACTTTAGTGCCTTTGCACATCTGTCACGACCAAATCCGAAATCCTTATGCAAAGCATACAGCATTGTTTTAAATACTCTGCGTGTGATGTCCTTGTTTTCTTTTTCTCGGATCTGCTCGTATGCGTTTTTGGCAATCCGTTCAGCTTCCTGTTTAAGCTGTTTCGGAATCTTAGGCGGTATTCTCGCTTTCAATGCTTTCTCTCCTTTCGTCAATCTTATCAAGTGCAGTTACAATCAACGAGCTTTTGGCTTTGGTGTCCATAAGCTCTGCTTGATAGTAAAACCGACCCGTTGTATTCCGTCTGATGATACAGCCTTTCAGAACGTATTCTGCTCCATTGTACAGCACGGTTCTTTCAAGGTTGCGTTTAACTTCCGAGATATTCACAGCATTTCCACCTCGATGTAAATACCCGGAACATCCGCCCAAAACTTTTCGCATATCTCACTTGCGACAAGTGCGTCATCAGACCAAAAGCCGAGAGCGGTCATACAGTCTTTTAGCATTTTTTGCAGATTGTCCGTGTCAGGTTTTGTTATACGATATTCGCCGTCTTGATGTTTACCACGAGGAAAGCACCACTTTGTTATCAACCTGACAGCCGACTCGTACGGTTCTGACGGTTTAAACTTTGCTAAATGTGACGTGAGCTTTTCTCTTGCCTGTTTCACCTCGGGCGGATTGTAAAAAACAGGTTTGCCGTTTTTTACCATAACCTTATGTTCCTGTGCAGTTACGGTCGGCGGTATCATCGCCATAAAAAAATCCATTTTTATATTTCACTCCTTTAAAGCATTAAAGCTACTTTTAATTTTTGAATTTTGCTTTTAGTCACAGGTCAGGGGAAGGAGTTGTTGTGCGTAAGCTTCGCACAACTACTTCACCCCTGTGACCTTTAGGGAACGGACACCGTTTATATATACGTAGTATATATACTTTTTCTTTCCCTCGGAAAATCTCGAGAAAAAAGTCATTTTCCGTCATTTTTAGAAAAGGAAAATCTCGGGAAATTTTCCCTATTTTCCCTCACGGAAAGAGAAAATCTCGATAAAATTTTCCTTCCAAATTTGACGGAAAGGGAAAATTTATTCGACTTTTTCCTTTTCCTTTAATCCTGTTTTACCGCCGTCAATCCAAAATCCGCCGTGTTCTTTTAGTCGATTTCGGACTGTTTTTTCGGTAACTCCAAGATATGTAGCAATGTCATTTATATCTGCCTGACCGTTATTCTCTTCTGCCGTAAAGGCTGTCATAAGAGATTCCATGCGTCCTTTTTTGTTTTCCGATTTAGTATTTTTCTTACCGAAATTCTTCTTATAAGGCGGGTCAAAATCGCCCTCAAAATTACAGTCCTTCAACACACCTGTTGCGTCCGATTTGTGAATCGGATAATCAAACCAAAGGTTAAGTGCATCAAATGCCGGAAACTCTCGCAGAGTACCCTCTATTCTCCACGCTGACATCCCTTTTACGGTTTTTTCGGCACGGGCAACATCTGACATCATCAGTTTAAAAGACTGTTCAGGAAGCGTTTTGCGTGCGATGTCAATCATATTATTTGCCATTACCAAATCATCCTGCGAACACACTTCACTGATTTTGTTGAAGCGACCTATCCAGTCTTTGCAGATTTTACAGGTTCTTTCATCCTTTTGCTGTTTCATCAAATCTTCGCTGATTTCAAGCCTTGTAAGGTCAAGGAGTGCATCGGGGTCACGAGCGAAAACACCCGAGCCCGAAACTCTGTCCATTGACTTTTTACCGCCCTGAGCACCTTTTGAATGGTGGTGACAGTAGATTACCGCACAACCGATTTCGGTACACACCTTATCAAACTGGTTGCAAAAGTGGGCCATTTGGTCAGCACTGTTCTCATCACCTGTGATAACCTTGTATATCGGGTCAATCACAACAGCTATAAAGTTGCCTTTTAAAGCTCTGCGTATGAGCATAGGCGCTAACTTATCCATAGGCACGGACTTGCCACGCAAGTTCCAAATATCAATTCTGTTTAAGTTTTTTGGTTCAAGTCCTAATGCTTCATATACATCCTTGAATCTGTGAAAACAGGACGCACGGTCAAGTTCAAGGTTCACATACAAAACATTGCCCTGCGCACACTTAAAGCCGAACCATTCTGTTCCCTCGGCAATTGCAATACACAATTCAATCAGCCCGAACGATTTGCCGGCTTTAGAAGGTCCGCCGAGGAGCATTTTATGTCCCTGTCGCAATACTCCCTCAATCAGAGGCGGAGCAAGTTCAGGAGGATTTTCAAAAAAATCTGCGAGGTTCTCAAGATCGGGCAAGTCATCGTTAATGCTCTCCACCCAGTCTTTCCACTCGGCAAAGTCGGATTTACCGATATTGGTGTCAATGATAAACTGCTTTTTGCCGTTACGGATAACACCGGGCATACGGCTCAGCCTTGACGGATTGCGGTTCTGCTTGTCGATTTCAAAGCCGTTCTTATTGCACACATTGTAGAGATAATCAACTCTTTTGCGGTATTCGTCATAGTTTGCGGCATCAATCTTAACAATAGCGTGGACTGATTTTCCGCCCGAATAAACAAGCACCGCAACAGGCAGCTCAAGCTCTCTGATGATTGCATTTTGTTCTTCAAGAGCCATACAGTCAGATTCCACCAGAGCGTAACGATAATCGGTTACATTCTCGTTTTTAACACCCTTACCGTCCAATGGATTAAACCTTATCCACGCTCCTGCCTCGGGTTTGTAATCGCCGAATACATTTGAAATATCACCGTCACAATTGTTGAGGGCGGCAATAAGCTCACCTGCCGTACGGTCACAACTGCCCTTTGTAGGCAGATATTTAACCTTGCCGTTATCGTTCTTCTCCCAAGTTTCGGTTACATAGCCGACATTTTCGGAGCTGTCAAAGAGGGTTTCAAGGTAGGTTACAATTTCATTCACAGGATTCCAGTTTGCAGGCTCGTGAAACTTTACACCCTCACAGGCTGTTACTCCAATATCGCCCTGTTCAAAAGCAATTTCGTCATTCCAGCCGAGTTCTTTCGATTCACGAAAAGTCATCCCCCTGTCTTTAGCCATTTGGATTATCGTGCCTGCTGTGACAGGTGAAGCAGAGCCGTTAAAGCTCTGCCATTTCTTTTCGCACTCACCGTTGTGATAGCGGTTGTCTGCTCTGCTCCAATCGTCCCAGTCTTTTACGCTGTATCCCTCTTGTTTGAGTGCCATTCCGACATTTACCCAGTCTTGGTAGTCAAGCTCTGACGGACTGATGTATTCAAGTGCATTAAGTAAGTCCAACCGTATTCACCTCGCTTTGCGGTACATATGTTTTCGGGTTAATGTTTTTCGGAGTTCTCCAACCGTTTGCGGCAATCCTTGAAATCAAAGCTGACGCTTCGTCAAACTGCCATTTGCCCACGTGCTGAAAACCTCTGCTTTCAAGCATACGGATTTGTTTAGGTGTGGTTAAGCCCTCAATTCTTCGCTTTTCGAGCCTGTCAAGAATAAGTTTTGCTTTGCCGGCACTCTGAATTTCATCGGGGAATATTCCGAGCTTTTCAAGTTTTGCTTTCTGTTTGTCTGTAGGCGGAGAACACTCCCAGCCGAATGCAGGAACATATCCTGCAAGGTCCTGCGCCTGAATTGACATTTCGTACTGCAACGGATCTACAAGTTTGCGTTTGCGTGTTCGCATTTCCGCAAGCTGATTTGCAAGCGCTTCTTCACGCTGAGCAACAACATCTTCACTTGCTTTTTCCTCCGCTTCTTCAATGTCAATCGGACAGCCTGCCTGTTCCGATAAGTTTTCGGTCATCTTTTGTGCGACCTCTTCGTTATCGCAAATGAGATGTGCAGGTCTGCAAAGTTCGTGCCTTTCTGTGTGCCACAAAAAGTCGAGTAGCAAAAGCTCCGTCTTGTTTGGTGCAAGCCTTGTTCCTCTGCCGACCATTTGGCAGTAAAGCCCACGCACCTTTGTAGGTCTTAAAACGACAACGCAGTCAACACTTGGGCAGTCCCAACCCTCGGTTAAAAGCATTGAGTTGCACAGCACGTTGTACTTATCATTTTCAAAATCCTGCAATACTTCCGCTCTGTCTTCGCTGTTACCGTTGACCTCTGCCGCTTTAAAGCCTTTTTCGTTCAAAATGTCTTTAAATTTCTGCGATGTTTTTACAAGTGGTAAAAACACAACAGTTTTACGGTTCTTACAGTATTTTTTCATTTCTTCGGCAATCTGATAAAGATACGGATCAAGTGCCGTGTCAATATCACTTGCTTTAAAATCTCCTGCCTGTGTGGCAACTCCCGAAAGGTCAAGTGTAAGCGGTATTGTCACAGCTTTAATCGGTGACAGATATCCCTCTTTGATAGCCTTAGGGAGCGTGTACTCATACGCAAGCGAATCAAATACTGTTCCTAAATTTTTCATATCTCCTCGGTCGGGTGTTGCGGTAACACCCAACACTTTTGCATTGTCAAAATGCTCAAGCACACGCTGATAGCTGTCGCTGATTGAGTGATGTGCTTCATCAATAATGATTGTGTCGAAATAATCGCTGTCAAAGTTTGACAGCCTTTTCTCACGCATAAGCGTCTGTACAGAGCCTACAACAACCCTGTTCCACGAACCTATGCAACTTTGCTCGGCTTTTTCAACCGACGAATTAAGTCCTGTTGCTTTTTGGATTTTGTCCGCCGCTTGGTCGAGCAATTCTCCACGGTGGGCAAGTATCAGCACCCTGTCACCTCGACGGACACATTCTTCGGTGATTTTTGCAAAAACTATCGTCTTGCCACAGCCTGTAGGCAAGACAAGTAATGTTTTTAAATTGCCGCTTTCCCACTCGGAGAAAACGGCATTCTTCGCTTCATTCTGATACGGTCGTAACTGCATTAAAAGCTACCCGGTGTCCAGTTATTCGGCATCGCAGTATTTGGCGTTGCAGGCTGTGTGTTATACTGTGGCGGATATGTAGGCTGTACATACTGCTGAGGTGCAGGCTGTGCTACGGCAGGAGATACCGTTGTCACCTGCTCATCGTAGGCATAAAAATACTTGATGTCATTTGTTACGCCCTCTGTACCGTCATTCTTGACATATTTGCGTATGATAACCTGACATTTACCTTTCTTGCCGATAATGCCTGTCCAGTCCATACGGAGCGGTTCGCCGTGCTTTTTCATTGACACGGACAAAAAGAGCTGTGACAGCTTCCATTCAAGCGAGGAGTGCAGTACGAAATTAACTGTAATTTCTCGCTTGTCATCTGCTCCCCACACATCAAAAGTCACCTTTGCCATATTGCACGGCGGCAGTTTGCCTTTACCCTGTGAGCGAGCACGCTCAACCTTTGCTACTGTAAAATCATAATCATCCTCGGGGAGCGGTTCATAATTTCCGCCCTCTTCGGTTATTTCGTCGTTCCAACCAAATTCTCTATCCATTTATACATCTTCCTTTCTTATTAAAACGGTAAGTCACGGTTGCTCTGTATCACTTCGAATACCTTATTCCACGCTCCCACAAGGCAACCGTTAATAAATCGTGGGTCATAGTTTGTGATTGGTGTATCGTAAGGGTAGTGTCCCTGTGTAAACACCGCCTGTCTGATTTCGCTTTCATCAACACCGTTAGCTCTCATAAGGTCGGCAAGAGCTTTTGGTATGCCCTCGGGAATATTGACAGATTTATCATTCTGTATCTGAGGTGTTGACAGCGGAACAGGCTCGGGAACTTTTTCAATCTGCGTAGGTTGTGGCACAGGCTGTGTCGCAGGCTCTGCCTTAGGTGGTTGAGGTATCGGATTCTGCGAAACAGGACCGTTATTTACAGGTGCAACATCATTAAAAATATGGGCAATGCCTGCATAGCTAAAATCCATTTCTTCGGGCAGTCCGTGACGATTCTTTGCGTCCCAACAGGGATGATGAAGCGTGTGCATTACTCTCCCTCCGCCCTGCGCTTTGTACTTTCTGCCGTCTTTGTCGGTTGCTACCGCTACTGTTTTATAGTTTGCGAAAAGCACCATATCCGCCCATTCTTTTACAAGCGGAGAAATCTGTGAAGCAGTCTTTTTGCCGAGTTTAAGCTCCCAACGGTCATATTCACCGATTTCATCAGGCTGTGAAAACTTGCGGAGCTGTGCGTGTGCGGTGAGCACAACATTGATACCTCTGTCAATCAAATCTTCAAGGCTGTTCAAAAATCTGCCGAACTCCTCTTTTTCGTAAACATATCCGTTTCCGTAACCGAAATCCTCAATACCTTTTTTGCCGTACTTTGAGCAAATATCATCAATACAAAGCTGTTCTGCCCAGTCGATTGTGTCAATAACAACCGTCTTGCATACAGTCGGATTGCTTTTGATATATTCAAGCTGACTTTTGAGCATAGTCCACGATGTCGGCTTATCCATTCTCGCAACATCAAGGTTTTTTGTGCTGCCCTCCGTGTCGATAAACAGAGGGTTCGGAAACTGCGAAGCAAAAGTTGACTTGCCGATACCCTCGGGACCGTAAATTACAACCTTTTGAGCCGACTTGATTTTACCTCTTGTAATGTTCATTTATCTTACCCCCTGTACATCTGAAAAATTGATTTTATTGCCGTCAACATCAATGACAACATAGTCGATTGCGTAGTTGAGCAGTTCGTTTGTCAGATCCTGTATTGACTTGCCTGTCATACCTGCAATCAAAACAATTCTTGAATAGTTTTCAGGCATAATCTTGACCTTGGTATAACCGCAGGCAAGCTCTCTGTGCGGATTGCATTTGATTACACATTCGTTTGTATTTGTTTTTGCTGTTGTTTTAGCTGTAGTTCTTGTAGCCATAATTAAAACTCTCCTTCTGTCCAAGTCGGTGTTGTAACAGGTGCGGTTGTTTCGGACTTAATATAACCGTCCTCAATGATAATTGAACATTCATCACCGTTTGAAACTCTTGTTGCAATAGCCTGCAGTCCCTCTGATTCAAGCCATTTTGCAAAGTCTTTGAGTGTGTCGGTGTCCATTTGTTCGAGCTTGTCAAGCAAGACAAATCCGCATTCGGGATTGAGTTTGCGTACAATTGCCGTAGCGACACGAAGCTGTTCAGAACCGCTCATATTGTCCCACTTAAAACCGTTATATGTAAGCTCGCCCTTTTCAACCGATAAGCCGTCAAGGGGTAAATTTGCGTTGTTGAGCAAGTCATATTTTGTTTTGCGGATTTCTTCAAGCTGTGCTGTCATATCGGCGTACTTGCCGTAATATTCCTTTGCGTCCTCATCAGCTTTCGCTTTATCGAGGTTGGCTCTGACTTTGCGGTTAATTTCGTCAATCTCGGTAATGTTTCTTTCAAGCTCTGCCGTGCTTTCATCGTGCAGTTCGGCAACGGTCTTTCTGCTCTGTTCAAGCTGTGCAAGCACTTTTGTAAGTTCGGAATTGTATTTTCTCAAATCCTCGTTAAGCCTGTTGATTTCGCTCTGCAAATTGTTGGCACGGATTTCAAGGTTATCTTTTTCTGCTCTCAGACGGTTATTTTCACCGTTGCGTGCAAGAATTTCCTGCTGTTTATTGATAAGTTCAGAGGCTGATACAGGTTCATTCGGCACGCCTTCGTATTCGGGCATTTCGGCGGCAAACTTTTTCTTTTGGTCTGCAATCTGACCGATAGCACGACGCTCGTTATACACCTGTGTTTCCTGCGTTTCAAGTTCATAAACTCTGTTGCCTACACCGATAATCTGCAGGAGCGTGTCAGCCTTTTCCTTGCCGGTTGCATTCATAAATTTCGGCAGGTCAAGAGCAAAGTTACTGACAAATGCGTCAAGCAAAGCCTGTCCGCCTTTGTTGCCTGCGGTGTCAATTACTTTAAGACTGCTGTTCTTACCGCTACGCTCCACAACAATACCGTTTGAGAGCTTGATTTTAAGATGTGGCGGAATCGTTGAACCCTCACGGTACGGAGCAGACGGAGCGAAACGATTACCGCCGAGAGCCCACGCAATTGCGTCAAGAACAGATGTCTTGCCCTGTCCGTTTTTACCGCCCAACACGGTAAGTCCGTTTTCGGTCGGTTCATAAGCAACCGCCTTTACTCTTTTTACATTTTCGATTTCAAAAGCTGATATTTTTACTGACATATTAAAGTCCTCCTTGACAATTCGCTTAAAATTGTCTATCATTTAATTAAGGTATTTTTCTTTGTCCGTTGAGGCTTTGCAGAGCTTCAGCGGATTTTTCTTTGCAATTGCAATTAATATTTAACATTGATATAATCCAACACCCTTGCCCAGCCGTATCTTTCGCCTGTTTTATCATCTGTGCAGCAGTTATACATCCAATACTCCCACTCTTTAGGATTTCGCTCTTTAAGTAAGTCAAATCTATGAGGGCGCTTTTCCAAGTGCAAACCAAATCCGCACATTGAGCAACCTGTTCTTTGAGCTTTGGTTGTGTACAAAGTACCATCTTCTTGCCTCTCGATTTTTCCATATATTTCGGGAACAGGAACATTTAAATCAAGAGCAAGTTGCAAAATGTCCTGTCTGTTAAAAATCGCAAATGGTGCTGATCTGATTGTAGATTTACCAAAATAATTACAACCATTTATCATTAAGGATTTGGCTCTTCTTCCGCCTTCGGAAGCCATCAAGCCAAGATAAGGCACGCTGTTATGTTCTTTTGCCCAAGTGTCACAAGGCTTTTCTTTTAGATAATAGCAGCATTTTGATGACACTTTGAAATTTGGAATTTGATAATTTGTACCCTCTTCATTGTTCGCATAACCGCCGAACTTTTCAAGCCATTTTTGCGACATTTTCATACGACTGTTTTTTTGATAACCGCCATAGGCCCCTGTTTCGCCTGTTACAATAGCGTGTCGAACAGTTTTGTTTTTTTCTGTCGGATTTGCAAGTAATTCAATCTTGGCGGCAATTTCTTTTGATAAGACAGGAAATCCAAACTCCTGAATTATATCCTGTTTAGTCCAGCGGTGTTCTTTTCCTGCACTGTCAATATACCGAACTGATGGCTTTAACCTTTCAATTCCGAGCTCTTTATGTATTTTTTGTATGCTTGAATCTTCAAGGTAAGAAACGCTGATTCCCGGGGCACGGATTCCAATCGACTTTAAAAAGATAAATAATGTAATGCTATCAAGACCGCCGACCGAAACGTGATAGTTTAATTCTCGTCTATCGCATTCTTCGGCAAATTCTCTCGCTCTGATAGTTGCATACTTAACTTTAAATTCATAATCCTGTTTTTGCTTAACAATGAAATCAGAGATTTTTCTCTGTCCGTCAATTCTTTCCATTCGTTCAAAAACATTTTCTTTCATTTCTTCACCCCCACACATTCAAAGCCGATTGTTTCGGGTTCTGATGATTCATAGGCTTTGAGCTTATTGCGAAGTGTACGGTTTTCGTTGCGATAACCGCTTGATGTCACCAGTTCAAGGGCGAGGTCTGCCCTTGCGTTTCTCAGCTCAATGCTGAGATGTCTGTTCTCTGCTCTGAGGCTCTCATTCTCCTTAAGCAGTTTTCTGCGTGTAAGTAAATCTTTAAATGCCATTTTGTGTCGTTCCTTTCATTGGGTTTGAACCGAGAATATAATTGAGAAACGGTATTCTCGGAATACGGATAGATGTGCCGACTACAATTACATTGAATCCCAATTTTTCGGGTTCGTCCTTTGCCTGTTCACGCAAGTTTTGCGGAGCAACTCCAATAGCCTTTGCGGCATCCTCAGAAAGCAAATAGACATCACTGCTATCCATAATTTCTTTGATTTTTTTGTTCATCTGAACTGTGTCCATATGTACACCTCCTTAATTTTCGTTGGTAATTTTGTCTGAAACGATTTCGACTGATTCAACATCAGCTACGCTGAGAGCCAGTTTGAGCAGTACAACCTCGCTGACCGTTCGTGTTATCTGATAGCTTGTAACATACGGAATTTCTGTTCCGTCAATTTCAAGAAGGAACTTGTCCTTTGTGTCAATAAGTTTAAGTTTTGCCATTTTCTCACCTGCTTTCTGTTTTACCTATCTTGATTTCTACACCCAAAGCCGTTAAGAGCCTGTCGGCATTTTCAAGAGATATGCTCTTTTTGCCTTTTTCCCAATACTGAATAGCTCTTTTAGTAAAGCCCGATTTCTTAGCAAGCTCACTTTGCGAAAAGCCTTTCTGTTTTCTGCTTTTGAGCAATATTTCAGCAAATTCATTGATGTGCATTGA
This sequence comes from Ruminococcoides intestinale, assembly GCF_040095935.1. NCBI lineage: Bacteria > Bacillati > Bacillota > Clostridia > Eubacteriales > Oscillospiraceae > Ruminococcoides > Ruminococcoides intestinale. The sequence goes on along the minus strand of NZ_JBBMFQ010000004.1, from coordinate 28,222 downwards.
TTTCACCAACTTTCTATGATATACTATATGTAGTGATGAACGGCAATTCATTACACTATATAATGAAAGGGGTCTTTGCTTATCAAAAAGGCAATTTATAACTGCGAATCATTGAACGATAACTTTAGTAAGAAAAATCTTGAAATCGAATATCCGTCAGTCTGTCCTATGTGTCACAAATCTGGCGACCCCTCGTATTTAAGCTCCTACTATATTGACGATGAACATACTTATCCAAATCTTTTCGTTCATTTCTTCTGTCACAATTGTGAAAAGACCTTTTTAGGTAATTATCATATAGGTCCTTATCACGGTTTAACTGAACTTATGGGCTTCGAACCTATTTCTAGAGTAGAAGAACGAGAGTTTCCTAAACACATAAAAGACTTATCCCCTGATTTTTGTAACATTTACAATCAGGCTTATGCTTCCGAACAGTACGAATTAAAAGATATTTCAGGTATGGCTTACAGAAAAGCCTTAGAGTTCTTAGTAAAGGATTACGCAATAATGTTACAGCCGAACAATAAAGATAATATCGTTAAAGCACCATTATCAAGATGTATCAATGATTACATTGATAACAACAGAATCAAAAAATTAGCAGTAGCCTCTGCTTGGCTTGGTAATGATGAAACACATTACGAAAGAAAATTCAAAGATTATAATATTGATAACTTAGTCGAATTTATAAACGCTATTGTTTCTTTCATAGATTCTGATATATCCGCTGTCAATGCAGAAAGAATGATAGAAGGTAACTAATTATCCTTATCTGTTGAGAACTTAAAACTAAAATTGAAGAATTCAAGCTGATTGATTGTATCCTGCAATTCGTCAGCTTGTTTTTTTGCCTTTTTTATAAGGCTTTCAAACTCCTGCAAATTTGTAGCCGATATATTAAGCACTCCTTCATTTGAATAGTTGCCTATCATTTTATTTTTCATTTCTTCACCTCTTTTAAGCAAAGTCCGTTTAATAGGACTGCGATTGTGGTATTATTGATTGTGTTGCAAATATCTTTTGCAAATGTTGTAATCGAGCAAAGGAGCTGATTATATGTGGGTAATAATTAGTGGTATTTTAGGCATTGCAGGCTTTTTAATATCTTTAATAAACCTGATTAACTATTTTGTTTCGCACAAAGTGAATTTGGAAATCACAATGCTTGAATACGCATACAAATTAGGCGTGCAGGGAAAGAAAAGACTTTTCATTCATTATAAACTTAACAATAAATCGCAACTGCCTATTTCTGTTACCGACATTCAATTAGTTCTGAACGGCATAGAGTACACCGAAGATTACAACACCCACGAAGTTAATTCTTATCATCACAAGGCAAAAGGTGTTGATGAGTATGTTCCGACATACAATGAACATCTGCCTATCAATCTTGAGTGCCTACATTCTCATTCGGGTTACCTCGTTTTTGTAATTCCTGAAGATAATTCTCCAAATCTCGATAAAGGTCTGACTTTTCAAATTCGCACCAATCGGAATAAGGAAGTACAAAAGAAAGTGTCATTGAATGAGGTGGTAACGCTCCGCTCCACTCTACCTTATCAAAAGTATAAAAATCTTTTTCTAAAGGATAAGGCGGAACATAAGGTGCACTGACAGTCTTGTTGACTGTTGGTGCTTTTTCTATGTTGAATAAATTATTAAAAAATCCCATTTTCTCACCCCCTTAATATAATAGTTGCATTTATGCGACAAACTGACTAAAAAAAATAGCCTGTGCCTCATCACCTGTTAATCCGAGAATTTGTGTGATAGCGTCTGCCTGCTTAATGGTAAAATCCTCACCACCGTTAGAAAGTTTACGATACATCGTACTTTTGTCGATACCGATACTTTCAGCAACCTTTTCAGGGGTTAATCTTTTCTCCTTGATAGCCCCTTTCAGCTTATCAACATTAGTCAATTTTATCACCTCCAGTTTTTATTGTGTTGCATTTCTGCGACAACTATATGATACCACCCTTGTAAGTTATTGTCAATATATTTTTCGCATTTTTGCAAAATTATTTTTATTTTTTCAAAAAGTAGTTGCATTTTTGCAACCGTTATGTTATAATACTGTACAGTAAAGGAACGGTGGCGGCTGTTTCGACTCCCTTGAGAAAGGGGGTGATTGCGTGGAATACATAGCTGTGATAGTAATTTTCACATTTTTTATTGTGTTCACCATAAAGAAATAACCGCCCTGTACTGCAATACAAGACGGTTATAAAAAATAATTAGTTTTTGAATAGCGGAACAGCTAAAGCCGTTCCCTTACTACCATTATAATACAACTTATTTTGCATTATGTCAATAACAATATATTGAAAAAAGGTGTTACTTATGACAATCGGCGAACGCATTAAAAAATTGCGAGAAGAAAAAAATATAACTGTTGATAAACTTGCCGAGCTGATAGGAAAGAACAGAGCTACAATATACAGATATGAAAGCAGCGAGATTGAAAAGTTACCAACAAGCGTATTAGAACCGCTTTGTAAAGCTTTAGGAACTACTCCTGCATATATTATGGGTTGGGACGATAAAACACCGGAACAAGCAACCCCCCTTCCGCAAACAAATGTATTTATGCGACCGGTATATGACAGCATTTCGGCAGGGTTCGGAGTGATAGCTCAGGATGTGCCTGTTGACTATATGCCTACATACATCACTTGCCCCTCAGAACAGGATAAATATATATGGATAAATGTTCACGGCGATTCTATGAGCCCTCTGATTGATGACGGCAGTAAAATTCTTATTAAAAAGCAAACCTCCGTTGACAGCGGTCAGATTGCCGCAGTCCTCGTTGACGATGAAGAGGCTGTTGTTAAAAAGGTCCTTTACAACGATAACACCGTTGAACTTCATTCAGTCAACCCCTACTATCCCCCACGAGTGTTCAAAAATAACGATGTCACCCGTGTTCAAATCCTCGGTCTTGTAAAAGAAGTCAGTAAATCGTTACAGTGAGAAAAGCTGTTTTACTGTAACAGTTAAATTTGTAAAAATATATTGATTTTGTAAATTTGTCGGTGTATAATTATATTCAATTCGTAAAAACAGCCTATTTTTACGAATTGCTTTTCTGATATATGCGTATAATTGTTAAATTACGGCATATAATACTTATTGGAGAGGTGATACATTTGGGGTATAAATCTTTAGATAAGCTGTTTTATTCTGACAAAGAAAATTATGAAAAAATTTACAACGAAAGGTATAAAAGCGAATACGCAGTACACTTAGATTTTCTGATACACGATAACCCTGCTTTTTTTGTGATGATACCCGAATTTATTACGAAAATTCGTGACATTTATAAAACCGATAAGCAAATCAAAGCTTTAAGGGATTCATTACCCGAAAAAGCAATTGACCATTTCGCTATCAGATGTTTGGTTGATGAAATTGTAAAGACAAATGATATTGAAGGTGTTTACAGCTCAAGAAGAGAAATTAACAGTGTCTTGTCAGAACTGGAAACAAAGAGCCACGGGAAGCGTTTTATGGGGCTTGTGCAAAAATATCTTATGTTGCAAAAAAATGAAACTATGTCCTTTGACACCTGCGAAGATATCCGCAACCTGTACAATGATTTAGTATATTTTGAAATCGAAGAAGATAACCCGTCTGATTTGCCTGACGGTAAAATCTTCAGAAAAGATTCAACAAGCGTCCTCAGTGCAACGCAAAAAGAACTTCACAGAGGAGTTAATCCCGAAGAAAAAATTATAGAGTGTATGAATAAAGCGTTGGCAATACTTAATGACAAAAGCATTGAGTGTGTTTTCAGAATATCAATTTTTCATTACCTCTTTGGTTACATTCATCCTTTCTATGACGGCAACGGAAGGACATCCCGTTTCATCAGCAGTTACTTGTTGTCAAAAGAATTTGAATCAATTATCGGTTACAGAATGTCTTATTCTATTAAAGAGAACATAAACGATTACTACAAGGCATTCAAGGTGTGTAATGACCCGAAAAACAAGGGAGATTTAACTCCTTTTATAATTATGTTTACCGATATTATTGATGATTCGTTGCACAAGTTGGTGTACGCTTTGGAGAAAAGATTAGAGCAACTGACACATTACGGAAAGTGCATTATCTTTCTGCCTAAAGGCGCCGACGAAAAATATAGTAATCTGTATTTTTTGCTTATTCAGGCAAGTTTGTTTTCCGAAAGCGGAATAAGCACAAAGGAACTAATGGATATTATGAAATTAAGCAGAAGTACAGTTACAAACAGGTTAAACACCCTGTCCGATTACGGTTTAATAATCAAAAAAACTTTAGGCAATATCCGTTGCTACAGTCTCGACATAGATAAAATAGATACAATAATGGAAGAGATAAATAAATAAAAAAAACCGCCCTGACCTGTTGGCGCAAGTCAGAGCGGAAACCACCTACACAGGGTGCAGATGATGCAGTTTAATGCAAGATAATTGTATCACAATCCCTTGTGTTTTTCAAGTAATTTAAAGCACAAGGGATTTTTGCACCCTTTTTTAAGCAAAAGGAGTGTATAAAATGAAACTGCCTAACGGCTACGGCTCTGTTTATAAGCTGAGCGGAAACAGGCGCAATCCGTGGGTTGCCTGCGTGACAATAGGATACAACAAAGAAACACGCAATCAGGAACGCAGAGTTATAGGCTACTTTCCAAACAAGCCTAAAGCCCTGAACGCTCTTGCTGATTACAATCAAAACCCGTTTGATGTTGATTCGGCAAGACGCACTTTTTCAGAAATTTATGAACTTTGGTACAAGGAGTTCATCACTGAAAACACAAATCCGAACACCAAAAGACAGTATAATGCGGCATACAAACAATGCTCAATGTTATACAATCGCAAGATGTCCGATATAAAAATCATTGACATGCAACGAGTTCTCGATAACTGCCACAACGGTTATCAATCGGTTAGGCGAATTAAAATTCTGTTGAACAAAATCTACGAATACTGCATATTTCACGATATGCTCCATAACAATCTTGCAGAAAAATTGAAAATCAATGCCAAGTCAGATGAAACAAAACGAGCACGCAGGGAGTTTTCGGAAAGCGAAATAAATCTTTTGTGGGAATATTCAAATCTTGATTCGGTAAAAATAGTGCTTATGCTGATTTATTCGGGAGTGCGTGTGTCCGAATTGCTCGACCTAAAAATTTCAAATGTAAACCTTGACGAACAGACTTTCTTTGTTGAAAGTTCAAAGACCGATTCAGGTGTACGAACCGTGCCTATAGCAGACAAAGTACTGCCGTTTTGGCAGAAATTCATCAGCGATTCTCAATGTGGATATGTTCTGAATAATACCAATGGCAAGCCGCTGAAATACGATAACTTTAAACGCAACTACTGGACACCTCTGCAAAACGATTTAGGTTTAGACCACACCATACACGAAACAAGACACACCTGCATTTCAATGCTTGTATCGGCAAATGTGAACCATACAATCATCAAAAAAATAGTTGGTCACAAGTCGAAAATGGACTTGACCGAAAAGGTTTACACCCACATTAACCCAAAAGAATTAGTGAATGCAATCAACAAAATATAGTCTTATATTATCCTGAATTGTTCATAATTATGTTCCGTAGCTTACATATAGCTAACAAAATCCCCCATTTTCCCCATTCCTATCCCCCTTGCAAGTTACCTGCACCAACAGCCGTTTCTTATGTAGGGACGGCTGTTTTCTACCACATTTTCGGTCTGTTTTATGGTGATTTTCAAAATATTTGAATTAATTTTTAATAAAAAACGAAAATTATGTTGACAAATCCGAAAATATGGTATATAATAATCAAGCTGTTGTTATTAAACAACATTTCGAGGTGTAGCTCAGTTTGGTAGAGTGCTTGGTTTGGGACCAAGATGCCGCAGGTTCAAGTCCTGTCACCTCGACCAAAAAAGGTGGTTTTTTAACCGCCTTTTATTTTTTGCCAAAATTGCTTAAAATGCCTTAAAAGTGGCTTAAACACTGGGTTTTTGAGATTTTAAAAATTCAGTTGAGTAATTTTGAATTAAGTTAAAACAAGATAAAATGCAGTCAAACTTACTGTCATTTTAGTTTGCCTGCCGATTTTCAAGGAAACAAGATAATATATTTTTAAAATTTATTACACCGTAACACAAAAGATTTTTTATTATTAAAACAACAAAGAGGTTAAGCAATTTTTTCTAATGCTTAACCTCTTTTTTTATTTTGTTGATTACAGAGCATTCCCTTATCATAATTACCCTTATCAGGGTTATAACTTTTCATGTAAATTCCCCCTTAATATGCTCATATTATACCATATATTATAACTAAGTTAAATACTTTCTTTAGTATAATATTTATTTTTAACATAGAAAAAGAGGGTTCATAAAGAACCCTCTTTTCCCAATAATTATTTTAAGGATTTATACTTGCTATCGAATTTAATTATCTGTACTCCCAATGACCGCCGTCTTTAACCTTCTCATCCCAAGGTTTTACCCATTCTTTGTCTTCTACTGTTTTTGTGCCTGTCTGTACATATTCTGTCTCATGGTGGTATGCACCTGCACCGTTAGTTTCCAGTTCCCAAGTAAGATGAGCCTTTCTCTCCTTAGCATCATTCATCTTCATGCCACAATTATTACATACATCATAACCTATCCAACCATATACTGGCTCCTCGTGAGTACCTACTACCTTCCAATAGCCATCATGGTGAACTGTTTTGTAGTCGTCTACCCATACCTTCTGCTTTGGCTTTGCTGTAGGTGTTTCAGTCTTTGAAGATTCACTTGGCTTAGCTGGCTTCTGGTTATTACTTGAAGAGTTGCTTGGCTTAGCTGGCTTCTGATTATTACTTGAAGAGTTGCTTGGCTTAGCTGGCTTCTTGTCGTTATCAGATGTATTTGTTTTTGAAGAGTTGTCTTTCTTTGAAGATGTATTTGACTTAGTATCTTCTTTCTTTTCGGTGTTACCCTTGTTGCTGTTGTTTTTGTTAGATACCGTAGTTTTTACATCGTCAACCTTAACTGTAACTGTCTTACCGTCGTCGGTTTTTACTTCTACCTTACCGTCTTTTACTTCGACTTTCTTACCATTCTTGTCTGTGATGTTGCCGTCTTTGTCGACTTTGATTTCACCCTTGTCTACCAAATCTTTAACTGCCTTTGGCACTGTAGTTTTAGGTACAGTTGTTGGAACAGTTGATGTCTGTACGGTTGAAGATATTACTGACGGCTCTGTCGGTTCTTTCTCAGCGTTACAGCCTGCAAGAATGCTTATGCCGACTGCTGATGTGCCTGCAAGTATTGTAGCACCGCAAACAACTGCGATTACCTTGGCTTTTACTGTCGCATTTGCTGTTGCCTTTACGATAGATGACACTGTTGACTTTGCACCTGTAGCAATGCCTTTTGTTGCAGAGGTTGCAAGTGTCTGTCCGTTTGGAAGTGTGATTGTAATGCTCGGAACGCAAAGGCTCTTTGCCTGCTCTCTGAAAATTGTTGTAAAGAACGGCACAAATACAACACCGTGAAGCTTGTCACCGCTTTTGTTTTCGTAATCTTCAATTGCAGTTTTCATCTTTGCCCTTGAATAATTGAGCCTTGAAAGCACAGTACCCCTTGAACATTCAAAGACTTCTGCGATTTCATCAACAGTCATTTCATTAAAATAGTGCATAATCACTGTCTGATACTGAACATCGGACAGTACTTCCTGCATAATCGAAAGAATAATTTCTCTCTTTGCCTTGTCTGAAATGTATTCTTCGGGAATTGATATACGCTCGTCAACTATTGCCTGATTTTCAAAAATTTCATCGTCCAGTTGGATTTCACCTTTACCTTTCAAATAATTTTTGCACTTATTAACGGCAATTCTGTTAAGCCAACTTCTGATTTGTGATGATTTTTCCAAAGATTGGATTTTTAAAAAAGCCGTTATGTAAGTTTCCTGCATAATGTCCTGTGCGGTTGTTTCGTTCTTTAAAAAGCTGATACAAGTAAACCACACTTCACGCTCTGTAAGCTTGTAGAGCTTTTCAAATGATTTGTTATCTCCCTTCTTAATTTTCTCTACTAAGTGGGAAATGTTCATAAAATAACCTCCTCTCATTTCCTTTCATAATATAGACAATTTAAAACGGCTTTTGATTTTATAAAATCCGAAAAAATTTTAAAATTTTTCAAATTTTGTCGATTTTTTTAAAAAGCAAATATTTTTCGCATAAAACAAAAAGTGCGTAGCTGAAGCTACGCACGAAAAATACATAGCTTTGATTGTTGCGACACAATATTTCACTTATAAGGTGTGAAAAGTAAAGCCTGCATTTTTACCGAAATAAAAATACACACTTAGGTGAACTTAAAATTAAATTTTTGTTTGGCATTTTTATTTTAGCATACAATATGTGAAAATTCAATATTATTTAAATTAACTTTTAAAATTCATGTAAAAGAATTTAACAATATCAATTCCGTACTATCATATTTCTGTTTATCAAACATCCCGTTTACAAGCAAAAGTATATTGTTTATCATTGTTATTATACAGAATTAAATTTGCATAAAAAAATCAGGCAATCGTTATGACTGCCCGATTTGTTTTTGGAAAATTTACAATTTTAATCCTATTTATGCACTGTTTTACACGCACTAACCGTAATCAGAGTTCCATGACTTTTTGAGAGATTTCTGCCGGAGATGACACTGTGCCGACGCATTTGTACTCTTCGGTTTCTTCCTTGGTTTTAAAGCCCCAGCCGTATAACACAGCGAGGAAGTCCATACCTATTTCTTCCGCACCCTTTGCCTCGATTGTGCTGTCGCCGACAAGGATACTTTCTTCAACGGAAACTCCTGTCTGCTCACACGCCTGCAAAAGCAGATGACTCTTTGTGAGGTTTGTACCGACATCTGTTGCACATACTGCGTCGAAAACATCCGACGCCTCGTAGGTTTCGAGTATATCCGTTGTGAACATTCTGTGCTTTTGAGTTGCTATTGCAAGCTTAAAACCGCTTTTCTTGAGTTCACGAAGAGCGTCATAAATTCCGTCATAGACGGTGAACATCTCTTTTCCTTTCTGGGAATAAAGTTTACTGTAATTCTTTACGGCATATTCAATTTCGTCATCACTCATATTAAAGAGCGTTTTAAATCCGTATTCAAGCGGTGCGCCGATTACTCCGTAGAGTGCGCTGTGTTCAACAGGCTCATAGCCCATTGCAACTGCTGTTGTATTGAAACAATATAAAATTCCGGGGGCTGTGTCGGCAAGAGTGCCGTCAAAGCCAAAAACAACTAATTTTTTCATAAAACCACCCAATCTGCAAATAGATAAATTCATAAACAATTTTTTACAAAAGTCTTTGTCCTGCAAATATGGAAATACATCTCAAGGGGAATTATACCATTTTACGGAGATAAATACAATACTAATTTCTCCACAAGTATTAATTTGGGAATAAAAGTGCCGAAAAATATGCAATTATTGTTCTTTTGCAAGCATATGCCAATCGAAACAAGTCGAAAATCAGAGCTTTCAACTTACTTTATTTCTTGACAACATCGTGTGTGCGTTATAAAATTGAAGTACATTATATTGAAAGGTTATTATATTATGACTTCTGCAAAGCATAAAAATCCGCCTGCCAAACCCAAAGAAAAATATTCGGTACAGCAGGCGCTCACAAACTATTATCTGCTTGTTATGTTCACGCTTTTTCCGTTGTTTTTTACCGACGCATATTTTAACATCAGGCATGACAAGTATTACTTTTTCATTATATTAACGGGTATTCTCGTTATTGCGGAATTTCTTATTATTATGACCGCAAGCGTTGATAAACCGCCGGAAGACTCAAAGCTTGAAAAGCCTAAACCAAAGCATTTGTATGAAGAGCTTTCGTTTATGGACTGGGCATTTATTGTATTCCTCGGGATAAATGTCATTTCAACGCTGTTGTCTGCAAACCCTTTGGATGCACTTCTGGGTACTCAGGGACGAAACAACGGTCTTGTGCTTATGGCATTTTACACCGCAGCATATTTTATGATTACAAGGTGCTTTAAATATTTTGAATACATATTCGTTGCGCTTGCGTTCGGTTCAATGATAGTTTACGCACTTGCGATACTCAACGCATTCTATGTTGATCCGTTTGGAATGTTCCCTCTGCTTAATGAACAACAGACTATTGACTTTACTTCAACAATCGGCAACAAGAATCTGCTTTCAAGCTACATCTGTATTGCAATGCCTGTTATGATTGCAATGTCGCTTATCACGAAAAAGACCTTGCTCAGAGTAATTTATCTTGTAGCAACAGGATTTGGCTTTGCGGCTCTTATGACTGCCGACAGCGATTCCGGCATTCTCGGCATGGCTGTATTTATGATTATTTACCTTGTATGGTTTTCAAACAGCCTTGTCAGACTGAAAAGATTTTTCCTTTCGGCAACTGTTATGCTGTTGTTTGCAAAGCTGCTCAGATTGTTCTCGCTCTGCTTTGATGACAAAAGCAAGGGCTTTGATAAGTTTCAGGAAATTTTCGTTTTCTCAGGCATCGGCTGGATATTGTTTGCAGCTTGTGCCGTTATTACAGGGATTTTGTATCTTATTGATTACAAAAAACCAAACATCACAATTTCAAAAGCCGTGCCGATTGCTCTTGCCGTTGTATTCGGACTTTGTGCTGTTGCCATGATAGGAATTATGGTTTATTTCAGCTGTATTGACACCAAAACCGACCTTGGCAGTTTTGAAAGAATTATCCGCTTTAACGATATATGGGGTACGCACAGAGGCTTTATGTGGATAAGGTCGATATGGATTTTCGGCGACGCTTCATTTATTGAAAAGCTGTTCGGCGTAGGTCCGGATATGTTCTACTCCGCATTCAGTCCGTACTTTGACGACCTTTCAAAATACGGTGACAGCTCAACAAATGCCGCCCATAACGAATATCTAAACTACCTTATCACAATTGGAATTACGGGACTTCTCTCCTATCTTGCCATTGTGTGCGGTACGATTAAGAACGCAGTTAAGTATGCAAAGGAAAATCCGATGCTGATTGCTTGCGTTTCGGCTGTTATCTGCTATGCTGTTCAGGCTGTTGTAAACCTTTATCAGCCGATTACAACTCCGCTGTTTTTCATCTTCATAGCTTTGTGCGAGGCTTTTGTAAGAAACACCAAGGCTGAAAAAACTGCCGTATAAATATTATGACTGCATTTCAATTCGGATAAGAAGATTCTGCATTGACTCGTTGCGGTCACGGCGGTATCGTCCCAGCTCGTAGAGGCTGTCGGGATTTTTAGTAATTATATTGGGCTTTTCCGTACAGGTTAGTGTACACGAAAAGCCCATTTCTTTTATCAGCTTTTCGGTCAGGTCATTTTTTGCACCGAACGGATATACAAAGCAGGTCGGTTTTTTCCCTGTTGCATTTTCAAGCAAGCCTTGAGCCTTGACAACATCTTCCGTAAGAATAGATTTATATGCTTCGTCACTCTCCCCCGCTTTTGGCAAAACACCCTTTCGTGATTTCAAAGAATGCATATCGTACGAATGATTCTGAATTTCAACATAGCCCGAATCGGACATTTCTTTCATATCGTCAAAAGTTATATGACCGTAGGTCACGGAAATATCCTTGGTTTCGGTGAATTTTTCGGACACTGACGCAATCGGAGATATGACCGCCTTGCAGTTGTATTTTTCAAGCAAAGGGAGTGCATAATAATAATTATTATAATAGCCGTCGTCAAAGGTCAGCATAATGCATTTTTCGGGCAATGATTTTTTGCCGTAAACATAATCGGTAAGGTCTTTTACAACAACGGTTGTGTAGCCGTTTTCGGTAAGATATTTTAAATCGTTTTCAAAAAGAGTCGGCGAAACAGTGTAGTCATTTTGCAGTTTTTCGTCCTTTAAAAGTGAGTGATACATTATTACGGGAAGTTTTACGCTGTCGGTATCAGCCGTTGTTTCTTTTACTGCACCTGTCATTACCGATATTAAAATTATCGCAGACAGGAAGAGTGCCGTAAAAATGATAATTTTTACTGTTTTGTTTGATTTCACTATATTTCCTCCCAATTCTTTGTGCAAGATTTTTCATCTATAATTCTTTATTGTAAATATAATCAAACATCTGCGTGATAGAATATAGGCAAAGTTAATACTGATTACTGATTTTGGTCAATCGGTACTGACTAATATTGCATAAGGATTTATGAATTATGGCAAAAAGAAATTTCAGCTCAAAACGCAATGCAATTTACAACGCTGTGTGCGGTACGGACACTCATCCGAGCGCACGCTGGGTTTATGATAAATTAAAGCCCGAAATTCCCGACCTTAGTCTTGGCACGGTTTACAGAAACATTGCTCTTTTTAAGGATGAAGGAAAGGTCAGCGTTATATGCAATGTAAACGGTGAGGAGCGTATTGACGGCAACACAGAGCCGCACCCCCACTTCGTCTGCAACAAATGCAAAGCAGTTATTGATGTTGAAGACAATCAAAATGCTGATGACCTTGAGTCGCAGCTTGCCGAAGAGGGATTTAAGGTAGAAAACAGATTTGTTATCTACTACGGCATATGTCCTAAATGTTCGGCAGAAGTACACTAATATTTATTACAAAGGAGAAGTAATTATGAAATGGTATTGCACAGTATGCGGTTATGTTTATGAAGGTCCCGAAGCTCCCGAGGCTTGCCCTGTTTGTAAGGCACCGAAGGAAAAATTTAAGCAGATGGACGAGGAGGCATCTTTCGCAACAGTTCACGAGGTTGGCGTTGCTCAGGGCGTAAGCGAAGATATTCTCAAGGATCTCAGAGCTAACTTTGAGGGAGAATGCAGCGAAGTCGGTATGTATCTTGCAATGGCAAGAGTTGCAGACAGAGAAGGCTATCCCGAGGTTTCTGCCGCATTTACAAAGTATGCTTTTGAAGAGGCTGAACACGCTGCCAAGTTTGCAGAGCTTTTAGGCGAAGTTCTTACAGACAGCACAAAGAAGAATCTTCAGATGCGTGTAGATGCAGAAACAGGTGCTTGCGAAGGTAAGTTTGACCTTGCAAAGCGTGCAAAGGCTCAGAACCTTGACGCTATTCATGACACGGTTCACGAGATGGCAAAGGATGAAGCAAGACACGGCGCAGGCTTTAGAGGTCTTCTTAACAGATACTTTAAGTAATCATTAAAACAATAAAAAATCAAAAAAAGTCAGCTTGATAATCGTATGACCAACAACTAACCGATTACACAACAGACTTTGAACAGGAGATTTGATAGTATGAAATATGTATGCGATGTTTGCGGATATGTTTACGATCCTGAAATCGGCGATCCCGATAACGGCGTTGATGCAGGCACAGCATGGGAAGATGTACCCGAGGATTGGGTATGCCCTCTCTGTGGTGTAGGCAAAGACGAATTTTCCGCAGAAGAATAATTAACAAATTGGCAATTTGGGAGCAGGCAATGCTTGCTCCCTTTTGTGTGTACGGGAGTAAATTATGAAAAAATTAATTTCGTGGAATGTAAACGGACTTCGTGCCTGTGTTACAAAGGGCTTTGAGAACTTTTTTAAAGATGTTGACGCAGATATTTTCTGTCTTCAGGAAACAAAGCTTCAAGAGGGACAGATTGACCTCTTGCTTGAAGGATATCATCAGTATTGGTGCTATGCCGACAAAAAAGGCTATTCGGGAACGGCTATGTTCACAAAGGAAGAGCCTTTGAATGTATGTTACGGGATCGGCATTGACGAACACGACCATGAGGGCAGAGTTATCACGGCAGAATTTGACAATTGCTTTGTTGTCACCTGCTACACTCCAAACTCGCAAAGCGAGCTGAAAAGGCTTGATTACCGAATGAAGTGGGAGGATGATTTCAAGGCATATCTGAAAAATCTTGAAGAAAAAAAGCCTGTTATTATGTGCGGTGATTTGAATGTTGCACACAAAGAAATTGATTTGAAAAATCCGAAAACCAACCGTAAAAATGCAGGCTTTACCGATGAAGAGCGTTCAAAGATGACAGCGTTGCTCGATGACGGCTTTATCGACACCTACCGCTATTTCTATCCCGATACAGAGGGCGTGTATTCGTGGTGGTCATACAGATTCAAGGCTCGTGAAAAAAATGCGGGCTGGCGTATTGACTATTTTATCGTTTCAAAAGCTCTTGAAAGCAAGCTTGATGGTGCAAAAATCCATACCGAAATTTTAGGTTCTGACCATTGTCCCGTTGAACTGACTATTGACATTTAAAAAGCAAAATAAAACCCCGACACAGCATACACCGTGTCGGGATTTTTTGTATATTATGAAAAATTTTCAAGACCGACAATACAAATTCCAAAAGTGCCAATTGACAAAACGGGAATTTCGTCTTGACAAATGATTTTTTTGCAAAGAAAATGCTCCGACGCTAAAAAGTATCGGAGCATATATGAGCTTTTTTATAATTAACTGACGGTAATTTTGTTCTGACCGCCTGTTATGTCGGAAAAATTATTTTTTGCACTTTTAACAAATGCGAAGATTGTTTTCAAAAGCATATTTCTCGTTTTGCTGTCAAGACCTGCAAAGGATTTTAGGATTGTTCCCGTGTTTTTAAGCGGATTTTTCAGCATCTCATTAAAGGTTGAGGTTTCGGTCAGCGACAAAAGGGCAAAAACCTCTTTTGTGAACTCCCGTCTTTGAGCAATTGTCAGCGATTCAACAAATTCTTTCAGCGTGTGGTCAAAGAAAACGCTGAAATTTGTAGTGCTTTTCAGCCTGATAAGACTGTTCTGCTCAATCTCCCATGAATAGATATCGTGCTGAAGAAAACCTTTTTGATTGCTCTTTACAATTGTGTAGCTCTCCTCATGCTCAAATATCATGCCGAAAATGCTTGACTGCGGAACAAAGGTGTAGATTCTGTCGTCAACTTCATAAAATCCGCTGTCCCTGATTTTGTCAAGAGAAAACCCCGGTCCGTCAAAATTGTAAATATAATCAATGTGATTTCTTGAATTTCCATCGGTAAAAGCACCGGCATAAACCGCAAGATTTCCACCCTTTGAGTGACCGCCCAGAATGAATTTTCCGTTGAGCATACGGACTGCCTTTTCAAAATAATCAAGAGCCTTTTTCTGTGACGGCAACGGAAATGTGAAGAACATATTGAAGTCCTCCTGCCAGCCGACAAGAGAATTGTCCGTTCCTCTGTATGAAATAAAATAATTCTTTTTGAGAAATTCAAAAGTGATTGCGGAAAACTGCATACTCACATCGGACTCAACCTCGTTTACATACCCCGAAACAAGAATTTTGCCGAATCTCTTGCTCTCTGCCGTCGCTTTCAAAAGGTCGGCGTCACCCTTCCACAATAGATTTTTCTCGTAATCATCGGTTGCAAACACACGCATTGCCGCCTGTTCAAGGGTAATTTCATCAAACAGACAGGACGATACCGCACCGTCAAAAGGAAGATATGAAAGCCGTGAAAGCACAAGTGCGTCAAGCTCGTTAAAACCGTCCTGTTCAAATGTCAAATCGCCTCTTCGACTTATGTAATCAAATATGTCAGCCATACAAATTCCTCCAATCTGTTTTCTCTCTGTAACTATTGTACCACTTTGTACTAATTATTTCAATACAATTTTGAAAATTGAAAAAGAAAAGGACAAACGAATTCGTTCATCCTTTAACAGTATATGAAGTTATCTGAATTTTGCGATTTCTTCAAGAAATTGTTTTCCGAATTTTTCAAGCTTTGTTCTGCCCACACCCGAAACTTCAAGCATTTCATCGGGTGTTTCGGGACATTTTTTGCACATATCAATCAGCGTTGCATCGGTAAAAATAACATAGGCAGGAACGCTCTTTTTGGATGCAATGCCTTTTCGCAAAGCCTTGAGCGCATCAAGTAAATCGGAATTAACAGGCACTTCGGGGCGGTGCGTTTTGACAACCTTTTCGGAGTTTTCAACTTTCTTCATCACAAGCCGTTCCCGTCCGAAAAGCACATCTCTGCTCTTTGGCAAAAGTTTTAGAACCTCGGTTTCATTGTCGGATGAAATATACTCCTTTTCGGCAAGAAAGTCAATTGTGCCGAAAATATGCCTTGCCGTAACCTCTTTCATTATTCCGTAGGTTGACTGATTGTTAAGCTCAGCTTTTAGAATTTTCTCGCTTTTACTGCCCTTTAACACATCACAAATCACGGTTTTGCCGTACCTTTGTCCTGTTCTTGCAATACACGACATAATTTTTTGAGCGTCAATTGTGACATCAACAAGCTTGTGAACGGAAAGACAGTTTGAGCATTTTCCGCAGTAAGCCTTTTTTTTACCGCCGAAATACCGCAGAATAAACCCACGCAGACAATCGTTTGTTGTGCTGTAAAAGGTCATATATTTTAAGCGTTCAAAATCACGCTCACGAATTTGCTCGTTTTCTTCAATTGTAAGCTCATCGTTGCCCTCGGAATTTTCAATCATAAAGCGATTTAGGCGAACATCCTTAGGACTGTAGAGCAAAATACAATCAGCCTCACCGCCGTCACGACCTGCCCGTCCTGCCTCTTGATAGTAGCTTTCAATGTTTTTCGGCATATTGTAATGAATTACATATGTAACATTTGACTTGTCAATTCCCATACCGAAAGCATTGGTTGCGACCATAATATTTTTTCGGTCAAAAACAAAATCCTCCTGATTTTTCCTGCGTTCGTACTCATCAAGACCTGCATGGTATCTTGCCGCCGAAAAGCCGTTATCGCAGAGCAATTCGCAGACAGATTCAACATTTTTTCGGGTTGCACAATAGACAATTCCCGACCTGTCGCCACGCTCCCGAATGAGGTCAATAAGCTTTTCGTCCTTTGACGATGACTTTATTACACCGAAGAAAAGGTTGGGGCGGTCAAATCCCGTTGTAATTTCAAACGGATTTTCAAGCCTGAGAATTTTCTTTATATCTTCTTTTACATCATTCGTAGCCGTTGCGGTAAATGCTCCGACAATCGGACGATTTGCAAGGCTTTCAACAAATGAAATAATTTTGAGGTAACTCGGTCTGAAATCCTGTCCCCATTGTGAAACGCAATGAGCCTCGTCAACTGCAACCATTGAGATTTTTATCTTTTTACAGGTGTCGAGAAATCCGTCAGTCAACAGCCTTTCGGGTGCTACATAGATGATTTTGTATTTTCCGTGTTCAACATTTGAAAGCACTCGGAGAAATTGCGGATATGAAAGCGAGCTGTTTATGTATGCCGCAGGAACTCCCGACTGAACGAGTGAGCCGACCTGATCCTTCATAAGCGAAATCAGAGGTGACACAACAATTGTCACCCCGTCAAAAAGTAATGCGGGAATCTGATAGCACATAGACTTGCCCGCACCTGTGGGCATAATGCAAAGTGCATCTCTGCCGTCAAGCAAAGCGTCAACTATCTGTTCCTGTCCGTCTCTGAAAGAATCGTGTCCGAAGTAATCTTTTAACACGCTTAATTTATCACTCATCTTTTTGCCCTTATCTATCATTCTTTATTAGAATTATAATCATTGTATTCTCTTTCAATCCAAGCCATAAGCAGATTCACAATTTTCTGCTGTTCGACCTCGTTAAGCTGTTTGTCCCTTGTAACTCTGTACCACTTGTTAAGACACCCTCTGCAACAACAGGCACAGGCGTGCTGTGCGATAAAAACAGGGTGTCCCCTCATAGGCGTTTGCTTTCCGTCATTCGGAATATATTTTGGCGCAAGCCGTGTTCTGACAAAATCTTCTGCATGGGAGCGGATTTTATTCATTCCCTTTTCATTAATATAGTCAATGTCCTTTTGCTTTAAATGAAACCGACTGCGAAAATCAGATTTTTTCAGTTTGTTTAGTGCCTCATCTATCGTTTGCATTGTTCATGCCTTCTTTTATTGTCATACCTTAATTATAAACAATTACTACGGTAATGGCAAGTAAAAATGCACTCCTTTTCTGTTACAGAAAAAACAACCCCACGATTATTTTACCGTGGGGTTATTTTCATAGGGTTGCTTTTCAATTATTTTTAGATATTAAACATCTTTGCAATATTTTTCAGCAAGGGCAAAGAACGCTTTTTCGAGCGAATCCAAGGTTTGTTCCGTCATACTGACCGACATACTGTTTTTGTCGGAAAATATGATTTCAACGATTGTAACCGTGGCGTCATCGACTGTCAGTTCTTTGTCTTTTGGATTATATTTTTTCAGAATTTCCAATGCGTCTTCGGCGGTGTCACACAGCAGTCTCATATCCGTTTCGTCGATCAAAACATTTTCAAAAGCGATATAACCGCATTTGCAGATAGCGTCAAAAAGGAAATTTACACCTTTTTTTCGCACATAAAAAGAACAGCAGGAGTCAAAATTTGAATGATTTTTTGAATAGCTCACGGATACAATTTCTTTTTTTACACGCGTTTTTCGTTTGGAAATATTATGAAATAACGACCGTAAAGTCATATCGGTTATGTCATGGCAGCCCCGCAGAACGGACAGAATTTCGGCGGATTGCCGTCAGGCTTATATCCGCAAGCCGAGCAAACAATTGCCGCAGCATTTTGCGGAGTAAACGGCTGTGAAACTTGCTGATTTACTGTGTTGCTCTGCATAGGCATTCCGTTCTGCTGATAACCCATATTGTTCTGCATGGACATTCCGCTTTGCTGATAGCCCATATTGTTCTGCATACCGTTCCTTATTTGTTCACACAGTCTCATTAACTGCATTCCGTCATCAAACGCTCTCATAAGCTCATTCCTTACAGTACCGATTGACGAATCAACATACATTGATATATCGGTTATGAACGGATGATTTACGATGAATTTTGCTTTTAAAGAAGATATTCTTTGCGGTGATGACGATGTGTTTGTATCACGAACATACGGCTGAAGTGCAAGCGGAACATCAAGCATACCGTTTTGCCCCGAAAATGAGTTTGTTGTATCAAACTGACTGCCAAAACCGCTGTTCCTGCCCTGACGGTTATCATAGCGGTCATACTCATCAGGAATTCCGTCACGGTCGGAATCCTGCAGAGTTGTATATCCAAGCTCAAGCCAAAAGTCCTGAAGCTGTGAAAAATCAAAAATTTCAGGATTGCTGTTTTTGAAATCTCTGCCTATTGTAAAATAGAATTTTCTATTATTAAAATCTACAACAAGCTTTTCGTTTGTACCGGCACTTGCCGACTGAACAAATGCCGAATATTTCTGTCTGTTCTGTTCACGCTGTTCAAGATGAGTTTTAACATCTGCTAATGTTCTGTTTTTCCAACCTGATGAAAGCGAACTGAGCTTGTGCTTACAGTCGCTGCAAAGATAACCGTCTGAAAGCTTTTGCCTTGTGAGTGCGTTTACCTTGTCACAGCAAAGGTCACAATATTTCTTTTCAAATAGTCCCATAAACTTTCTCCTTTACAAAAGATTCACGATTTTCTTCTGAATATTTGTAGCATCAATAACTGATATTGTGCCGTCACCGTTTGTGTCTGCAATTTTAAAAGTGTAATCGTCAAAGTCTTCAAGCCCGACAATGTATTTTTGAACCAAGGTTGCGTCCACAACATTAATAACACCGTCCATATTGACATCATACGGAACAGTAATTTTTACTACAAGGTTAACATCTTTCTTAACAACATTCACTTCATATACCCGTGTTACGCATTGCGGTTTGCTTACAGTAATGACATATTTGCCTGGAACTGTTTCATAATACACATATAATGGTTTTGCATTACTGTTTACCGTTTCATGTGTATAGCTGCCATTATAGACGCCGTCAGGAGTGTATTCATCAAACTTAATAGTAATAGTGTCATCCGGTAAGCCGCCCGTTCTTAAATCCAGTATAATACGGGCCTTAACCTTTTGCGTCACTTTAACCGATACACTGTAAATGACATCACCGTTTTCACCCGTGACAGCACACCTGAAATGAGTTTCATCAAAATCCGTATTCGGTCTGATGCTCAAAGCATTTGTTTTTGTACCCTTGAAGGAAAATTTGTTTGATGTGGATGAGTTGTCACTTATGTTGCGCCACACATATCTTCCTGTGCTTCTCCTTACTTTCATCTGCCACTGATAGCTTGCGGCATTGTTGGCAGTAACCGATATAGTTCCTTCTTTGCCTTTCATAATTTCTGCCTCAGTGAACTGATGTGAAAATGAAGGTGATTTATCTGCAACAACGTAATATGCCCAAATATAATATTGACCTGTGGTTTCATCCTGAAGAATTGTTGCCTGACCGTCGTCGTTGTACAAGCCACATACTGCGTTCTTGGCAACCGCATATCCTCTGTTCATATTAAAGTATAGCTGACAACAATACATACCGCTGTCAAAAGCTTCTCCGTCGTTGAGCTTTCTGCTAACTTTGTTGTTTTTGTACTCATACCACTCAATATAATCAAAACTGTAGTAAGTGCTATTTATCGGAGTTGCCGTAGTTGAGGGGATTTTCCGCTGTTCAGGTTTCTCCAAGCCTAAAAATCCAATTATAGGAATTTCTGTCTTCTCAAGAAGTCCCGGAAAGTTACATTTTCCCGAATAAAAAGTACCGCTTTTTGAGCCCGTTACTTTACATCTAAAGACAACATCTTTCCACCCTGAGTCAGGTCCTACAAGTTCTGCGTAGGTCTGAAATTTAAGATGGTCTGTAAAAACACCCGAAAATTTCGAGTTGGGTCTGTTGGTTTTATCGGAGAGGTTAACCCAGTTTAGGCTCGGATACTTTGCCTGCCATTGATAGGTAAAGGTTTCGTCTGTACTGCCGCCGTTTACTCCCACGATAATGTTAAGGACATCTCCTATGTAAACCTCGGTGTCGATATATTTGATATAAGCCTGAGCCGCCGCATTTGCGGTTATGGCTGTCATAGGAAGTGTTGTCAACAGCATGAGAAAGCATAAAACAACACTCGAAATACGCTTTGCTTTTTTCGTGATTTTCATAAAAATCCCTCCTTCATGCCCAAGGATCAACCGAAGCCGGAGTTCGTATATCAGAGAGTGCAAGATTACGCCATAAGAACCATTGATTGCCCTTTCTGCGAAGCTCAATCGGACGAGGTGAGTCTGCTCCCGACGACTGAACCTGAACCTTTGCATAACCCTCGCTCTGATAGGTATATGCATACTCGGAAACGGTTATTTTGTACGGAACATTCGGTGTATAATCGTTCTTCACGGATGAACCCTCAAAATATGAGCGAGGAATATATCCCCTGCCCTTGATTCTGTCACGCAAAAACTGAACATCCATCCCGTTCATCGGCTGAGGTCCTTTTAATACATTAAGCATTTCTATTGTGTTTTCCGGACTTTCATCATATTCAAGCAACACAAGCATTGCAAATGCCGCTGTTGAAAGAGGTGACGAAAAGTCAAGCTCCGGCATTTTTTTGAGTTCATCTGCATTTTTCGGATAATCGGCAAATACAAATGTTTTGCTTTTGTGCATCGCATTGTTTACCGCTCCCGAAACGGCCTTTGAAACATTGTTTTTTACAGCCTGATTTGTCATATTTTTTAAGCTGTCAAATATACCCATAAACAGTACCTCCTTTTTAAAGTGCGTCAAGTGCGGCGGCAAGATAATCTGCCGTTACGGATGAATAAAAAAACGAGCTTATTTTTCCGAATTGTTTTGCCTGTTTAACCCTGTCGGCAAGGTCGGGATATGCCTGTTCGTCACAGAGCAGAGCCGTTTTACAGCTTGGCAGATATTCCTTTACTTTTCCACAAAGCTCAAGCCGTTTCTCAATAGTTGAATCGGCAAGTCTTGTGACATCCATAAGTAAAACATCAACTCTTTCTGCAATGCACAAATCAAGAATTTTCCCGTCTTGATTCGGTGAAACATTCTCAATACAAAATCTTCCCTTCTTTACAAGGGCATTTTGAATAGCCTCACTGAGCAAATTATTCTGAACACTGAGCAAAATTTTCTTCAACGGACATCACCCCTTTTCACCTATATCTTTCACTTATATTGTACAATTTTGCGATAGAATATGAATGTGCCAAACGGCATATTTCACAACATAAACAAAAAAAGCACAGCTGCCCGATTGTTCGGACAGCTGTGACCTTGTGCTAAAAATATTTACGGTGGGTAATTAAAAGGGGGGTAAATAATAAAATAATTATGCTTTGTTCTTAACAGCGCCTATAATGTAAAGTACAGGGATAGCAAGACCGCAGATAAGAGAGAATACATTGAACTGTGATCCGCCTATCATGCTGATAATTTCGCCTGCAATACACATAACAGCAACAATAACGCCCCATACAATACATGTATTTGCCTTGTGCGGAAGTTTTGCGTTGATAACGCCGATAATACCTGCAACAAACTCAGCAACCGCACTGATAAGTGCGAAAACGCCGCCGACATAAAGCATAGTCATATCGTATGTACCGTCGTTAAAAGCTGCAAGTGCGGCGATACCGAGAATGGCGATGATTGACACAACCAATGCAATAGCACCGAATACAATCATAAGGATTCCCGTTACTTTAAGAAAAGTTGAACCTTTTGCCTCCATAGTTTTTCCTCCTGTCATTAAATAATAAATTTTATGCACCTTTGTCTTTGATTATTAATCGGACAAAGATAGCGTTTTGCACAAAAGATATTCACCGTCTGAGCAGTTTATATCCTGTAATTGTATTATACTGTTTTAACAGCAAAAAAATATGTGCCAAACGGCACATATTCAGAAAAAAGTATTTATTTGTCGTTAATTCTATCGTCAAGGATTACAAGTCCCGCCTCTCTTGCCTTTACGGCAAGCTCTGTTCTTGACTTAAAGCCTGTTTTTTCAAGCATATACTGTATATAGTTCTTGACAGTACCCGGAGCAATGTAAAGTCTTTTGGCAATTTCCGTGTTTGTATCACCGCTTGTCAGTTCACGCAAAACCTCAAGCTCCCTTTCGGTAAAATCCGTACTCATTGCGTTGCCGAATTTAATTTTGGGAGTTGTGTCGGGAAACACACGCTCACCGTTCACTGTTCTGTCCATAAGTTCAATAATAGGTTCGGAACTTACCTCTTTGTACCAAAAGCTGTCAACCCCTGCATCCTTGGCACGCTTTAGATAGGAATATTCGGGCATTGAGGTAACAATGATTATCTTAATTTTCGGAAACTTTGCTTTTATTCTTTCAGCCGCCTCAAGACCGTTTGCTCCCATTGAAGTGCATATATCCATTAAAATCAGGTCAACATCGGAATTTTCACAATGATAATCCGTCATATCGGCATTACTTATTGAGCCCGCAAGCGTATAGTTTTCGCTTTGGTTTACATACATTTCAAATAAAGTTCTCGGCATTGACTGATCTTCAACTATCAGCACTCTTGTCATACTGCAGCACCTCGCTTTTCGGTATTGTGATTTCAAGAACAAAAATTTCGGAAGTCGATATTTTCATGCTTCCCCCGATTTGCTCCGCCTTTTTTCTTACGGAAGAAAGTCCGCCGCCCTCATTGATTTTTTGAGGCGGTTTTCTGCCGTTATTTGCAAATTTAAAAATATATTTTTCACCGTCGTCAAGACTTTCAAGAATCATTTTATCTGCTTTTGCGTGTCTTGCGGCATTGTTAAGGCATTGCATTGTTGCAAAAGTCAGAACCCGTGCAACCGCATTGTTATCAGTCGGAAGATTTCCGACTGTTTCAAGCGTTATTCCGACAAGCTTTGCGGCATTTTCAATATCCTTAGCAAAGTTTTCGTCTTTGCAATCATTCTCTGCGGTATTCAGAACAGAAATATTGTTTTTCCACATTTCAAGTAATTTACTGTTATTTTCAGACAGAGTGCCGTTTTCAAGATATCTTCTTGTTGTTATCAGCGTACTGCCGAGCCTGTCATGAATTATCTCTTTTGTGCGAAGAATTTCTTCTTCTCTTGTCAGATCATAGACCATTTCATTGTATTTTTTCAGATGAGCATTAACCTTTTTTAACTCGCCTATTTCATATTCCAAGGTTGATGTAAGCTTTGTAAACTCTGTTATATCGGTTGCCGCAAGCTGAAAATACGGTTTTGAAAAAATTTCCGTTTCCGACAACGAAAAGCTGAAAACCCTGCCGTCCTTTAATCTGACTGTAAATGCCCCGTCATTTTCATATTGAGAAGCCTCTTTTATCTTCTCTCTGAAGGGCATTGCAACATTAAGCGATTTACCCGTAAGTTCAAGGCATATGCTTTCCATAAGGTTATTTTTCAATACAACAAGTCCGTTTTCATCAAAATAGCAAAGTCCTGTCGGCAAGCCGTCAAAGCTTTCTTTAATTGACATTGCGGTAATATCGGTATTCCTGCAATGATGAAGCCTTACCGTTATGTACACAGACATTATCGCACAATATGCCGTTATGCCGACAGACAGAGCAAACGGCATTCTGCCAAAAAATTCAGCCATTTTATTAATTTGGTTATCATAATATATTTTACTCAAGACCTGAGTGCTTACCAAAAACATTGTCAAAGAGATTACTGCAATTATAACCGCTGAAATCGGTTTCCACAACCTGATTTTATAAAGAAAAGATTGCGTTGCGTTGTATATTGCCGCACAGGCAACAACAAATTGCACACTCATCAATATAACACAAACAAACGAACGCATTTCAAGGATGGGTGTCATATGTCATCACCTCCGCTTTGCATACGAACAAACACAAACAGCGTGTCAGCGTCATATTCCGTGGTGACATTTCCGCCGAGTTTTATAATATCGTCAAGTAAATCATCGGGAATTTTCATTTCATTTTTGCTGTCACAGTTGATTTTTAAATCAATAAATCTCTCATGGACTTTTAAATTAAACAGCAACGCATCTGTGCATTTCATTATATGCCTTATAAAAATCCCGATGAATTTAAAAAGTGCAATCGTTTTTTCGGCTGAAATTTCTCCCGAAACATTACTGAAAAACGAACACGAAATTCCGTAAACAGAAATGTACTCGGCAAGTTCTCGGATACTGTTTTCAAGCTCAAAAGCATTCAGCATTTTTCTGCTTTTTGCCATAATGAGCAGATTGCTTATTCTCTTGATGTAGACATTAACAACACAGGCACCGGCATAATTAACCGAAATATCTCCCCTGTTGTTTTCAATATTTTTGAGTATATTTTCAAGGTCGCAAAGCTGAGGACGGATAAATTCGGTTATACTGTCATAGAGCTTGTTCTGTTCGGTTACTGCCGCTCTTCGTTTTCTCAGCTCTGCCTCTGATTTTAAGATTACATTGTATTCCGAAATCTGCTCTTTTACTTCCGAAAGTTCTCTGTTAATTCGGTTAATTGCCGATATATCTTCCGTCCAAACTGCCTTACCGCCTTTTATATTATGCTTTTTAAGAATTATATTTTCATCAATCACAACACTGTTACCGTTTTGCAGAACAACATCTTTTGAAACATTTGTTGCGTTTTTAGAGCGGTATTTCACATTGCCCTCATTGTCAAATATGAGAGTGTTAAGATTTGACGCATTGAAAAAATCGCCGTAACCCGTATTTGACGGCACAAGACCTATCTGAATAAGGCTTTCCCATAGAGCAATTGAGGCAAAACAGAACACCTCGGGAACATTGTAAATTCTAAGTCCCGAATATCCGTGATTCAGATTATTCCAGAGTGTGTAAATTATTGCGACAAGAATTATTAAAATCGGAATCCACAGCTTTTTGCGTGTTGCGGAAATTCTGCATCGATTTATTGAAAGCACAATTGACGAAAGTACAAGTATAAAAATCCACACTGCAATTACATAGTAAACAGGACCGTAACTGTATTGTTTGTTCCAATTGTGAAAATCGGGTTCAAATACAAAAGCAAGCTGATGAAAATCGTTCGTCATAACAAGCAGCACAAGAACGGCGGCAGGTATAATCAAAAGATATTTTCGGTTATTTGTATTTTCGGGCTTACCGATATTCAGCATTGCAAAAAACATCATAAGCGGCAAAAACACCATTGCTATGTAATATGAATACCAAAGATACCGTCCGTATGTGTTGATGTCGGCAGGGCTGTTGTATTTTATGGCACGAAGAGCCATCCACAAGAGCATAAGCGCCGCAGATATCACAAGGCAGATTCGTATATTCTTCTGAACAATGCGATATGCAACAGACACACCCCAGCCTATAATAAGCCCCGAAAAGATAATAACATCAAAATTTTCAATATAATTGTCCGCCGAGGAAGTAAGATGAGAAAAAATTCTCACCGCACCTCCAAACAGGAATATAATTATCCCGACAACAGTCAGAAGCTTTGTTTTGTCAACTTTGCGAACCATATGCCACCCGTCAGTTATTTCAAGTTTAATTTCAGCAACATAATTTTTTCAAAACACCAATGTTGCACACTATTTTACTACATAATAACACAATAAAACGGATTATACAATTCATATTTACCGCAAACTTAAACAAAAAGTAAATAGTTAATTTCCAAAGTAACTTTCATGGTGGAACTTACTTTGGAAATTAACGCACTGAAATCTTCCTTGTTTTGGGCTGCAATCAATCGTGGTATTCTTAACAAACTTATTATATTACAAAAGGCACATAACCGAAAGTGATAACGGTTATGTGCCTTATTGTTTTTTGCAATGCTGTTTTTTCACAGTCCACGAGTAAAATTTGTACTCTAATTAGATTTACACTATTCTCAAACTCATCATCCGAGAGTGATATATTAAGATAATGTTTTACTACCTTATAGATTTACACTATTCTCAAACATATAGGTACACCGATACGGTGAATGTCGTGTTTTACTACCTTATAGATTTACACTATTCTCAAACGCTTTTGCATATATGAGTGACTTTTATGAATTTTACTACCTTATAGATTTACACTATTCTCAAACACCGTAGTAGCAGTAGTGGCAATCATAAAAGTTTTACTACCTTATAGATTTACACTATTCTCAAACGCACTTTGATTTGTATTCAAGATATTTTTCGTTTTACTACCTTATAGATTTACACTATTCTCAAACTAACATCAGTTACCTCAGAAGATGGAAAAAGTTTTACTACCTTATAGATTTACACTATTCTCAAACCAAAGTAATTAACTGTTTCTTAAATGCAAGGTTTTACTACCTTATAGATTTACACTATTCTCAAACGACAATCGTGTACGCCTCAGTTTTTAACTTGTTTTACTACCTTATAGATTTACACTATTCTCAAACGCTACAACATACCGATTGACCGGCTCAAGAGTTTTACTACCTTATAGATTTACACTATTCTCAAACTGCCTCACTTTCAAGTCATTTTCTAATAATGTTTTACTACCTTATAGATTTACACTATTCTCAAACGAACTTATGTTCCGTTGTTTTAACATTCAGGTTTTACTACCTTATAGATTTACACTATTCTCAAACTTTGCTTTCAACTTCCTTAAGAGTTTTTTCGTTTTACTACCTTATAGATTTACACTATTCTCAAACTCGCTGTTTGGTACTTTAGTCGGCACGCTTGTTTTACTACCTTATAGATTTACACTATTCTCAAACCAATCGTAACCGCTGATTGATTTTGTTGCAGTTTTACTACCTTATAGATTTACACTATTCTCAAACCAAGTAGGTTGACAAAGTCGCTGCTGACTGTTTTACTACCTTATAGATTTACACTATTCTCAAACCTATCGGCTGAAATACTCGCAGAAATTCAGGTTTTACTACCTTATAGATTTACACTATTCTCAAACTTGTTTTGCAATGTCTGTAACTTGCCCGTTGTTTTACTACCTTATAGATTTACACTATTCTCAAACGAATTGTACGGTGTACAAGCGTTCTAACCGTTTTACTACCTTATAGATTTACACTATTCTCAAACTAATCCTGTTCATTTTCAGGGAGTTTTTCGGTTTTACTACCTTATAGATTTACACTATTCTCAAACATAGCACTTACATCTGTATTTGCTCCGCCGGTTTTACTACCTTATAGATTTACACTATTCTCAAACCTTTATAAACTGTTGTTTCAAAATCACAAGGTTTTACTACCTTATAGATTTACACTATTCTCAAACAACAACATGGGCGGAGTGATAGCAAGCCGGTTTTACTACCTTATAGATTTACACTATTCTCAAAC
>NZ_JBBMFQ010000003.1:0-314083 GCF_040095935.1 Ruminococcoides intestinale | reverse complement strand
TCCTGATGCTTTTTAGTGTACATCTCACTGTAATTCTTTGAGCTTTCCTCAAAGTCATTACGGGTTTCTTTACTATTTTCTCGTTGTTCAATTTTCAAGGTCCTACGCACTTTCAAGGCTTGTTTGCTTTCTTCATTTGAAGTCGCTAACCTCAGCAGTGCAAGAGCTATTGTACTACATTGTTTTGATTTTGTCAAGCACTTTTTAAAAGTTTTTTAAAAAGTTTTTTCAGCTTTTAAAATCAAAACCGAGCAACACTTTTGATTACTTCCTGAATGCTGACTCTCCACTTCCGTGCGTTCTACACTCTTTCACCGTCTGTGTTTTCTCTTGTTTGCCTCGCCTCTCAGCGCAACAGTTGATATTATATCAGCACTTCTATCTTTTGTAAACCCCTTTTTGACAATTTTTTTATCTTTTTTACATTATCGGCAATTTCTACATTTTAAACTCATTTGTTGTTTATTTTATCCCAAAATTCACTATATACACCCTTTTTTTAAAAATAAACTTTATTCGACAGATTTTCAAAACAATTTTCTTGACAAAGAATGGGTATATATATATAATAGTATTAACAAATGAATCCCCTTAAAAACATTGACGGGAACAAGATGCAAATGAACCGGCAAAGAGAGCTGTGACGGTTGGTGTGAGTCAGCATGGAACATTGTATGGATAGCTCATCCCCGAGTTTTTCGTGTGAAGTGTATATACTATATATATGTAATGCGAAACGCAAGACTGCGTTATCGGTCGGGACTTTGTCAGAAGTCTTTAAGGAGAACACAGTGATGTGTTCTTGAATACGGGTGGTACCACGGATTTTATTCGTCCCTTTGTTTAGGGGGGCGATTTTTTTGTGCTATTTAACAGGAGGTTATTATATGAAACCATCATTTGAAAAGTACATTCCCTTTAAGCAGATTAATCTGCCGGACAGACAGTGGCCAAACAATACTATAACAAAAGCACCGATCTGGTGCAGTGTTGACCTTCGTGACGGTAATCAGGCGCTTGTCGATCCTATGAACCTTGAAGAAAAGCTCGAATTTTTCCATGCACTTTGCGATATGGGCTTTAAGGAAATCGAAATCGGTTTTCCGAGTGCGTCAGAAACAGAATATGAAATCTGCCGTGAGCTTATCGAAAACAACCACATTCCCGATGATGTAACAATTCAGGTTCTTGTTCAGGCAAGAGAGCATCTTATCAGAAAAACTTTTGAGGCTGTTAAGGGTGCTAAGAATGTTATCGTTCATTTCTATAACTCAACTTCAACTCTCCAAAGAAAAGTTGTTTTCAAAACAGATATGGACGGCGTAATCAAAATTGCCGTTGACGGTGCAAAGCTTATTAAACAGCTTACGGATGAATATGACGGAGATACAAACTTCAGATTTGAATATTCTCCCGAAAGCTTCAGCGGTACTGAGCCTGAAAACGCTGTTGAAATCTGCGACAGGGTTATCGAGGCACTCGGTTCGACTCCCGAAAACAAGTTGATTGTCAATCTTCCGAATACTGTTGAGATGTGTACACCGAACACATATGCAGATCAGATTGAATACTTTGCAAGAAATCTTAAACATCGTGACGCCGCTATCATCAGTATTCACCCACACAATGACCGTGGATGCGGTGTTGCCGCAGGCGAACTTGCATTGCTTGCAGGCGCTGAGAGAGTTGAGGGTACACTCTTCGGCAACGGTGAGCGTACAGGTAATATGGATATCGTTACGATGGGACTTAATATGTTCACACAGGGCGTTGATCCTAAGCTTGACTTCTCAAATCTTCCAAAGCTCCGTGAAATCTATGAGCGTTGCACAAATATGAAGATTGATCCTCGTCAGCCATATATCGGCGAGCTTGTATTTACAGCATTCTCGGGCTCACATCAGGACGCTATCAACAAGGGTATGAAATATATGAAAGAAAGCGGAACAGATTACTGGGAAATTCCGTATCTTCCGATTGACCCTGCCGATGTCGGCAGAGAGTATGAGCCGATTATCAGAATCAACTCACAGTCCGGTAAGGGCGGTGCGGCTTTTGTTATGAACAATAACTTCGGTTATGACCTTCCAAAGAGAATGCATCCCGAATTTTCAAAGCTTGTTCAGGCAAAATGTGAGGAGCTTGGCAGAGAGCTTATTCCGAAAGAGTTGTTTGAGGTATTCGAGAAGAATTATCTTGAGCATAAGCAGAAATATGTTCTCTCAAGCAGAAAGATTTATGAAGAGAGCGAAAACGGCAATGATTATGTTCACTTCAAGGGCAAGATGAAGATTAACGGCAACGAAGAAGTTTCTCTCAGCGGTGTCGGCAACGGTCCTATTGACGCATTCTTCAATGCAATCAAAAAGGTCGGTCTTGACAAGTACGAATTCATCTCATACAGTCAGCACGCAATTTCTCAGGGTTCCGACTCAAAGGCTGTTTCATACATCGAACTCAAAAAGCCTGACGGAAAGAATATCTTCGGCATCGGCATTGACTCAAATGTCAATGTTGCATCGGTACTCGGCGTTCTCAATGCAATCAACAGAGCCGAGGCTTAATCAATTTAACAATTCAATTTTCAGGGCTGTACATATGTGCAGTCCTGTTTTTTTATGCTCTGAATCACTCTGTTTAGAAAAATGTTACAAATCACCTTGAGAAATCAAGAATTTCGTTACAAATGATTGAATATTTTCAAGAATAATGTTACACTACAATTAAGAGGTGATTTTATGCTTCAAAGAAAAGCCTATGAACATTTAGTAAAATGGAAAAATACACCCGATAAAAAAGCTCTGCTCATTTCAGGAGCAAGGCAAATCGGCAAAACATATATTATAAGAAAATTTGCAGAAGAAAATTATTCAAACTTTATCGAGATAAATTTCATCACAAATCCCGATGCCGCAAAGATATTCAACGGGGATTTGAATGCTGAAACAATACTGATTAACCTCACAGCATACACACAAAAGCCCTTAGTAAAGGGAGATACTTTGATTTTCTTTGACGAGATACAGGAATGTCCGTCTGCGAGAACGGCAATTAAATTTCTTGTAGATGACGGGCAGTTTGATTACATTGAATCGGGTTCACTGCTCGGAGTAAGATATAAAGAAGTAAAGTCCTATCCCGTCGGTTACGAAGAAAACTACCGTATGTATCCGCTTGATTTTGAAGAATTTGCAACTGCAAACGGTATTCAGCCACAAACGATAGAATATTTAAAGAAATGTTACGACAATAAAGAAACGGTTACGGAAGCAGTCCATCAATCAATGTTGAAGCTTTTTCAATACTATATTATTGTCGGCGGAATGCCTGCGGTTGTACAGAAATTTGTTGATACAAAAGACATCGGCGAGGTCTTGAAAATTCAAAAAGATATTCTCGAATTGTACAGACAGGATATTTCAAAATATTCCGACAACAACAAAGAGAAGATAAAGAGCATTTTTGATTTAATTCCCGCTCAGCTTAATGACAGAAACAGAAGATTTACACTTTCCGATATTAAAAATTCTGCACGAATGTTGAGATACGAAACAAGTTTCAACTGGCTTGCAGACGCAGGAGTTGCTCTCCCCTGTTACAACATAACCGAACCCGTACTGCCGCTTGAGCTCAACCTACAGAACAATCTTTTTAAACTGTTCTTGTGTGATACGGGACTGCTTTGTGCCGCATCAATGGGAAACATTCAGTTTGACATACTGTCGGGAGATTTGTCCGTTAATATGGGAAGTATCCTTGAAAATGTATTTGCCCAGGAGCTTGTTTCAAACGGTTTTCTTTTAAGATATTTCAATAAGAAGAATATCGGTGAAATTGATTTTATCGTTCAAAAAGGGAAGTCAGCCGTGCCGATTGAAATTAAGTCGGGCAATGACTACACAAAACACAAGGCATTGGATAACTTGATTGCAAAGCAGAGTTGGAACATAAACAGCGGTATTGTGTTCTGCAAGGGCAATTTGGAAATTGAAAACGGCATAACATATTATCCATGGTATATGTCAATGTTTTTCAAGCAGGAAACACTTCCCGAACATCTGAAAGTTAATGTTGATATTGTAAACATCTGATAATCGACAATTGCAGGACTGTGCGAATGTGCAGTCCTGTTTTTTATGCTCTGAATCGTCCATAATAAGCCTGTGGGCGAAAAATAGGGACATACAGCTAACACATAGCTATATGCCCCTGAAAATCGGTTTTAAAGCTTATTTCATACTGTTTTCGTAAGACTCAATCATCTTTTTAACCATCTGACCGCCTACAGAACCTGCTTCTCTTGCAGAAATGTCGCCGTTATATCCCTGTTTGAGGTTTACGCCTACTTCGTTGGCACATTCCATCTTAAAGCGTTCCATGGCTTCCTTTGCCTGAGGTACATTAATCTGATTGTTATTGCTTGACATAATTTGTTTTCTCCTTTTCAAAACTTTTAAATCTCGTTAAATTTATTAATAAAGCGGCGTTTCGGCATCCCGTTTTCATCGCCGCAATAGTATTGTTTGCGGTGAAATTCGTTTTATTATTTGTAATTTTTTCAAGTTTTGAAATTTACAAAAAACATCATACAAAGCAAAAAGCAGCTATGCCAAACGACATAACTGCTTTTTATATTGTGTATGAAAGGGTTAGGGAAATAAGCCTTTCGTCTTGCTGTTGAATATATTAAATTACTTTTTCTCGATTGAATCGGTCTTGTAGATGAAGTCAACCTTACCGTCCATATCATCGGAAATACCGCTGTAGTTGTTGTACTTCTTTGATGCTTTCTGAACAGCCTTGAAACGGTCGATGATATCCCGGACATCACCGTTTGCGGCATCAACAATGCTGTCAATGCCCTCCTCTTTGAACTTCTTCATACCCTTGGACAATGTCATTGCACCGTCATTGAGCTGTTTAACGCCGTCAACAAGTGCTGCACTGCCGTCTTTGAGAGTACCGACACCCTCAAACAATGATTTAGTACCGTTTGAAAGTGAGCTTGTGCCGTTTTTGAGAGTCTTTACACCGCTTTTAAGGCTTGATGTACCGTCCTTGAGGGTTGAAGTACCGCTCTTGAGTTCGCTTGTACCGCTCTTAAGACTTGAAGAACCGTTCTTGAGCTGACCGGCACCGCTTACAAGTGAACCTGTGCCGTCCTTGAGTGTATATGTGCCGGCGAGAATCTGCTGAGCGCCCTCGTTAGCCTGATCAACACCCGCTGTGTATGAAAGCACACCCTGATAGAATGTGTTGTAGCTGTCAAGCTGAGTTTTGAGAGCCTGAAGTGACTTTCTGCCTGCCTGAGCTTTTGCAACACCTGCCTGAATCTGACTCTTAACCTCTTCGCTGTTCATATTTGTTTCGATAAGGCTCTGAATCTGTGCCTCTGTATTGCTGTCAATTGCAGCCTGAACCGCAGATGTACTCATCTGTGTAGAAACTGCAGTAGAAACCTGAGCCTGAACTTCTTCGCTGACCTGACCTGCGGCAACAGCGGCATCATACTGATCTGCCGTCATACCAAGACCTGCGGCTGCGAGAACCTGTTCCGTAACAGACTTTCTTACCGTTGCCTCAACGGCAGTTCTGATAACATCCTTCTGGCTGTTTACAGTTGCCGTTACTGTTTCAAGTGCTGTATTGTAAGCGAGCTTCTGAGCATTTTCATCGCTGAGTGATGAAATAAGTCCTTCAAGAACGCTGTCATAGTTTTTAATTGTAAGCTTGTCGGCTGTAAGACCTGCGGCGGCAATCTGAGTGTCGGCAGTTGAAAGAAGTGTGTTAAACACCTGTTCTGCACCGCCGTTTAGAGTTGCGCTGTTGGATGAAAGCTTGCCGAGACCGCCCGCAAGTGTTGCAACATAACTGCTGAGACTTGCCGCACCGTTGTCAACCTGTGACGCACCGCCTGCAAGTGTTGCAAGACCGCTGTCAAGCTGTGATGCACCGCTGTCAAGCTGTGATGCACCGTTTTTGAGCTTTGACGCACCGTCATCAAGCGTTTTTGCTCCGCTTGAAAGACCGTCTGCACCGCTGTCAAGTTTTTTTGCACCGCTGTTTACCTGTTCTGCACCGTCATAAAGCTTGTCAATACCTTCAATGAGTGTGCCTGACTTGTCAAGAAGTGTGCCGATACCGTCATAAAGCTGTGAAGAACCGTCAACAAGCTGTTCTGCGGCGTCTTCGAGTTCATCAAGAGAATCCTTAAGCTCGTCAACCTTATCGTCAACCTTTGAAAAATCAACATCGTTGAAAATATCGTTCATTGCAACTGTCATTGTTGTTGAAAGTTCAAAATCGGTTGTATCTGCTGTGATTTCAACATAATCAGGGATTTCCATTTCATCCTTGTCAATGTCAAGGCTGTCCTGCATACCCGGAAGAGCAAAACCGGCAACGATTGTTCTTGTACCGTCATTGATCGCCTTGCCGTTTGAAACCTCAACATTTTTGAATTTGTCATCGTCAAGAATCATACCCGAAAGCATAAGGAACGGAACATTAACTTCTTTTGTCTTGCCGTTAATCTTAACCTTTTCCTTCTGTGTGTTTTCATAGTCAATGCGGATTGTAACCTTACCGCTCTTGCCTGCAATTTCATCTGCAGAAACAGTTTTGCCGTTAAGCTTGTAGCTTAATTTGAGTTTTACTGGAAGTTCGGTTGTGCCTGTTCCCTGATAGTAGATGTCATCGCCATTTGCAGCCCACTCATAAGCGTTGTCTTCGTTTACCGTGTATGTTTCGTCACCCTTAACATTTTTAACATCCTTGAGGTTTGAAACATCCTTTACCTTGCCTTTTGTATCTACACCCTTGAGCCAGTCACTTACAATGATTTTCTTAGCCGCACCGCTTGCGTCGGCAATAACATAAACGGTTTCATTTTTGCTGAGCTTTTTGAGAGCCTCTTTAGTTGTGCTTGCCTTCTTAACAGCCTCAACCGTACTTTCTGTCTGAACACCGAGAGCCTGTGCAGTATTGTCTGCACCGGCGGAATAAGCGGCAACGCCTACTCCGCTGCAAAGAATCGTGAGTGCAAGTGCACCCGAAATAGCGCCCTTAATGTAGTTTTTGCTTAAAAATTTATGATTATTATTTTTGTTAGTCTTTTTCATTATACAGCAGCCTCCGAAATTGATGTTTTTTTCGGCTTAAAACCGAGAGTTGTCTTTGCAATTACCTTGTCGAACAGCATAAACATTGCCGGCAAAATAAGCGTTACGCAGAACATACTGATGACAGCGCCTCTTGCAAGGAGCTTACAGATTGATGAAATAAGGTCAACATCCGAGTAGAATGCAACACCGATTGTAGCGGCAAAGAGTCCCATTGCACTAACGATGATTGACGGAATTGAAGTTTCAAGTGCCGTAATAACCGAGGTGCGTTTATCGTTTCCGAGATACCTTTCCTTCTTATATCGTGTCGTCATCAAAATTGCGTAGTCAACCGTTGCGCCAAGCTGAATTGTACTTATACAGATAGGTGTGATGAACGGGAGCGACTCGCCCATAAGATGCGGAATACCGAGGTTAATAAAGATTGCAAGCTCAATAACCGCAACAAGAATAATCGGAAGTGTGATACTCTTTTCAACAATCGCAATGATAATAAAGATTGCAACAATAGAAATTGCATTTACAACCTGAAAGTCAACTGTCGTGATGTTTACAAGGTCGTTTGTACAAGCGGCTTCACCGATGAGAAGTCCGTCCTTATCATACTTTGTAATGATTTTATTCAACTCGTCAATCTGCTTTGCCATAGGATCTGTGGCTGTTTTGTACTCAGAGTTGATAAGCATAAGCTCCCATTTATCATTTTTGAGAACGCTTGTGATTGAATCGGGAAGAACTTCTTCCGGAACAAGCGAACCTACAACGCTTTCAAGACCGAGAACATATTTTACGCCGTCAACCTTTTCAAGCTCGTTTGTCATATTTCTTGCGTCCTTTGCAGAAAGCGAAGAATCAACAAGAACCATATGTGTTGTACCGACACCGAATTCATCTTTAAGCTTTGTGTTGGCAATTACATTTGCCATATCTTCGGGAAGACTTTCCGACAAATCGTAGTAAATCTCATTGTTTGTCTGGCTGTATGCCGAATAGAACGGATAAATAAGAGCCGCAAACATCACGAGAAATACGGGGAAAATTTTAACAAGTCCTGTTGCAAGCTTCTTTGTTGACGGAATAAGCGACTTGTGCATTGTCTTTTCAAGAGGCTTGTCAAGAACAAGAATGAGCGACGGAAGAACCGTTACACAGGAGATAACACCGAGGATAACACCCTTTGCCATTACAATACCGAGGTCAAGACCAAGTGTGAATGTCATAAAGCAAAGTGCGATAAAGCCTGCAACCGTTGTGATTGAACTTCCGATTACGGAACGAACGGTTTCGTGAATTGCAACAGCCATCGCCTGCTTGTGGTTTTCACAAATGCCCTTTTGCTCTTCGTAGCTGTGCCACAGGAAGATTGAGTAGTCCATTGTTACCGCAAGCTGAAGGACTGCCGCCAACGCTTTGGTAATGAATGAAACCTCACCCATAAAGTAGTTACTGCCCATATTTACAAGGATAGCAACCGCTATACTTGCAAGGAACACAAACGGGATAATCCAGTTATCCATAAATATCATCATTGCAATTACCGCAAGAACAACAGCGATTGCAACATAAGTCATTTCCTGTTCCTCAAACATATCTTTCATATCCGTAATCATTGCCGACATACCCGAAACAAAGCATTGTTTACCGGCAACCGAACGGATTTCTTCGATAGCGTTCATTGTTTCATCTGCTGATGTTGAGGTATCGAAGAATACCGCCATCATCGTTGCATTTCCCGAATTGAACGCATCATAAATTTTGTCGGGCAACATTTCCTTTGGAATTGAGATGTCGGCAAAATCGTCATACCAAAGAACCGTATCAACATGGTCGATTTCTTTGATTTTTTCCTCCGTTGCCGCAACATCCTTATCATCCATATTCTCAAAGATGAGGAATGAAAAAGCACCCTTTCCAAAGTCATCAAGCAGATAATCCTGACCCTTGATTGTGTCGAGGTTATCGGGAAGATAACTAAGAATGTCGTAATTAACCCTTGTAAATGCCATTCCCAAGGCTGACGGAATCATCAGCGCAACGGCAAGTATAAGGATTACGAAACGGCTTTTAACAACCGCTTTCCCTAACTTCATATTTCATACTCCTTCATATATGATTTGCAGACTGCACTCTGCATTCAAAGGAACGA
Organism: Ruminococcoides intestinale; assembly: GCF_040095935.1. Taxonomy (NCBI): domain Bacteria; kingdom Bacillati; phylum Bacillota; class Clostridia; order Eubacteriales; family Oscillospiraceae; genus Ruminococcoides; species Ruminococcoides intestinale. Next base: position 304,813 of record NZ_JBBMFQ010000003.1, on the reverse strand, counting down.
TCCGAGAGGTGAACCGTATTTCCTTTGTCCGTAATATATTCTATTACGGCTTTGTTAAAATTTAAACAGACACAAAAAATGCCGTGTCAGGAATTTAGACACGGCAATAAATTTGTACGGAAATCAGACATTTTGTTAAATTCGTCTGCATTTCAGACACGCAAGCAAGCACAAATATTCAATTTTAACCAATAAAACAGCAATCAGACATTGATTTTGGCACATCTGTCCAATGCAGACTCCATTGAACCCTCAAACAGCTCACAAATGCGTTTCATCTTAATTTTGAGGTCATATTTCATACCTCCGCCGAGCCAGTCGATAATAAAACCGACAAGCTGACACTTGTAGTACATAATCATTGCGTCAAGGTCATCTTCGGCAATGTTTTTTGTAATTTCAAGCTTGTCAAAATAGCTTTTTATAGCGTGAGTACAAATCCTGTTGAGATACACATCAAATGTAGTTCTGTTCGCAGAATTGTAAATGTGCTGAATCACCGACTTGTTAGAAGAAGCATAGTCAATTACAGAAATCAGGCTTTCATAAACAGAGGTATTGTTGTCGGTTTCGGTCGCAACAAATCTGTCAGCCTCTTCAACGAGAATTTCCTCAAGAAGCGACGGAATGTCGTCAAAATGGTAGTAGAAGGAATTACGGTTAATTCCGCATTCTTCAACAATTTCCTTGACTGTAATTTTATTCAACGGCTTTTTATTCAAGAGCGAAATAAAGGTCGCCTTGATAGCCGCCTTGGTAAATGTCGGCATAGTGTCCCCCCTGAAAATTGCAAAACATCCGTGTGCAGACGGATGTTTCCGTTCCGAATTTTTTCATACACAATATATGTAGCCGATTGCTACACTAATTAAAGTAAATTGTATCACAATTATTTAAAAATAGCAATAACAAGCATATTAACAAAATCAGGGGTTTGTTTTGTATTTCCTATGTAAAAAAGCCCAAAAATTGATGTTTCCCCCCAAAAAAAGTCAGATCCAAAATCTAATGATTTTGGAGGTTGATTCAAAATCGTGGCTTTATATTTATAAAATTATAAATTCAATATCTTTCGGGAAATCATTTTGCACACTGCAAAGGCTGATTTCATAGTCCGAAAATTTGTATTGCTTCATATAATATTCGGTTTGATTTTCAGAGAATTTTCCGTTGCTGACATAAACACTTTTTGCGCCACGGTGAAATCCGTCACCCATACATTTTAGGAGTGCCTCTTTTTTAGTCCACAATTCAAAAAATGTGCCGAGCCTGTCAAAAGCGTTGCCCAGCAATTTCATCTCGTTGTCGCAGAAAACAATTTTGCCGAGCCTTATACCATTGAGAAATCGAATTTCTTCAATATCACAGCCGACTTCGGACCCCGACAACGCAAAAAGCACATAGCTTCCGCTGTGCGAAATATTGAAACAAAGCCCATTGTCACATTCGGGCTTGCCGAATTCATTCACGGTGATTTTTGCACCGCCAAGAAATTTGTTCATAAACAATCCGCCTGCAATGCAACGCAGTTTATCGTCATCTCGGCGGCATCTTTGAACACGCTCCGCCCTTTCGGAAGAAAGCTCACCGACTCTGTCAAAAGAAATTTTGCGGATATCGGTTATAAAAAGCCGTGTTTTCATATCAATAGCCACGGAGTGCGTCAAGCGAATCATCGGACATAATCCAATCGTTCACATCAATTTCCGTAAAATCGGTTTTATCGTTTCTGACAATAACCTTGTCAATACCTGCGTTGATAACCATACGCTTGCACATTGCACACGAAGATGTGTTCTGAACATACTCGCCGTTTGACATCTCCTTGCCGACAAGATAAAGCGTTGCGCCAATCATCTGTTCTCTTGATGCATGAATAATAGCGTTCGCCTCGGCGTGAACGCTTCTGCAAAGTTCGTAACGCTCGCCACGGGGAATGTTGCGTTCCTGACGGATACAAAATCCCAAATCACAGCAATTTTTTCTGCCTCTCGGAGCACCTGTATAGCCTGTTGAAACAATCTGGTCGTTGTTCACGATAATTGCACCAAAATTTCTGCGCAGGCAAGTTCCCCTTTCAAGCACAGTTTCGGCAATGTCAAGATAATAATTAATTTTGTCAATTCTGTCCATAAAAACACCGTCCGTTATCATAATTTCAAATTCGGTCAAGTATATTTTAGAGTAGCCGAAAGCAGTATCAGCCTTTGAGCTTTTCAACACAATCTCTGCATACATATTTTCCGCCGAATGCAATCAGATTATCAAGAGTATTGCAAAAAACGCACTTACTCTCTGCCTTTTTAATCGTAACGCACTCATCGTCAGCCTCAATGTGAAGAATGTCACCCGGCTTAATGTTGAGGTGGTTGCGGATATCCTTTGATATTACAATTCTGCCTGCTTTATCAATTTCCCTAAAGTTTGTATAAATCATTTTAATTCACCATAATCCCTATTTTTTAATTCACCATAATCCCTATTTTTACCTATACTACCATTTTTCGGGATTTTTGTCAACGATTTTATTAAATAATTTGATTACAAAAATGACAATATTGTACATTTTGTCGTTAATTGCAGCAAAAGGAGTAAAAATGCTGAATTATATCTGGAGCGGACTCATTGCCGTGAGCGTATTGTGTGCGTTGTTTATGGGCAACACCGCCGACATTTCAAACGCACTCATCGAAAGCGGAGCGTCATCAATACAGCTTATTCTCACAATGGCAGGCATAATCTGCCTTTGGTCGGGAATTATGAAAATCGCAGTCGAAAGCGGTTTGACAAACATTTTTGCAAAAATCTTTGCACCGTTGCTCCGTCCGCTTTTTCCGAGGCTTGATAAAAAAAGTGACGCCTTTCAAAGCATCACTATGAATATCAGTGCAAATCTGCTCGGACTCGGCAATGCCGCCACACCTTTCGGACTAAAAGCAATGGAACAGCTGCACACGCTCAATGACCGCCGTGACATTGCGAGCAACGAAATGGTTGTTTTTGTAGTTATGAACACAGCGTCACTCCAGCTGTTACCAACAACGCTTGCCGCACTCCGCCAATCCTACGGAAGCTCTGCGCCTTTTGAAATTATCGTTCCCGTCTGGATAAGCTCTGCGTGTGCGTTGGCGGTAGCGTTGCTGATTGCCTGTACGCTGAATATAAGGCAAGGTAAAATTTGAGAAATGTGGTGAGCAAATGGAATTTGTAATGCCGGCATTTGCGTGTATTGTTGTGGTATTCGGGCTGATAAAAAAAGTTCCCGTATTCGATGTGTTCATCTCGGGGGCAAAAGAGGGAGTAAAACTTCTGTACAACATTGCCCCTACAATTATGGGACTTGTGTTTGCCGTTGACCTTTTGCAGTCAAGCGGAGCAATTGACGCAATATGCGCACTGATTCAGCCGACAGCGGAATTTTTAGGATTTCCGAAAGAAATCGTTCCGCTCGTACTCCTCCGCCCCGTTTCGGGAAGCGGTTCAACCGCACTCCTCACAGCCCTTTACAAAACCTGCGGTCCCGACAGCTTTGCGGGCAGAACAGCCTCCGTACTCGCAGGTTCAAGCGAAACAACCTTCTACGCAATCGCAATGTACTTTGGCTGTATCCGTGTCAAAAAAATTCGCCACACCCTCTTTGCCGCCATAACCGCCGACCTAACCGCCGCAATTATGAGTGTTATAACGGTCAGATTGTGGTTTAATATGTGATTGTAAAGTGTTCCCATTTCGGAACGCTTTTCTTAAATTCAAACTTTGTGTTCCAATTTCGGCACGATTTTATTTTAACATTTTTCAATTTGTCATTTTTCTTGCCAAACAGAGTTATTATTCCAAAAATCCGATACTAAATCATAAATCACAAAAAGCAAAAGCACTCCGTGACTTATCTTTACGATAAGTTTACACGGAGTACCTTTCATTTTCAACAGCCATTAACAAAAATATGTCTGCAAATTTTATAATGATTTTAATTTTCAAAATAAGATTATAAGCTTATTTATCCGCATCACTCATAAAATTCTGTTCGTCTCAGTTAAATGTAATGTCATTTCATTTTCATTGCCGACACAACACCCCACCGCAATTGCAAAAACCTTTACAATTTCAGACTCATTGCGGTCTCATATTTTCAAATTTTTTTATTAATTCAATACCAATTCCAAATCACTTTTTCGGCATAGAGTGCTACACTGCATAAACTGAATTTTCGATATTTTCTATATTGCTTTTCAGCGTCGTAATAATTAACACTCAATTCAATTTTTAATTCGCTGTTATTTGCAAAGCAATCTATAAATTCAGCTGTATAAGCATTATTGATTGCATTAATAAACTCAGCCTGTGACAAGGAAATACCTTCAAATTTTCCGTTTTTATCAGTTGCCGAAACAAAATTAAAATCGTTAAAAGACTCCTCTTTCATTGCCACAATCATATCACAATGCTTATAACATTCGTACTGTTTATAACAATCGCCGACATAATTCTGCGGAAATATTTTAATATCAAATGTAAAAATCATTTGATTATTTTCGCATTTAACAGAATTCAATTTTTGATCATGCAACACTCCGTACGGCATACTGATATGCGATATAATAATTTCGTTATTCATTTTCATTCTCCAAAAGTTACATTTTTATTTTGTTTTTTCAAAAGCAACAGGCTTATCAGAATTACTGTGTCTTCGACAGTTTTATTATACCTGATACAAATTTCGCCATCGCAGTAAACATATGCAGGGCATATCTCAAACACGGTGGTAACGAAACAGAGACCATGCTTCTCATACAAAAGTATCTGACACCTGTCAGGTACAATCGAAATTATCCTATCCACCTCCGTCCAAAGAGAAATAGGGATTTCATGTATCGGGTTGCATAAATCTCGTTACCATTATACTCCATTATGAGGCAGATATGCAATCTGTCTTTTTGTCATACACAAAAAAATGATTTGAACTCATCATACACCTGCTTTCTACGCATTAGTGCACCTAAAAAATACAGCATTTTTTAACTGAACAGTATTTTCAATGCATGACCGCATGTGATATACTGTTTTCATCATAAAAAACCTTATCTAGGAACCGTAATAATTCTATTCAAATTTTCTTCCTGATTCACTTTGCTCTGCATGTACGGTCACATCACTTTTCTTTTTTTTAGACATAAACCAATAAAATATAACACAAAATGCTAAAGCAAACACAACACCAAAAACATTTTGAATCACTCTAAGACTAACCGCTCCTTGTAGTCCATAAGTCTCTGCAGCAATGGCTAAAGCACCAAATGTGTTAAATACTGCCTGCCAGCCATATTGTGCTGAAAATCCTACACCGATTCCACCAAGAATTCCTATATATGCATAGATTGACGAAGGAAGCAGAAAATATAATGCTGTAAAACATATAACACCTGCAATATTTCCGACAATCCTTTTACGGACTCTGTAGTGCATATCTTCCATAGACGGCAAAATCACGGACATGGCCGCAATACCAGCCCACATTGCACGTGGCATATTACAAAGTTCTGCAATGCAAAGGACAATCGGTACGCATAAAATCTGACATATCTGCCATTTTGTTCTGGAAGAAGTGATATCAAATTCTTGTATCAGATCTTTCAGATTACTTTTATAAGTTCTGTTTTTATGATTTCGATAAAATACGAAGCAGGTAAGTGCTGCACCTAAAGCCATTCCGACTAATCGCATCTGATAGCTTTTTCCCGTAACATCATAACCATATAGCAGCAGATACCCAAGAACCAATGTAGATTGATTAAACATGAATGGATTATGGCATCCGAACAGAATCAACACAGCCAGTGCCGCAATATTTAACAGCATTCCCAATACCGGTGAAAACTGATTTGCTAAATGCGGACATACAGTCATAATTCCAAAGAACAAAGCCAAAAGCATCGTAGATTGTCCGGTGTGGATCCCCAGATCCGCATTTCTAAACACCATGAGACATAATAAGACTACTACACCTACAATGCTGTTCTCATTTCCAAATAGGATGCTGAAAATACTAACAAAGAAAAAACAAAATGCCATTGTAACAGCTATCTTCACCAGATATACCCACATATGATATAATTTTTCTTTTAGTGTTTCACTCTTTTTCAACAGGTTTTTAGAACCTGCCTGATTTAACTGCAACTCCTGATAAAATGTCATATAAATCATCCAATCTTCTAATTTATCTTAAAACTATATAATCTCATCTTTCTGCTTTGGCAGCTCTATAACAAATCTGCATCCACCATATTCACGGTTTTCTGCTTTGATTGTTCCTCCGGCACTATCTACAATCCGTTTTACAAGTGCAAGACCTAGGCCATTTCCTTCTGCTTTATGAGATCCATCTACCTGATAGAACTTGTCAAATATTCTGGATTTTACATCATCCTCTATTCCTGGTCCTTCATCTTCCAGAATGAATTTAACAGAATCCTGTTCTTGCTTCAGAAACATCGTAATTGTCCCCTTTGGAGGGCTGAACTTAATCGCATTATCCAAAAGATTTATCCAGATATGCATAAAAAGTCCTTCATTCCCAGTATATTTAACTTCCTCCAATTCCACCTGAAAACCAATTTCTTTTTCTGTCCATTTTGTTTCCAATGAAAGAAATGCCTGGCGGATCTGTTCATCCAGACGATATTCTGTTTTTTTCATTGGTATATTCTGATTCTCTAACTTGGATAACAGCAAAATATTACCAACCAATCCGGAAAGTCTTTGGGTGTTAAATAAGATTTTTTCTACATATTTCTCTTGATCCGGAGACAGTTCTTCTCCCTGAAGCAGCATTGTATATCCTTCAATGGCATTAATCGGGGTCTTAAACTCATGAGAAACATCAGATACAAAATTCATCTGCAGCATCTCTGTTGCACGAAGTTCTTTTGTCATAACGTTAAAACTTTGATAAGATTCTCCAACTTCTGCTATACGGCTGTTCGTTTCCAAATGCTGTTCAAAATCTCCCTGAGAAACTTCCTTCATTGCTTTACTAAGTCTGGTAATTGGTTCCAGTAACTTTGCATTAATAAAGGAAGTGATCAGCCCTGCAATCAATGTATTGAAAATCAAAAGCCAGCCAAGCACAGGTATGCTGCCCGGCAGATTAAAAAAATGATTCAAAAAAGCAAATAATAAAGCAGATATGACTGTTGAAAATACAAGTGCCAGCCAGATTGCACCGGTCAGACAGGATCGGATCCGCAATCCTTTTTCTTTCTTTTGTTCCATTATTTTTTCACCACCTTGTATCCAATTCCACGCATTGTTACGATTTCAAAATCAGGGTTATCTTTAAAATGCTCTCTGATTCTTCCTATATGTACCTCTATCGTATGTGGGTCTGCTTCCGTCTCGTATCCCCATACTTCATCCATCAACTGTTGTTTTGTAAATGTTCTGCCTGGCGAAGCTGCAAGCTTATATAAAAGCAGGAATTCTTTTTTAGGCAAAACAAGACTTTCCTTATCAGTTGTAACCGTCATTGCATCATAATCAAACTCTGTTGAACCAATCACAATTTTGTGTTCATTCAGTATCTGTGCACGGCGAAGCAGTGCTCCGACTCTTAAAACCATTTCATTCACATTTACCGGTTTTACCATATAATCGTCACTTCCCGAAAGAAATCCCTGGCGCATATCATCAAAGGAACCTTTCGCAGTGATCATAAGTACCGGTATCTGATATCCTGCTGAACGGAGTTCCGACACCAGTTCATAACCATCCATAACCGGCATCATAATATCGGAAATGATCAGATCAATATACTCTTTATCCAATATTTCTAATGCCAGTGCTCCATCCGATGCACTTTTGACCTGATATCCATTCTTCTCAAGCACATTTTGGAATAGCTGGCTTAATTCTTTATCATCTTCTACAATTAATATTTGAAACACGATCTTCTTCCTCCTTTTTCATCTCGTAAGCCTCTTTTTACACCATACTCTGAATACAGATTCTTACTAATGCTATCATTTTGTTCACAAAAAATTGCTTGCTGTTTCATATAATTTTCCAAATTGCTCATTTGAATTGCTCCTTTCATTCTGTTATGAACTTACATACTATACTCAGATATTCTTGTTTCCAGAGCATTCAGCATTGTCTGTTCTTTTTCTTATTCTTATTCATTAGCAATACAATACAATGGAAAACTCAATTTAACCTCAACAAGGTTTGTTTTTTCATCCATGCAAAATCTTCTTTGTACAACAGACTGTTAGATATAGCAAAAACGGCCTTTCAAAAAAAGTTAACTTCTAAATCAACTGTTTTTGAAAGGTCGTTTCATCAGATTCTTATAGCAATCCAGCAAATAATCTCATAAATAGTTGTCCCAGTCGCAAATATGCACTTCGTCCGGTTTGATATTGGTCTGTCACATCTTCTCCGAAGCGGTCAACCATTGTTTTCATCAGGTTGTTATCACACCGTAAATTCTCAAGAACTTTCTCGCCTGAGAAAATAGAGAACACTTCTTTTGTAAAATTCTCTTCTCAAAGGGCAAGTTGGCTAACCGGAAGTTAACTAATGGATGCCATTTTATCAGTCGACCATGATCTCCTAAGAGCCACATAGGAGATTATAAAGTTTGCAAGCCAACCAGCCGGTACCGCAAGCCAGACAAAGGCAATGCCGAAACGCGGTGCACAGATCATGGCAACGGACAGACGAATCGCAAGATTCACTATGTTTGCAACGAGGAACGGACGCATAATTCCGAGACCGCGAAGGACTCCATCGGTTGCCATCTTGATACCCATGAAGATGAAAAAGTAACCGATCCACCTCATATAATCACCGGACACCTGATAGGCAAACGCCGTTCCGTCTCTTCCTAAAAACAGCGAGGAAATCTGCGTGTGTAGCGTTTCAATGACGAGAAAGGCAAGAACGGCAAAGCACAGATCCAGCACCAGCGCAGCATGGTAGCCTTTTTTGATACGATCAATTTTCTTTGCGCCAAGATTCTGGGAAACATACGGCGAAACCGCATTGCCGATGGATACAAAGATCAATGAAAAAACATTTTCCACCCTCATCGTTGCTGTGTACCCGGCGAGTGCCTGTGTACCGAAAGGATTTACCACTGCCTGCACAATCATCATACCGATGGACACTGTGGACTGCTGTAAAACCGACGGCACCGCAATGCGAAGCATGGAATACAGCTCCTGCCGTTCAAACCTGTTAAAGGGGCTTTTATATCGCTGCATCCGTGCAAAGAAAATCAAAAACGAAAACACTGCGGAAATTCCCTGTGCAATAAGGGTTGCAATAGCCGCACCGAACACACCGAGACCTAGCCCGGCTACCATCCAAAGATCCATTAAAATATTCAGGATGGACGAAAAAATCAGCAGTCCCAGTGGAATTTTGGATTCGCCGATTGAGGTGAACATGGTAGAAAGAATGTTATACATAAACAGAAACGGAAAGCCCACAAAATAGACCCGCAGATACAGTACTGCATCATCCAGTATGTCGGCAGGGGTTTGCAGTCCACTCATCATCGAGCCGGCGAAGAAAAAGCCAAAAACACCAAGGACTATACTTAGAAGTAAAAAGCTAATCAAGGAGGTTGACACGATTGTTTTCATTTTGCCATACTTCCTGGCTCCGAAATAACGGCTCACAAGCACACCGGCTCCGACACCGGCTCCCAGTGCCACACAAATGAACACATTTGTCAATGCTGCACATGCTCCGACAGCTGCAAGTGCGGAAGAACTAACAAACTGGCCGACAATAATAGAGTCGGCCATATTGTATATTTGCTGAAAAAAACTTCCAAGAATCATTGGCATTGCAAAAACCGTCAACGCTTTGAGGGGCGTATCGGTTATCAAATACTCATCTTTCGACATTATCATATTCCTCCATGGTATCCCATTCACTTACCTTCTCAAATTCCGATTTATCTAATTTCTATTAACATCTATTTCACTGTTCCTTAAACTTCATTTTTCATGTCATCCCTACAAACTGGAATTTATCTTTTCTTATATGTCACCACAACTCCAACCACCGAAGTCAAAAAAACAATCGGTGCGAGTCTTACAAACAAGAATTCAAACCCATGCAGTATTGTTCCTGCCACTGCCAACTCAGGATCATTGTAATTCCAATTCAAATAAAAACTATTCGTAGATGCAAGTGCGATAAATATTACCACTATAACCGCACACAATGAAATAAGAATCCATCGAATCGTTTTTACCTTTGTTATACTTCTTTTTGCAAGCTGCAAATTAATAACTTCTAATTTTTCAGAAAGAATCTTTAAATCATCGGTAGTCGGTTCTGCTACAGGTTCTCCAAGTAATTCACTTACAGTAGTATCCAGTTCATTCGCCAAAATAATCAGCATATTGGAATCTGGAACTGACAAACCATTCTCCCATTTTGATACTGTCTGTCTTACTACGTTCAGTTTAATTGCCAGTTCTTCTTGCGACAGCCCTTTTGACTTTCTAATTCTTTTGATATTTTCATTTAGCATAATCTCTGCCTCCTTGTTTTTGATAGCTCAATTATATATTCAATAGAGCCGTTGCCACAAGCAATACATATTAACATCCGCTTATTCACGGGCTTTTCACAGACAAATCTCGATTTGTATTTCTGTTTGTTTTAAAAATGGGCAACTCCGATTGGAATTGCCCACTCATTACACTAATTATGCGATTTTTCCTTGCTTGCACCGATTTCTGCATCAATCTATTTTGTAAACGGTACATCTTTACATCATCTTAATAGAGCTTTGCACCTGCGGGGATATGGTTATCAACCATGAGGAGGTGGAGCTTTTCTTCGCCTTCTTCTTCGTGAACTGCACTGAGGAGCATACCGCAGGAGTCAATACCCATCATTGCTCTCGGCGGAAGATTTGTGATAGCGATAAGAGTCTTTCCAACCAGTTCTTCCGGCTCATAATAAGCGTGGATACCGCTTAAAATTGTGCGGTCTGTGCCTGTGCCGTCATCAAGAGTGAACTGTAAAAGCTTCTTCGACTTCTTAACAGCCTCGCAAGCCTTGACCTTTACTGCACGGAAATCTGACTTTGAGAATGTTTCAAAATCAACATATTCTTCAAACAAAGGCTCAACTTTTACCTTTGAGAAGTCAATCTTTTCTTCAACAACAGCATCCTTTGTTTTCGGAATGCCTGACGGCTTCTTGTCGGAATCCAAGCTCTTCATTGTCGGGACGAAAGCAACCATCTTTTCAATCTCTCCTAAACCTCCTCATATCTCATAACAGGTCTAAACGGGGTTTCTTCCTGAATCGCCATATCCCTATAAATTCGTGTAGTTTTTCGGGGGATTGGAGTATAAATTGGTGTAAATGGTGTAGAAGCTTTTATCCTCGCTCAAGAAATGCCACTTATTCGTTAGACACTTCATTATACTCGCTTTTGAAATATGAGTCAAGACCTTCAAACTCAGACTGCCTAAGCTCCTTCGTCACATCGGTATAGATATTGAGCGTTGTTGAAATATCCTTATGACCAAGCGTGTCTTGAATCACCTTAACATTCACGCCCGCTTCGCACATTCTCGTTGTAAATGTATGTCTTAATGAATGGCAGCTAAAATGCGGAAGTAGCACTTCGGGATTTTCGTTCTTCAAAAACTGCTCATCGTTACAGTCACGAATTATGCGGCGGATTGCTTTATTCAGTGTTCCCTGATGTTGCGGATTTCCGAAGCGATTGATAAAAATGAAATCTGTGTATCCGTCAATGGTAGCGGTACAATGAAGATCGAGCAGCTCCTGCCTTTCCTTTTCCATTATAATTGCCTCTTTCACAAAACTGAGCATTGGCACTTTTCTTTTTCCAGCCGGAGTTTTCGGCGTATTGACATTAAAATAGCAGCCTTTTTTGCTTCCATCGGTGCGGTGGTCATAGTAAACCAAAGTATGATTTACATCAATAACACCGTTCTCCAGATCGACATCACACCATCTTAATCCGGTAAGTTCTCCGACTCGAAGCCCTGTTCCTACCAAAACCGCAAAGATTGGATACCAATATTGTGCGGTGGGAGTATTTTTCAAATAGCTTAAAAGCAACTCCTGTTCGGGACGGGTTAAAGCTCTGCGCTTTTCTGTCTTAAAGCAATGTGCTTGCTTCAACTCTCTAAGTACATTATCTGACGGATTATTCCTTATGTAATCATCGTCAACAGCCATATCCAAAATCTGATGTAAAACCGTATGGATACTGTCAATGGTCGAAGGTTTTAACTGGCGCTCGTCTGTAAGGTAATTATAAAACCTCTTTATGTCTGTTTTTTTCAACGATGAAACTGTCTTTGAGCCTATTTGATGACGGACAAAGGTTTCATACATATATTTATAATTCTCAAAGGTGTTGTTCTTCAGCCCTCGCTTCAGCTCCTTCCAAAGCTCATAGACCTCGTTGACCGTCGTATATCGGGCTTCGGTTTTAATGCCATCGCTCTTATCCTTTTTAATCTGTTCTTCCTTATAGCGCAATTCATCAAGCGTCTTGGCATATACGCAAAACCTCTTATGATTACTGTCAGTCCACCGGAATTGATAAGTTCCGTCAGCCCTTTGTGATTCGCCTGTCCGAAGCACGGCTCTCGACTTGTCTTTTCTTTTTGTTCTCGGCATAATTCTCTCTCCTCCTATATGCGAAACTGCTTATCAAGATAATCAATGAACGCTTCTCGGATCACACAGATTTGTGTGCCGTTATTTACCGTGAAAGGGCAATTCCCTTGTGAAATGATTTGACGGATTTTTGCCCTTCCGATTCCGGTGTATGCGGCAGCTTCCTCAACGGTTAAAATCGTTCTCGTCCAAAATGGTATGTTTTCCGACCTCTTTTGGAGTTCACTTCTGTAAGCTAAAATTTTTTCGTCCATACAACCTCCATCATATTGAATACATTTGCTCAATGTATTCATCAAAAATCCTGCGCTTAATCATTCTCCGATTGCCTACCCACAGCACAAACGGACAATCGGCAAGGCTCGTCATTTCATAAAGCTTATCCCTGCCTATTCCCGTATACTCTGCCGCTTCTTCTATCGTCAAATAAGGTTTTACCCAAATTGGAACAGTAGCTACACGCCTGTTGGAACTGCCTGTTTCAGTCAGTTTATTATCCATTAGCTTGTCCTCCTCTCAGACGGAATATTGTGTTTCGAGATAATCCTCGAATTGTTTTCTTTTAATCAACCGCTTTGTTCCATTCCATAGGACAAAGGGACAGTTTTTTTGATTTGAAATTTCTTTAATTTTAGATACGCCTATTCCTGAGTATTCGGCGGCTTCTTCCACCGTCAAATTCATTTTCTTCCACAACGGGACTCTCGACATATCCGGATCGTTCTTTTTGTTGAGCATATTGCTGTACCTCCTTGCTTTTGGTAGTTACAGCATAGCCAATGTCCTGCGATAAGCCAATTATGCGAATCGGCTCATCGCAGGCTTGACTTTTTCATTAAATTGAGTATTGCCGCTCTATATACTCATCAAAAACTTTTCGCTTAATCATTCTCCGGCTACCTATCCATAAGACAAATGGGCAATCCTCACTTTCTGTCATCTCATAAAGTTTCGCCATTCCGATACCGGAATAGGCTGCGGCTTCTTCAATCGACAGATTTGCCTTACACCATATAGGAATGTCAAACTTCCGTTTCCTTTCCCTGTTTTGCGACATCCCTATACCCCTTTCCCTTTGAAAGAGGTGCGTTTGTCATAAACGATATAATCCCAACCTCTATCATTGCACTTATCACAAGTGCCTTTACTTTTAGCGAAAGGATCAAGGCGTCTGACAACATAGTTCGGATTGCAAAAATAGTCGTTTAAGCATTTAGGACACAGGCAGCGAATGTCGCCGATCCTGTCAGTGTTGTAAAGCCATAGACCGAATGTTTTTTTCAAGGCTGCGTTAATCTGTCTCCAAAGGCGCTCATCATCAACAAAGCCAATATACTCTGTCAAATCATCTTTATTCACAGTCTGTATTTGCTCAAGCAACACCATTGAAGGCTTCGTCAGACCAAAATCCTCGCCTAAAATAATGTGGGACGGCAAATACCTCTTTTTTATTACACTCGTAATGGACGCAACAATAACAGTAGGCGCATTCGCATTGAAATTGTCTGCCTGAATTACCAGCACAGGTCTTACACCTGATTGGATAGAGCCGATTCTTGTGCCAAAATCGTAGGAAAATATATCTCCACGCCTGATTTCTGTTTTCTTCATTCTATGTATAACCTCTCTGTTCATTGAGTTTTGAAAGCGCATTTCATATCCGGAATAGAAATACCCCTTCACTCATTTGGACAAAGGGGTGCGAAATGCACACCCAAAATCAGAGATTTTCATAAAATTTTTTGAAATTTTTTATTGCGGCAGCGATTGACTTGTCTACGGAGCTATAATTTATGCCCTCCTCTTTTGCAATTTTTCTTGAACTAATCCCAAGCAAGACGGATTTAAGAAGGCGCTCCCTTTGAACAGGTTGCAGCATACTTAACGCTTGCCTTACCTTAGAAAGTTCTAACTGCCGCAGCTTTTCTTTTTCTTCCTCGATCTGTTCCTCCTCCGCTTTATCAAACGGATCAATAAACGGTGCGATAGATTTCGGATGGAACTGCTCAAAAATATCATCTTCGTATCCGTACACATCTATTGTCCTTTTGCTGCGCTTTTCATATTTATCATTATTTCTATGTGATTCACTAATCACTTCCCCCTGAGCCATTGACAGAAGGATAAACGGCATATACCTGCTGATGACATCAGGGTACTTATCCCACAATGCTTCTTCGGACAGTTCCGTTACAATCGCCCATTTTTCCGTCCCAGTGAAACCACTATACTCATACCGAAGGTTAATGAGTTTACAATCCTGTGCAAATAATTCTTCCTGCTCGCTTACTGTAAGTTTTTTCATTTCCGTAATCTCCTTAAATTTGGAATTTTTGATATATAAGGTCACAATCAAAAACTCCGGAGATCACGGATACCTACATATAAACGCCTGCCATACTGCAATAGACATAAAGCTCCCTTTCCGCCTGACAAAAGCGAAAAGGGCTGCACAAAAAAGCAGCTATAACATTCACGCCCGAAGGCTGAAAGCTATAACTGCTTCTTCAAAACACATATTCAATTCGTTTTGCCTAAGCTGCTGTATTGCCGCCTAAAAGATATTCAACCAGCATTTAAAAATCAAGAAAAATTCTCAAAGCTTTAGGCATACTAATTGTAACAGATTTGCTTTTCCGTATCATCGGCAAAACTGTGCCAATTTTCTGCCATTTCGTTTTCAACCTCGTTCTGTAAACGAAAGCCGTTCTTCGGGCAGCATACACAGTGTAGCATACGCAAGGTCGGACATTCAGTAGGGATTTCGTCGGACTTTAGTCGGACAAGCCTTTATTTGAAAAAATCGGGAATATCGCCGCTTTCATCAGCTCCCTTCATATTAAAGATTCCTTTGAAGCACGGAATCGCATATCCCCACAGGGATACGCCGAGAAGCAAAATCGCTTCCCGTTTCCGGTCGTAAAAGGTACTGCGCTCCATATTCAAGAGATCGAGCAGTTCGCTCTCCGTATACCGAAATGCTGTCAGGTAGCTTTTCGATATGATTTCGTGGTACAGCCTGCCGTTGTTATGGTAGTCATATATTTTCGCCATAGCGGTATCAATCAGGTCAACCATCCACTTGTTCTCAAACAAAGCGCTGATACGGCTCTCAAACTCCTGCTTCTCGGTATCCGGCGCAAACAGCTCCAAATAGACAAGGGCGCTGTCCAGTTCTTCTCCGTAATATGCCAGCTCCTCATTCACACGGGCAGACTCGCTCAGCGTAATCCAGACCACATCACGGTATACGCCAAGAAGCAATTTTGTTTTCGAGAATATATCCGATTGATTCAAATTAAGCTGCTCATACATTTTCCGAATGCTTTTCGCAGCGAGTGTATCTTTCCGTCCCATCTGTTCGCCTCAATCCTTAAAACGGGTATCATTTGTTGGTAGATAAAAGTTCAAGCTAATTTGCTGAACTCCCTTGACAAAATACGCAAGTTAAGGTATTATGTATACGCAACTTACTTGCGTATTGACATTATACGAAATTTACTTGCGCTTGTCAATACAGATACGCAAGATATTTTCAAATCAGGTCGAATAATTTGGAGGTCAGATGAAATGAAATTCTGTGAAAAGGTAAAAGAAGCCCGCACGAAAGCAGGCTTAAAGCAAGATGAGTTTGCAAAAGCAATCGGCGTTTCTCTGCGGACAGTATCGAATTATGAGGCTGGCACCCGCTATCCGAAAAAAAGGGAAACCTATTATAAGATGGCGGAAGTCCTGAAGGTCGATGTCAACTATCTGCTTACAGATGATGAGGAATTTTTGCTGAACGCCGAATCTAAATATGGACGCAATGGCGCAAGACAGGCAAAGGAGCTTATGGCAGAAGTTACAGGACTTTTTGCAGGCGGCGAACTTGCAGATGAGGATTTGGACGAGATGATGAAAGGCATTCAGGAAGCGTACTGGATCGCCAAAGAGAAGAATAAAAAGTACACTCCCAAAAAATATAGAAAATAGCGCTTGATGTCCTCTTTTTCGGACAGTGCATTTGATAAGATATACTTACCGACAGTAGAATGGGGGTGTTTGCTCTTGGATATTCAGACTTTGGAGATTGTCAGAAAGGCGAATCGGCTGACAAATGAGCTTGGCACAAACGATCCACATAAAATCGCACGAGAACTGGGGATAGAAGTTATCCCGTTATCGTTCAAGAAGCAGCGAGGGGCATACAAGGTTTTAATGCGTAACCGCTTTATCTTTATAAAAGACGATCTGCACCCTGTAATGGAGCGTATCGTAATGCTGCACGAGATCGGACACGACGCATTACATAGAGAAGAAGCGGTCAAGGCTGGCGGCTTCAAGGAATTTAACATTTTCGATATGCGGCAAAGCCGAATGGAATACGAGGCAAACATCTTTGCTTCCCAAATTTCCCTGCCCGATGATGAAATACTGGAATATATCGAAAATGGGTATGATATTCAGCAGATCGCACGGGCAATGCACTCAGATATAAACTTGGTCGCATTGAAAACGGACACGCTGATCGCACAGGGCTATCGTTTCCGTCATCAGGAATACCGCAATCAATTTTTGAAATAGATAACTGGAGGGTATAAAGATGTTGATGAATAATAACGAGTATCTTGATTTGGTGCAAACTATCAAACAGGAAATTCAGCAGGCGCAGTACAAAGCTACTTTAAGTGTAAATAAAGAGCTGATTATGCTGTATTACAATATCGGAAAAATCATAAACGAGCATAAATCTTGGGGCAATAAATTTATTGAAAATCTGGCGGCTGATATTAAGCTCTCGTTCCCGAACGCAAAGGGCTATTCTGTTCGCAACCTTAAATATATGTCAAAATTTGCAAGCACTTATCCTGATGAGCAATTTGTGCAGACGGTGTCTGCACAAATTCCGTGGTCACACAATGTTGCAATCTTGGATAAGGTTAAAGGAGAAAAGCAAAGAGAGTGGTATATACGAAAGACCGCAGAAAATGGCTGGTCGCATAATGTCTTGATTCATCAGATTGAAAGCGGCTTGTATGAACGGCAGGCTATTGCTGATAAAATTTCAAACTTTGAAAGCCGACTTGCTTCGCCGCAGAGTGAGCTTGCCGTACAAACAATGAAAGATCCATACATTTTTGATTTTATCCCTTTCAAGGAAGATATGGTAGAACGGGATATAGAGCAGGCTCTTGTTCAGGATGTAACGAAGCTGCTTTTAGAGTTGGGAACGGGATTTGCGTTTCTCGGCAATCAATATCATCTCAATGTCGGCGGCGATGATTTTTACATTGATCTTCTGTTCTACAACCTTAATCTTCGCTGCTATGTTGTGATTGAGCTGAAAACCGGAGAATTCAAGCCGGAATATGCTGGACAGCTTAACTTTTATCTCTCAGCCGTTGACGGGATTTTGAAAAAGGATAATGACAATCCTTCTATCGGTCTGTTGCTGTGCAAAAGCAAAAACGCATTAGTCGCTGAATATGCCTTAAAAGATATGTCAAAGCCAATCGGTGTCAGCGAATACAAAGTTACAAGTGAGCTTCCTGAAGCTTTGAGCAAACAGCTCCCGTCTGTGGAAGATATACAAAAGCATATCAAAAGAGACTAAAATATCGAAAAGCTGAAAGCCGCAGAGCTATATATCGAAGTCCTGCGGTTTTCATTCTTTTCACTACTCAATGTTATGCTAAAAAATGGGGAAATAAAATTGATAACGCTTTTATGCTCAATGCGACAATACGGAATGGCAAATTAAATGGCGAGTTAAATGGCGACAATGGCAAAGTAGATGGCGAATTAAATCCAGCTCTGCTTTATCTGAACAAGAGTGAATTAGCGGTTTATCGAACATTCCAAAGTATTAGGCATAGCACAAAGATTTAGCGGATTTGTTCTTGCTTTTGCAATCATTCCACAACCACCTGTAATGAGCCGCAAAAATCATTACCTTCTAAAGTAAGGTAGTTGTCGCCTTCATCAAGGGTAACGGAATATGTTCCGTTTTTACTTGTATCGGCAATCATTTTTTCTTCGCCCTTATCAAGCCAGTAAAGCTTCGCCGTGCCGGAATCAACCGTCAACTCGTAAGTTACATTAAGCTCACTTCCTTTATCCCGTTCTAACGCAGTACCTCCAAAGATGTATTCTTTATCATTGAAATCCTCATAATCTGCTGTATAGGAGCCGGTATAGGTATCTTCCCCTTTGGTCTTATCGCCCTGCAAATCTTTTTCGTCCGTAAGGGCATATTTGCTGAAATGCTGGAGCATATCATTAAAGCCGTTTATAACACTATCTTTCAGGTTGTCGCCGCTGCACCCTGTAACAGCAAAAGCCAAACATAAGGAAAGCAAAGCGGCAGTCAGAATTTTTATTTTTTTCATATCATCACCCGCCAATCCTCGTTACAATATTCATACCGATAATTGCGATTGCGCCAACCGCATAAATACTGTTAATCACGACACATACCTGCATAAGTTTGGATTTTACTTTTCCTTTGGTATAGCTGAGAATGGAAAAGATACCTGAAAAAATCATAAAGGCGGCGTAACTGTAAACCATAATCTCCGCTACCGGGGATTCCAGCGCCCAATCAAAGGTACGCAGTGGCAGGATCGTCCACGGGACAAAGAGCATAATGGTAGAAATCGCAGTTAAAATTTTGTTTTTCATTGTAGTTATCTCCTTTCAGATGCGCCGTATCGCATACAGGATACGACAAGTGCCAAAATAGTGATTCCGACTGCAACAGGCAGCCACGGAAGCCAAGCGATTTGTGTTTCATAAACACCTTCAGCAGCTCTCCCATACGCCACCATTATCAGATAGAACGGGTAGCTCATCGGGTAGGCAAACCAGATTTTTGTGTTTATCATAAGCACGGAAGGTACAATCGAAGCCAGACCGATACCGACCGAAAAAATGGGAGATTGAATTAAAGTGGAAACCGCAAGGTATACAGCAGCCATTGGAATTGCAGCGGCATAGATACTACATACATTTTTGCAGACATATAATGGCTCAAGGATAAAATTATAATCCTGCGTATGGGTAACGATTGCCGCACAGATATAGTACGCTCCTATGGACATAACCATCTGAAATGCCGCCAACAAAATCAGGACTGTGAATTTAGCAAGACATAGTTTCGTTGTGCTAATCGGCAGGGACAGCATTTTCAAAATCCCTTTATTGGAGCGTTCCGTTTGATTCAGCAGTACCGTACAGATGACCAGCGACGCCGGGATCATAAACCAAACCATACCCATAAAGCCCTGAATGAAAAAGTTGTTTTCCGGCGTAATCGGGATTCCTCTCAGGTCGAAGTTCATATCCGCATTGATAATGCTTGGAATCCACATCATAATGACAGGGATCAGCAAGATCAATAAGATTTTGGAGCGGCGGATTTTTTTGAGTTCCACTCCGACTAATGATAAGAAATTCATTCAAAACACCTCCTTACTTGAAGATAAAGGACTTCTGCAATACCGAACACGACCGTTTCAATCCCGCAAACAGCTAAAAATAAGGCTGTGCGGCTATTTTCCACTGCCGCAGAGAGCATTTGATACGGGGAAGCAAACGGGAACAGGCTCAACACAATATTATCCTGCGGAAGAATGGAAAGCGTAAATACTAAAATCACGCCAATACCAAGGGATACCCACATATTCTTACAGGCAGACGCAATAACCAGCATAAGCATTACAGTCGGCAGCGTAACTATAATTTGGAAACCTGCGGTTTTCAATATTTCGGTCAGGTCAAACACATAACTTGGAAACCAATACTTTGCACAGCCGACTAAGACTGCCATTTCTATGACCACCATTGCGGATAATACCAAAGCGGCAATTAGAAATTTTCCAAAGAACATACTACCTTGACGAATGGGCAGCACCGACATTTTCTGCATACCGTTATCGGCATATTCCGTGTGGTACATCATACAAGCGCCGCAAATGGAAATGAGAATATTCAACATCGCCATCATCTGCCAGTTCGCAGACATCAGTATGTTAATCGGATTGCCTGCGAGTGCAGTCATTTCCTCTGCTTTTACCATCATATAGACAACCGGAAAAGCTGCTGCAAGAAAGCCACCTGCCAAAAAAGCAGGAAGATAGCCTGTGCGCTTCAGCTTTTTGGATTCTATTAAGAGACTCATACCGTACCTCCTCTCCTGCGATTATCTTCATCAATCATAGCAAGGAAAGTATCTTCCAGATTATCCGTTGGAAATCCGGCGGCACGAGCGCTTGTTTTCAATTCTTCCTTTGTTCCTTCAAACAGCAGATGACCGTGATTCAGAATACCAATATCGTCAGCCATAAGTTCTACTTCAGGAAGCAAGTGAGAAGAAACCAATACCGTGCAGTCATATTTCTGCGGCAGGGAACGAATCAGGGTGCGTATCTCGTGAATACCCACCGGATCGAGTCCATTGGTCGGCTCGTCGAGAATCAGGATCGGCGGTCTGCCGATCAAAGCGCCTGCCAAACCTAAACGCTGCTTCATACCAAGAGAATATTTCTTTGCCAGTCTTTTTCTAAATTCAGTTAAGCCGACAAGCTCCAGAGCGTCATCGACACTGCTTTTTGGAAGCCCAAGAATTTTCCGTATAATTTCAAGGTTTTCCTCTCCGCTCAGATTCCCGTAAAAGGCGGGTGCTTCTATAAATGAGCCAACTTCCTTCAAAATGGGAACTCGGTCTGAAGGGTATGTTTTTCCGTCAATATGAAAGCTTCCTTCTGTCGGCTGCGTCAAACCGAGAAACATTTTCATCGTTGTGGATTTTCCCGCTCCGTTCGGACCTAAAAATCCATAAACACTTCCTTTGCGAATATGGAGATTCAGATGGGATACTGCCGTGAAATCGCCGTAGGTTTTCGTCAGATTTTGAGTTTCGATTATATTCATATTGTGAAATCTCCTTTCCTTTGTTGTCTTTAGTATAAAGGCGCAACCTTGTGTCAACCTTCTCTCTATCTTACATTTACCTTACATTTGAACTGCACTGCGAAAATGCAGGAATGATATGCTATAATATAGAAAAAGGAGAATTGCATTATGGACTATGATTACTTAAAATACAAAAAAATCCTCATCGTAGATGATGAGGCTGATCTGCGTGAAATGGTAACATCTATTTTAGAGCAGGACGGTTTCAAAACAATCAAGACTGCTGGAACAGTAGCCGAAGCTCTGAAAATATGCAGGGATTGGGAGCCTGATCTTGCCATTCTCGATGTAATGCTGCCCGATGGGAACGGCTTTTCTCTGTTTGAACAAATGCGGACTTTTACCGAAGTCCCAGTTCTCTTTTTAACTGCCCGTGGAGAAGATGAGGACAAGCTGAAAGGATTGGGACTTGGTGCAGATGATTATATGGTAAAGCCGTTCCTGCCAAAAGAATTATCCCTGCGTATCGGAATCATTCTGCGGCGGTACTACAAAGGCGAAGATCCTATCGTCCAACTTGCCGGAAGCCAAATTGACTTTGACCGTGCCGAAGTGATAAAAGAAAATAAACATTTCCCGCTGACTGCAAAAGAACACGATATACTGCTGGCGCTCTACCGCAATGCGGGAAGAATTGTAACCATCGATCAGCTCTGCGAAGCTGCGTGGGGAGATAATCCATACGGATATGAAAACTCGCTGATGGCGCATATCCGCAGAATCCGAGAAAAAATTGAAGCTAACCCGTCAAAGCCGGTATCCCTCATTACGGTAAAAGGCTTAGGCTACAAGTTAGTATTAACGGGGAAATGATATGAAAGATATTACGAAACTCATTCGGCGGTTTGTAGGCATATTGCTGTTAAGCACAGTCTTGGTCATCGTCCTTAACATTATTATTCTTGCTGCTATTTCCGCAAGTCAAACGGCAAATGGCAGACCGTGGACGACTGCAAAAGAAACTGCTGAAGCTTTACAGAAAACAGAAACGGGATATATCTTATCCGGCGATATGACGGAGCGGTTAAGCGGGGAGAATGCGTGGGCAATCTATATAGATAATGACACATTAGAGGTAAAATGGCACACGGAAAATCTGCCGGATACCGTTCCTCTGCACTATACGATCTCCGACATTGCAAGTCTGACACGAGGATATATTGATGGATACCCGACCTATACGGGAGAATGCGAAAATGGATTGGTCGTTGTCGGCTATCCGAAAGACCGATATTGGAAACATATGTCTCCGAGTTGGGATTATGATTTCATCAAAAACGCCCCGTATACTGTCCTGATTGTAATCGGTGTGAATGTTTTTTTGATTTTCCTGATTTATATGATCGCCAATTCCAAGCTGCTGAAATCCGTTAAACCGATTACAAACGGCATACAGGCGCTACCTTCAGGTGAGCCTGTTTATGTCAAGGAAAAAGGACTTTTATCCGACCTTGCCGCTAAAATCAATCAAACATCGGATATTCTCCAAAAACAGAAGCGAAACCTGCAAAGAAAGGAAACAGCAAGAGCAAACTGGATTTCCGGAGTCTCTCACGATATTCGCACACCACTTTCTATGGTAATGGGATATGCCGGACAGATTGAGGACAATGAAAGCCTACCGGAAAGCGAAAGGAAAAAGGCACGGATTATCCGTCAGCAAAGTACAAAAATGAAAAATCTCATCAATGACCTGAATCTTGCCTCGAAGTTAGAATATAATATGCAGCCGATCCATCCAGAGCCTGTCAATCTCGTAGCAATCGCAAGACAAAGCGTTGTTGACTTTATCAATTTAGATATGGAAGAAAAGTATCCGATAGAATGGAATACAGATGAAGCATTGACTGCCTGTGTCATAAATGGAGATAAAGAGTTGTTGCGGCGGGCAATCGGAAATCTGATTACAAATTCTCAAACGCACAATCCTGATGGCTGTACGATTTCAGTATGCGTCCGAAAAAGCGATACAGAATATAAAATCGTCGTAGAAGATAACGGCGTCGGCGTTACCGATGAAAAGTTAGAGAAACTCAGGACTACGCCCCACTATATGATGAGTGACAGCGGGACAACCGAGCCACGGCACGGCTTAGGGCTTTTGATTGTCGGACAGATCGTTTCCGCCCATAATGGTACAGTGTCTTTCGATCACGGCAAACAAGGTGGATTTGCCGTTACAATTTCTTTCCCTATTCCAAAGGATAGTCATACTCAATAAATGTTAAAAACCGTAGAGCTTCAATGAAAGCCCTACGGTTTTTTACTTCAGCAGATTGATTTCATCTTGCAAGTTCTTCAAAAATGTGCCTGCGTGAGCGCCGTCCATCTGCGTGTGATGGAACTGGAAAGAGAGAGACAGGTAATACCGAAGCCATTTCTTTTTGTATCTGCCCCAAATAATAAAGGGATTGTTGAAAATGCCGCTGTTCATACCAACAGCTCCGTCGATTTCCGTATCTATGATGGCGGAAGTGCCGATGACCATACTGTTTTCGGATAAGTCCCTGTCCTGACACCTTGCGGCGACCTGTGTCGTATATTTCAGATACTCCTCGTTGAATTGATTTAACTCGGCTTTATAGGAAAGGTCGCAGGAGCTGACTTCGCCCTCTTTGTTTTTCACGATGGTATTGACTGCTATGGTGTCATACTGTATGAGCTTATCGCCAACCGGAAGGATGTAAAATTCCTTTACCCCTGCGGCAGCTCTGCCGATACAGTAATCGAGCAACATATTAAATTTCAGATTTCTTTTCCTGCTGACCTTGATCAGATTGGTCACATCAAAGGTCTTGAAAAAAGTGACCATTGGATTGGGCGCTTTCATCCAAAGCGCATACGCCGCAGCCCTTGTCGTATTTTTGGGCTCGACTTCTTTTGGCATACTAACCTCCGATTACTCCGCTTTCCGGATCGGGTGGCGCACGACCGTTTTCAGTCTGCTCACATCACATTTTCTCGGATCGCTCAGATAGATTTCGTGATGGTATCTTGTATCCGTAATATCCAGTTCGTACCCATTTGCTTTCATATAGTCGTGCATTAAATCAACGGTGGCTGGCTCAGCGTCATACGAGCCGATGTGCATACACTGAACGCATAACCCCTCGTCATAGGGGAAAAACTCAACTTTAGAAAAATCCTGCTTTTTCTTTTTTGTTGCTTCCTGAACTGCCCACTCAAAATCTTCCTTCGTTACGAAATCTGGCAGTCGGATCATAGAGATAAAGTGCATATCTTCTTTTCTGGCGTAATCAAGTCCCTGTGTGTTTTCTTGCCACCAAAGCCCTTCAAGGGGCGGCACGACATACTCAAAGAAGCCCTCGATCTTATGAGTTCCCTTGTAGCTCATCTTTATGGTAAAGGCAATTCCATATAACAAGCCGATGGAGCTTTTATATTCCCCGTTTTCCTCATTGGGATTGCCTTTTCCCCGGACTGCGATGTAGTTCATTTTCGGAATCTCTATAATACCGGGCTTGTTCTTCGGCATATAAAATTCTTTATATTCTTTCTTGTAGTCAAAAGCCATTTCATTCGCTCCTTTTCAAGCTCGACAACTTAGGATTTATAGATATTTTCTTTTGATTTTTTTAGCTGCATTGATTGCTACCTTCTTTATCCAATTATTCTCAGAATTACAGTACATTTCAATATCTGATAATACTTCAGGATTTCCGCATTTTCCTAATGCCTGTAAAGCGTGACCTCTTACTTCTTCGTCATTTAAGAGACTGACCAAACAGTTTAATGATAAATCCGACTTATATTCTCCCAAAGAAAGCACTAACATTTGCCGTCCAGTACCATATTTTTTGCTTGATGACAACTCGATCAGCTCTTTTTCTATTGTCATACTGTGTATAATATTGATTGAATTTGCAATCGCCCAACGGTAATAATTATTCTTTGCACTTTTAAACTCTGTTAACAACTTCGGTATTGCTTCTGTAAATCCCTTTACCCCTAAACAACGTACAACAAATTCTTTATCTCTTTCATCAGATAAGTAGTCGAGCAATTCTAACAAATAAGGAATAAGTTTTCTATCTTTATGAGATATATTAAACAAATCATTGATATTGTTTATGGCATATCCATGCTGTTGCAGTTCATTCATTATTCTTAATTTAGTTTCTTCTGTCATTTCCTCATCACCACAAATTCCAATTTGATACTCTATGTATTCTATCCTTTCAAATTCTCCAAAGCCACCGGATTGTTTTCGAGGATCGCTCCAACAGTCGGGCAGTTTTCTAATTTCGGACAGTCGCCGCAAGTGGAAACGCCTTTATTTAACGCACACTTCCGAATCCCACACAGACTATCGCAAAATACCGTTTTCGCTCCGTTCATACGGCAGCCCTCGCAGTTAATATGTTCCGGCAGAATGGGGGCGTTGTTTAACTCTGCCCACAGTTTCGCCGTTTTCTCCCGCAAAACCTGATCGTCATTGATGGTTGCTGTGTATGCGTCGCATTTTTCGCAGTCCAATCCGCAGTATCCGATCATATCTTTCATAGGTTATACGCCTCCTGTCTTTTATTCTTCATCATCAATTTCACGCTCAAAGATCGAATACTTCCAGTCATCAGTTCCGGAAATCAAACGCCAGCCCTGTTTTCCATATTCATTGAGCTTCTCAATATACCGATCCAGCTTAATATGAACATTAAATGATGGCTCTGCGCTTAAATCAACTGTCATATACTCATACTTCTTCATAACAAACCGCCTTCCTATATATAAGTCTTTATGAAAAATTTTTCATTATATCCGCAACAAACTGTGTCTGCTGCTTTCTCAAATACGATTTCACAAAAGGCTTCAGCAGCCATTTCTTCGCTTTCACTTGTTCCGTAAAATCTATCTCTGTTTCATCGCCTTTGGCAGTGAAAATGCCAGTCCAATGACCTGTCATATTGCTGTTTTCCATATCAAATTCCCATCGTCTGTATGGCTTAACAAGCGTCACGGTAAAGGTCGTAGGGTAGCCGTTTTTGGTATATTCGATAAATTGCTTGTCGCTTATCGCTTCTGTTTTACTCAAGTCGCTTCTCCAAGCAGCGTAATTCTCCGTATTCAACACCAGCTCCCACACTTTTTGAAGTTCGCCGGGGATCAGCGCTTTTATATTTGAAACCGCCATTTTTGCTCTCTCCTTAAATCAGTCGTATTTCTCAATATGCACGGTGGCAATCGCCGACTGATTTGGCTCTCCGGTAACAAGGTCTTGCGGCGCAGGCACGAGCAGCATAAATCCGTCCTTGCCATATCTTAATTCATACCCTTGTGCATACGCTTCTTCCACAGAGATGTGCTGTACCTGTCCGATGACCATAGCCGTAATACCTGCACCGCTTAAATCCTGTATATCTTTCAGGGTACATTCCATCGTGAGAAACGCTTCATTGATTACAGGTGCGTGAATGGTTTTGGCGTTGGAAACAGTAAAGCCTCCTGCTGCAAATTCGTCATCGTCCCATTCATTCTGATGAATGGTATTTACCAACCTGTCATAACAGCTTATCGGGAGAAAATTAATGCAAAAGCATTTTTCTCTTTGGATATTGGCATAGGTGTGGGTATGCTGATACAGGTTGCCCATCACAGCGAAAAAAGCGGTCTTATCTCCGTGAAAGCAGCTCCACGAATGAAAGCACACATTCGGTTTCCCGTTCTCTTTCCAAGTCGTGACAGCAAAGAGAACGGTCGGTATTCCTGCTGTTACTTCAAAGTGAGAGAACAGCTCAAATTCTTCCGGATAGGCTGGCTTAAAATACTGGGGAAAATCCTTTTCAATCTCGATCTTCATCATTATGCCTTTCTCTAACCTGAGTAGATTACGACTCATTTGGGATAAAGTATAAGGAATAGCCATCTATATTGATTGGTAGTGTTGGAATCTCTGAGCCATCATAGTATTCCGTAGGAGCTACGGTAGCATAGCCGGTCACTCCATCAATGATAATCTCATAGTCCGTTCCCTTCGGCGTTTTCTGCATTACCTCATAAGTGCCGTTATATGTCTTGCCGTTTGTGGTATCCGTTATCGTGATTTCTCCATCTTTAGCAGTCAAAGTCATATCCACGATTTCAGCGTCAGGATACAGCTCGTCAGCTTCTCCTACGGCAACCACGAGTTCATCCTGATATTGGGCAGCTTCCGTATCATTGCTCATAACCGTTCTCATTTTCCACTCATAATCTTCCATCTTCACGACATCAGCATTGCAAGCAGAGAGAGCGAATACGATGAATGACATCAAAAACACAGATAAAATCTTTTTCATTTCATACCGCCTCCATTTACCGTCACAGCTTCTCTACATCTTCCACATAGATGGAGACTTCGCCGCACTTGGGACAGATTGCTACCTTCGGCTTGCCGATTCTGCCGCCGAACAGCTTATTTTCGTCCGATGACATTACAATTCCGTATCCTGCGCCTTCTACCTTGATGGCGCAGTTTTCTTTCATTTCCGTTCCACATCTGAGACACTTTCTCATAAATAAATCCTCCGTTTCTTTTTATGGATTTCCGGCGGTAAAACCGCCCCGTTATGTTCTCAGCCTAAAGGTTTTCGGCGCAAAGCGGTATACCAAAATGCTGGCGACAATACTGTAAAGCACACAGAAAACAATCGTCATTATTCCAAATATCATAATCGGCATACGCAGCCGCATAAGAGCAAAACAGACGACATAGGTTACTGACAAAACAATCCGATATGTGCCGCTTTTCAGCTCCGTCCCTGCATTGTAAGGCTGGAGCAGATAGTAAATCGTCAGGTAATGAATCGAGAAAAACAGGCTCATACACAGGATGGAAACAACCAGCACTACATAGTTCAGCGGATTGTCCGTCCCTCCGGTGGCAAACAGGATCAGCGCCAGTCCGATACCGATCACGAGCGCCGGAACAGCGTTGATTTTCATAATCTCACGCAGGCGAATCTGAAACAGCCGCAGGATAAAGCTTGGCTGCTTATAAAACGAATAGGTCAGCAGGCTGTGATCGCAGTTCATAAAAAGCGCCTGTGTAAAGTTCGTGCCACGGTTGATAGCGTACATTATAAATACAAAGTACGGAAGCCAAGTCATCACGATTTCGTTAATGACGGTTTTTTCTTCGGGCAGCAGATAGACGCCTGCCAGCACGGCGGCGACAAGGAAAGCGCACACATAGGAAATCTTCTTTGTCGAGTTCCAGAGTATCTTTTTATGCCTTTTGATAAACAGCTCATTCAGATACTCGAAGCCCTTGCGGTTGCTGCTAATGGAAGTATCTGCGGATATTTTCTTTTCATTTGCCTGTTTGATAAGCTTTGTCTGTGCCGTGCTGTCCATCTGATTGGTCAATCCGGCTAATAATTCCTTGTTGATTGCGTAATAATCACGGAAGGTAGTGAGCCTTGTGATACTTGCCATACCAAGGGGAATACACGCTAAAAATATAACCATTGGTACGACCGCAGGCAAAGCAAAACCAAAGGCGGGCGGAGCATAGGCTGCGGCTAAAAGCAGGGCGATACAGCACCACACATATTTGGACAGCTTATTTTCGTTGTAGCCAAATCCCCTTTTCTCATAATCCCACAGGGTAACAGCCGCCGCAAACAGCTTCATACCCGCTATGCAAAGGGGCAGGAGCAGACAAAACCACAAAGGTACGCCTCTGTCCATACCGAACAGAATCGTAAAGGGCAAAAAGCCCACAACGACCTTCAGGATGGAGTAGAAATAGTTTACAAGCGTATATTCTCGTGCGTCCATTTTCATCAGGATCATCGCATAATATTTATCCTTTGTCGGATTGAAAAGGTGTGTGTTTACAAAGCTGCCGATTACCGTGAGAATCAGCAGGATATGCAGGAACACCTCATTCTCCGGCAGTCCGTTATAAAGGATACCGATACCGCATACCATCGTGATAAAGTAAAGGAACTTGCCGAGGAATACAGAAACGATTTCCCACAGCACGGACAAAATGTTTGCAAAGATTTTCAGCCCCTTTACCTGATACAGCGTTGCCGGAAGCAGCCGCTTTACGAGCGGTATCTGCTTTAAGGAAAACAAGACACCGTTGACACGGTATGTATTTTTCAGGGAAAAAGATATTTTAAGCGTCTTATTCATTTCCTTCCTCCCTGAGTGCCGCAATGATTTAATCCTTAAATTCCCTGCTGTCCAGATCGGTTTTCTCCACGACCTCCAGTTCGCCGTGATTAAGCAGCACAATCTCATCGCAGAGGTCAAGCGCCAAATCCATAATATGAGTGGAGAAAATGGTAATGCGGTCTTGTTTCAGTGAACGGAGCAGTTGTTTCATTTCTTCCGCCACAACCACATCAAGGGATGTCAAAGGCTCGTCGAGCAGCAGGATATTCGGCTGAGCGATGATATTGATGAGCATTTGCATTTTGTTTTTCATACCGTGGGAGTAGTCCTTGAGCAGTTTATCCCTGTCCTCCGGCTCAATACTCATATAATCGAAATACTCGTCAATGCTTTTCGGATTTTTGATAGACTTCTCGTTGATGTCCATAAAGAATTTCAAAAACTCCCTGCCTGTAAGAAACTCCGGCACGGTCGGGGTAGAGAGTACATATCCGATGTCCTCTGCGGACACCTCACGGCGGACGCCGTTTTCATCTTCTATATAGAAATTGCCGCTGTCCGCCTTCAAATCCCTGTTCAAACAGTTAAACAGCGTTGTTTTTCCAGCGCCGTTTCTGCCGAGCAGCCCATAAATTTTCCCTTCATCAAAAGTAAAATCAATATCTCTGAGAACTTCCTTTTTCTCAAAGCTCTTTGACAAGTGTTCAATCACAAATTTCATAATATCCTCCGTCACATCTTATGCTGGTAATATGCCATCAAAATAAAGTCAAGGATTGTTTTCAGCAGGAAAGCGCCTACAAGAGTAAGAACAGTCCATATGGGTGCGTCGAAAAAAATACATACCCAAGCACCTGCCATCAGCAGCCAGTGCAGTATCTCTCCGGATATTGCCTGCGCTTTGCTGCGAATGAGCTGATTGCGCTCATCTTTTTCTTCAATCTCATTGATTTTCATCAAATCGGGATTTTTTGCGCCCCACAGAGCGACGCACCATTTCGCAATCCCATAGCCGAACAATCCGGCACCTATGCCGATCATTGCGCCGCTTTGCGAATCGCTCAAACAGTCCTGTAAAAGAAACCTTGCGCTCAGAGCCAAAGCAATGCCGACTATGCCGATTACAAGATATATTCCGGTTTTCTTCTTCATTGCTTTCCCTCCTCGTAAATGAAAATATCTTCAATGCTCATATTAAAATACCGTGCAAGCTTAAACGCCAATGTAACTGAAGGATTGTATCGTCCGTTTTCCAACGAGCCGATGGTCTGCCGGGATACTTCCAGTGCGGCAGCCAGTTCTTCCTGCTTGATTCCCCGTTCTTTCCGGATTTCCTCTAAACGGTTTTTCACGGTGCGCCTCCTTTCTATGGAAAGCCAGCTTTCCATATCTCTATTATAGCAAAGAGGGCGCAAATGTCAAGTATACTTTCCATTCGGAGATGAACTTTTTTCAATCTTCCCATTCTTCACATCTATTGAGCAGCTAAGTTTATCACTTGCACATTGTTTTGCCGAGCATAATTTACCGTATATGCAGTCCCGCCTTTCTCCTGTGTTAAATAGGCTATGCAGACGCTGCTGCCATTTACCAAATGGCGGTTTCTTTTGAACATACAGCCCCGAAAATAGTCGTGAGAAGTATATACTACCTTATCCGCCTGACTTTTGATCTCCTCATAAACCGCTATATCATCTTTGCTCCAGCCTTTTGTCTGTGTGGTACATGGAAGGACTAAAATCAGCTTGATATGCGAATATCGCTTTCTCAAGGATAAAACGCATTGAGCAGCCAGCGTATCAAAGCCCAATGCTCCGCCTGCGCCAAAGTACATATATCCTTCTTCTATCAGTCGAAGCAAGGTGTTTTTTAACCGCTGAGAGAGTTCCGGTATGCTCTCCGGCGGTATTTTTCTATGTCCGGTAAAGCAAGCCGTTTTTCCCCTCATTAAAGTTCACCAGCCAGTTCAAAGCCTAAAAGCACAAAAAATCTAATTATAATACTCATAGTATATCAAAGTCAACAATAAATATCAATAGTCTGTGGAACTACGGAAACAATATTTATAGACTATGAATGGAGGCTGGAACTATGAGTGAAATTGCAAAAACAATCGGACAGCGTGTCCGCAATTATAGAATTGATAAGGGATTGAGCCAAGAGAAGCTTGCTGAGTTATCCGGTTGCCACCCTACTTATATCGGGCAAGTGGAACGAGGGGAAAAGAACGCCACTCTTGAAAGTATCGAAAAGATTGCTTCAGCTATGAATGTCTCGCTTGCTCAGCTTTTTGAGAAGATAGGCGAAAGCAGCACCGACAGCTATCCTATGAAATGTTACGAGCTGGTCGCAGCAAAAAGTAAATCCGAGCAAGAACATCTATATAAGATGTTAGTTGAAATGGATAAATATAAAAATCAATAAAAGCGGAAAAAATATACGGTGTTACCCAAGTGGGTAGCACCGTATTATTTTGGGTATAGTTTTATTTTAATTCTGTACGGCGGATTACAGCATATGAGCCAATTCCAAAAAGAGCTCCGATTATGAGAAATGATAGAATTGGGAAAAACTGATTTATTGTACCATCGCTCATAAATCCTACTGCTCTCATCGTCAATTCCATAGCCTTGCTTACAATTTCATCTGAGAATACAAACTGGAACAACGCCATAACAAGAAGAATGATTCCAGATATTCCAACTCCGATCAAAAGAGAAATTGTTTTTCCAACTCTGTTGATGACTAAAATCGCTAAATAGAAAAGACTGCAAAACATCAAATATAAAGCAGTAAGCCATAACCAGTTTATAAAAATATTTCCGAATCCATAAAGGCTACTGTATAAGGTAAAATAGTTACTGTTGAAGAAATGAAGAGAGTTACCGATTATGGTATCAATAAGTGCCATTGTACCCGCCAGCAATGTAAACATACAAACAGTCGCCCCAAAAATATATTTTCGGGTATATCCATTTTGGAGCAACGCCTTGAAATCTTCTTTGTAGCCTAATACGCCTATAACACTGACAAAAACAACAGAACTGAACTCTAAAGTATTTGAGCCAGTTTCATTTCCTTTAGTACAAATTGCAACAATCGTAAAAATGAGAGCCACTATCAAATATTGGATCAAATAGAAAATTCCTATTGCCTTTACTTTAGTTAAGTATTCATATAAAACCGCAGATTTTAATTTACTCATTTTCGCCGCCACCTTTCTCTGTCATCTTGACAAACAGTTTTTGCAAATTCATTGCCGTAACTTGCAGATTGCTTCCTTGAGGTAAAGCCGTTTTTTCTCCTAATACATAGGCAATTTTCAAGCCGCCCAACTCGTCATATCCGATGACATTCTTGCCTTCACAATAATGGTCAACTTCCTGAGCCACCCCGGAAATGCTATATCCTTTTTCAAGCAGTTCCTCAACCGTTTCCTGAAGAAGAATTTTCCCTTTATCAATCAAGACAACTTCCTCAATAATATTGGAAACTTCCTCTATCAGATGTGTCGCAATAATAAGCGTCCGCTCATTGTTCTCAAATTCTTTAAGGAGCAGGCTGTAAAACAGTTCCCTGTGGTTTGCGTCAAGCCCCAGAACCGGCTCATCAAAGATTACATACGGAACATTCAGTGATAGCGCAATAATCAGCTTGAAAATGGACTGATACCCTTTCGATAACGCCTTAAACCTTTTGTTAATATCAAGATTGAACTTTTTGGAAAGTTCAAAGGCTTTATCCAGATCAAAATCGTTATAAAAACGATTTGTCCACTTGAAATGATCCTTAACCTTCAAATCTCTGTCATATAAATCCGCTTCACTCATGCAAAAAATCTTTTCGTGGACACCCATATTTTCTTTTGCAGGAATACCATCAATCAGGACTTCGCCCTGATCTGCAAAAATCCGGTTTGCGATAATATTGATAAGGGTAGATTTTCCTGCCCCGTTTCTTCCTAAAAACCCATATATTCTCCCGAACTCAAAGGAAAAAGAAATATCGTCAAGCGCTGTGACATCTTTATAGCGTTTCGTTATATTTTTAATTTGAATGGCATTCATTGTCATAACCCCTTTCTATCAAAGAAATAATATCCTCTTTAGACATTTGCAGCTTCAATGCTTCGCTTATTAAAGTCGAAACATACTGCTCATAAAACTGACTTTGCCGTTTTTGTCGAATTTTTTCGACTGCACCTTCTTTCACAAACATTCCAAGACCTCTTTTCTTGTAGATGATTCCCCCGTCAACCAGCACATTCATTCCTTTTAGAACAGTATGTGGATTGATACTGAGCAGCGCAGAAATTTCATTTGTCGATGGGATTTGTGTTTCTTCAGGAAAAGCACCAGTAAATATAGAATCTTCAAGCTGCTCTGCGATCTGAAGAAAGATCGGTTTATCTATATTCGGATTTACATTCAATCATAGCACCTCCTACACCTGCTTGTTTGTCTGTTAGTTGAGTAACTAACTATCTTACAAGCAAAGTATACCCACTGAGATTCTATTTGTCAATACCTTTTTGCGAATTTTTATGTAATTAAGCCGCCTGCATTTAAGCAAGCGGCTCGTTTTTGCCCTCCGATCAATAGGCAGGTGCACCGTAGCCGAGTATTTCGTAATACCCAACCGGATAACTATTCTGACGAACAGAATCCCCGGAGTTGCCCTCGACCGTGTAAACTCTGCCGTTTTCTACTTTTTGGACGATACCCGTATGGTCGGATAATCCGTCCTGACCGCTTTCGTCCGCCCAATCGAAGAAGATAATCATACCCGGCGTAGGCTCGGCGCTGTTATCCAGCCATTGCCCTCTGTCCTTAAACCATTGTACGCCGTTGACGCAGCCTGCGTATTTCGGAATTACACCAGCGTCAATATACCCGCATTCATTAGCGCACCACGAAACGAAGCAAGCGCACCACTCTACACGGGAATTAAAACCGTACCAAGACCAGTACGGATCGCCGCCCATTGTTCCGATTTGGGAAAGCGCAACGGTTACGATCTGATCGTCTGTCCCCGTAATCCCGTAAAGCACCTGCGACCACAGCGAATTGTTTTCATCGGCAAGCAGCTCTGCAAGATACTCTTTCTGTTCCTCGTTAAATCCATACTGCGCCGCCATCTCATCGGCGGTCTTATGGCTGACCGTGATATACAGATAGGTTTGCGTGACCGTGCTTTCCGTCTCCACGATATTTCCGTGACCGTCATCGGTTTCGGTAATGACCGTCTCGGTTTTGGTGTCGGTGCTGGAGCTTATTTCGTTCATCTCCCAAAAGATGTCCGTGAGAAGCTGCTTTTTCGATTCGTCCATCGTTGCGACCTCTTGGGGATTATCCGGATCGGTGTTGACCTTGACCGAGTATACCGCAAGCACCTCTTTCCAAACGGCACGGCTACCGCTCATTTCAAGGACATCATAGGATACCGAGCTTTTCTCCTCTTGCAGTTTGGTATTGTATTCGGTATTGATTTCCTGCACAACGGTCTGCATACTCATACCCGTGCCGGAATCCTCGCCTGAGAAAAAGATACCGAACACTGATCCGAGAAGCATACCGATCAGGCAAATCACAATAATGACCAAAACCGCTATCCAGCCGCCTGCGGCGATTGCGGCGATCAACGCTTTTGTTCCGGCGATAATCGCCTTGACCGCAAGCGCTATCGCTTTTGCGATTGCTTTCGCCGTAATAACGGCGGCACGAGCCGCCGCCCGTGCCGCCTGAACTGCCCTTTGAGAAGCCTTGACCGTAGCCTGCGCTGTTTTCTGCGCCGCCTTTGCGGTACGCTGTGCTGTCTTGACGGTCGTTTTAGCGGTGCGCTCTGCGGTTTTTACCGTTTTCTGCGCTGTTTTCGCCGAGCCTTTCCCAACCGTCTTAATCGTCTTTTTTCCTGCGGAACGGACAGACTCTTTTACTGCCTTCTTCGGCTGTTCCACCGCCTTGATACCCTGACCGACGCCTTTTCGTGGAGTTGCCGCCTGCGCCTGTTTTTGAAGCGACTGCGCCGCCCGCTTTTCCTTGAATTTCTGAATACCGTCCTTTGCCTTGACGATATTCTGCTTTGTCGCCTGAACGCCCTTGCGCCCCTGCTTGTCAAATTGGTGTACGGCTTCGTGGGAAACTCGGTCGGTACCGCTTTCCAAACGGTTGGAAGCGTATTCCTCCGCACTGCTTTCAGGGACATCAACGGAGTGTTCCGCTTTTTCTTTAGTCTGGATAAAGGTGGATTTCATACGCTCGGCGGCAACCGCCGATTTGTCAATCGTTTTGATCGTGCCTTTCGCTATATCCCTTGTCTTAATATCCGGCATAGAAAACCTCCTTTCCAAGCGCCTGTGGACGCTTTGAAGTAAAAAAAGAGGGGAAAAGGTATCAACACCTTGCCCCTCAAAGTACGAGGGCTGAAAAGCCGCTTAAATCAAGGACTTTTTACCCTCTATTTTTCGATTCTGTGCGCTTTTTCCTTGCGTACTCTGCCTGCTGCCTTTTGTATGCGATACCGGCGCATTTCTCACAATACTTTTTCCTGTTGCCACGCTTGATAATCGGAGCGCCGCAGGAAACGCACCTGTCAGGGTGCGTTCCAAGTATCTCCGCTTCCAGCGCCGGATCTGCCGGAAGTACCGCATTGCGGAAATACCTGCATAAAAACGAGTAGGATATACTCTGTACGCAGACGCAGCCTTCCCCTTCATCAAGAAGCAGGCAGTTCCCGTCATCATAATTAGCGCACAGCTTCTTTATCAGGGCATTAGCTCGGTATCTCTGCCGCCCCGTCATTTGCGGGAGCATTTGCACCACTGCTTTCTGTTACTTTTTTCGCCACAACGACAATCCTTCCGTTTGTACGGGAGTATTCACAGGTGGAAAGCGTGATCAGCTTGTCGCCGTACTCCGCCGATACGCCCGTGTCGTAAAGGGAAAGCTCTTTGCACTTATCAATATAAGCGTCAAACTCCTCCGGCGACTGAGCGTCCGTAAAGCGGTAATATTTGAAGGCTTCAGGGCTGTCGGTGTAGACAACGGTTTTGAAAACCGCAAGGATTTCATACTCATTTTTCTCTGTCAGGGTGTTAAAGGCAATCGTTTTATGTCCCCGCCAGAAATCCTCGTCCTTGAATTTTTCAAAGTCGGCGAACATCGAGCCGTTGTTCATATGATGACCGTAGATCACTAAATTGTCCGAAGGCTTTAGGACATCACAATCCTCCTGCACATACGGGCAGCCGTAAGAACTGTATTCTTTATCAAATCCACGCTTTAGATAGTAGTTCGGGTTATCCACCGTCTGCATAACTGGATAATTGATGTTCGTATCCTCCACGCAAATCCAACCGACCAAATCATTGTTTTGACGGTACAACTCGGTAAGCTCCGGCAGTATCGTCTTATCTTCCGAATAGATGATCGGCTCGGCAGGCTCGGTTTCGCTGTCCTCTACGAGCTGTACGAGGGAATCGTACAGCTGTTCCTGATGTTCCGCCTCCCTGTAATGGTCAATAATGAAATAACTGCTGACGCCGAGCAGGACGGTAAACGCCGTCATCAACGCAATACAAATCTTTTTTCTCATTGCCATATCCTTTCTGAAACAAGGGGCGGGAGCTTATGCGCTCTCGCCCGGTTTTGTTGTCATCAGCTTATACAGCTTCGTATTTTTCGGGAATTTATTTGCGAACGGCACAAGGGAACTGCCCACCTTGATAAGCCCGTGTCCGGCTTCCACATTCGTAATATACGACATCTGAAGGTCGGAGATATTTAAGAGCTTCGCCAGCTCCAGCCTGTCCGTGGAAGCCTGATTGAGCATAATGATAAACTCAGAGTTTGCGAGCATTGTCCTTGCCGTATGGCTCTGCAAAAGGTCGTCCACATTCTGCGTAATACCCGTCGCATAAGCACCGTATTTACGCACACGCTTCCAAAGGGTAAAAAGGAAGTTAGCGGAATACTCGTGCTGGAACAGCAGATAAATCTCATCAATAAAGATGAAGGTATTTCTGCCTTTCGCCCTGTTCTGCGTAATGCGGTTTAAGATAGAGTCGAGAACGACCAGCATACCGATAGGCATAAGCTGTTTGCCGAGGTCTAAAATGTCATAGCAGATCAGACGGTTATTGGTATCCACATTCGTATGCTTCGCAAAGGTGTTCAAGCTGCCGCTTGTAAACAGCTCGATGGCAAGGGCGATTTCCTTCGCCTCCGGCTCGTCCTGTTTCAGAAGCTCCGCCCTGAAATCCTGCAAGGTCGGCACTTCGCCCTGATAGTTATTCTGCTGATAGGTGCGGTACACGCTGGCGGTGCAGCGGTCGATAATGGACTTCTGCTTTGCGCCGAGGTTGCTGCCGCCGATGAGCTGCTCGCACAGGGACATAATAAACTCCGACTTCAAAATAACCGGATTCGCCCCGTCGCCGTACTCCTTCGTCATATCCATAGCGTTGATGTGATTTTGCGAAGTGGCGGAAATATGGATTACCTCGCCGCCGAGCGCCTTAACAAGCTGTGAATATTCTCGCTCCGGATCAATGATGATAACATCTGATTCCGAAGAAAGGATTACATTCTCGATTTCTCCCTTTGCAGCAAAGGACTTGCCGCCGCCGGATACGCCGAGGATAAAGGAATTACCGTTCAAAAGCTGTTTGCGGTCGGCAATAATCATATTCTTGCTGATAACATTCTGCCCGTAGTAGATACCGTTCTCGTGAAAAATATCCTGCACCCGAAACGGGATAAACACGGCGAGACTTTCGGTTGTGAGGGTACGGAAGGTATCAATCTTCCGCACGCCAAACGGCATAACCGTATTCAGCCCGTCCACCTGCTGGAATTTCAACACGCCGAACTGACAAAGGTGCTTTCTCGCCGTGGTAAGCAGCGCTTCCGTGTCGTTATCAAGCTGTTCTTTGGAATCCGCCGTATGCACAAAGGTAATCACGGCGAACATCATTCTCTGATCTCTCGTCGTTAAATCATCGAGAAATTCCTTCATTTCCTTTTTCTGCTGTTCCATATCATAGGGAACGGTCGCCGAAAAGTTATTATTGGAGTTCTGCCGCCTCTGCCAGTTGGTAATATTCGTTTCCACACCAAGCAGACGATTTTCCGCTTCCCGTACCGCTTCATCAGTCGGCACGGGTACAACATCAATCGACATCATCAGATTGCGGTTGAGATCGGTCAGCTCCGCCACCATACTGTCCTTGATATAGGATGCGTACTCACGCAAAAAAAGGACTCTCCCATAACGGTCGCCCATTTTGAAGTAGTCCTTTTCAAATTCCATTGAATCAGGGCAGATATAGTCCTTGAAGCTGTGTCCCTTTTTGCGGGTTTCCTTTATATCAAAGTGGAAAGAGGATTCCTCGCCCACACGGTAAAAGTCGTGGAAGATACGCAGCCTTTCATCGGTTTCCAGCTCCAAGCACTTGCTGCCGAGCCTGCCGAAGTGGGCGATCAGGTCAGCGCCCACACGGGCAAAATAATTCCTTGCGTCCTCAATATTCTTCTTGTTGACGGAAATCGTCATATACTTATCCTGCACGATAGCGTTTGCGCCTGTGGCTTTTTCCAAAAGGATTTTGTTATACTCCTCACGGTATTCATCAAGGCTGTCGCCTTTCATCGGGATAAGGATGTTGTTCTCAAAGTCCAATCGGTTTAAGCGGCGGTTGTTGATCGTGATTTTTGTCGTTGCGCCGGAGTCGAGGGAATTGAGCAGCTCCGAGTATTCAAGGAACATCGCTTCCTTGTCCTCACGGCTGGCAACAGCGTAGTTAATATCTGAAAATTTATAGGTCTTGGAAAACTTGTCTTTCCCGATCTGAAAAATACCGTCGTCATAAATGGCGGTAATGGGGATCACATCCTGAACGCCCTTCGGCACGACAAACTTTTCCTTTTCCTGCTTGCGGAGATTGGTAAGTGTTTTAATCATTCGATTTCATAGCCTCCTTTGCTTTTGCTTCGATACTCGGCTTGAACAGCTCGTAGTAGGTATTCGTTGAACGGAAAGTGAGCTTTTTCGGCATTAAAAACTCCGACTTGATCCACGCATAGATAAATTTCTCGGCGGTCATTCCGTTGTATTTAACAAAACCAAGAGCCGCAAAGGGTGCGGCTCCCAAAATGCACATCCACGATACGGTTTCCGTGCCGACATAGGGCTTGAGCAGAAAATAGATACCCACCGCCACCACGCAGGCGCAGGCAGAAAAAATGAACTGCCGCAGTGACAGTCCGAAAAACATCGCTTCCGTGTAATTCCTGATTTCTCTGTTGATTTTGACTTCCATTTAGGAACTCCTTTCTTTTCGTTTTTGTGCCTGCCGGATTTCATCGGCGCAGACGCACTCGTCTGCAAGACAGATAACTTTGCCTTTTCGCCGCCCTCCGTAATACAGGCAATATCTGCAATCGCAGTCCGCAAGGGTGTAGCCCTTGAATTTGTTGTATATTCGTTTCATTCTGTTCTCCTTACAGTCCCATCATCTCACGGATTATCCGGTCAGACATCCGCACCGAGCCGACCAAAACGAGCATATTAAAGAGCAGCTCGCCGATATATGACCAAACCTGCGTGACTGCCGCCGCATTGGGATCGACCACAGGCGGGGAAGAAGCGAACAGCGAGAAGATAATGCAGGCTAAAACAATCACTGCACCTTCCAAACATACGGCGCAGTAGCTTTTGATAAATGATTTCCCCACATTCTGACTCGGCTCTCCCGCAAAAGTGGAAAGCGGAATCGGGGCGAGCGCCGTATACATATATAACTTAAAAAATCTCCCGTACACCGTCATTATGAGCAGGAATGACATTACTGTGATAAACAAGCCGCCGATGAGCGTAACCGCCCATAACGGGATACTCTCGAAAAAGCCGCAGCTTTCTATGGTGTCAATCATTTCCTGCGGCAGAGTGGTCTGCTGTGCGGAAGTAAAGCCTGCGGCGGTCATAATCGTGCCGATTGTACCCTGCACGATATTGAACAGGGCAAGCATTAGCTCCATACCGTAAGTGATACCCGCCTTTGCAAGCGCAAATCGGATAAAGAGCTTGACAGCGTGTTCCGGTTTCTTGACATCACTGAAGCTGCCGCAGGTGCGTACCATACCGACCACAAAAAACAGCACCAAAAGCGCAAGACCAATCGCCTGCACAGCGCCGTTGATATTGACAATGACCGCCCATATCCCACCGCCTTTGAAGCTCTGCGGCGTAGTTGTGATGAGCTGCCATATCTCAGCGAGTTTTTCATTCCAAGTTTCGAGGGCATTCTGGAGATTCTGAACTACCCAGTTATCACTCAATTTCGTAGCACCTCCTTAAAAAGAAAAATGGGGCGTCCCTGAATTGTTTTTCAGGAACGCCCCTGAGCGTCGTTTGCGTAAAGGATTAGCCCGTAATCAGAGTGAGGATTTCTTTCGCAAAAACGATAATGATACCGCCCGCCAGCGTCAGAAATCCGTTTGCACGCTGCGAAGGATCGTGGGATTTCAGGGAAAGTCCTACCTGAACGATACCAAAACCGAGCAGGATCAGACCAATCGCACGGATAAAGCCGAAGATGAAATCGGACAGGTTGTTGACAACGGTAAGCGGATCGCCTGCGGCGAAAGCCGTTGTAGACATCGCAAAAACAGCAGTCAGGCTTAAAACCGCCGCACAGTAATAACGAAAGCCTTTCTTTACCTTTCCGGTCATCGGCAGTTTGCGGGTTTCTTTCTTCTGCGTCTTATGAAAAATATTCATTCTGTTTTCCTCCAATCAATTTGATAAGTTCTCAAAGTCCTCATCGGACAACAGCTCGTAAGTCGTTTTCGAAAGCTCCATTTCGGGAACGCTGTCGAGATCAACATACAGGGTTTCAATGGTCGCCACATTTTTTGTGACTTCGCCGTGCTGATACACGCCGCCTTTCCCGTCTGCGGTATACGCCACATTCGGGTGCTTCAAAATGTCGTACTTCAAATCCATTACCGGAAGCTCGCCACGGATAAACAAAATAGCGTAGCGGTTGTCGAGCATTCTCACTTCATCAGGGGTAAGCAGCTCACGACCGGAAATCTGATAATTGGTCGAGTAGTTTCCGCTCCGCCCCTCGCTTTTCCCGTAGGTGTTCGTATCAATCGTTTCCTTGCCTAAAAGCTCGGACACATACTTGTGCGTACTCTGCTCATTGCCGCCGAGATAGAGAAATTCATCGCAGTTGCCTACGATGGATTCCCATTGCTTTTCAAAAAGGGCTTTGAGCTGTGCCAGATTTTGCAGGATAATGGATACTGATACGCCTCTTGAACGCATAACGGAAAGTATCTTGTCAAAATCGTCAGGCAGCGAAACATTCGCAAATTCGTCCATCAAAAAATGGACAGGTATCGGCAGACTGCCGCCGTGGATATGGTCGGCGGAGTAAAAAAGCTGCTGGAAAAGCTGTGTGTAGAGGATACTGACGAGGAAATTGAAGCTCGAATCATTATCCGGTATCAGCGCAAACAGCGCCGTTTTCTTCTCGCCCATTGAAGCAAGGTCAAGCTCATCAGCGGAAGTCAGCGCCGCTAAGCTTTCAAGATTGAATTTCTCCAATCTTGCGGCAAGGGTAATCTGAATGGATTTCAAGGTCTTTGCCGAGCCGGAGTGGTAGGAACGATAGTATTTCAATGCAATATGGTCGGGATTATCCATTTCCAAATCGGCAAACAGATTGTCGAGGGGAGAAGGGCGGTTGTCCTCCTCGTCCTCAATCGCCGCCGCCCTGAGCATTTCCATTACCATCGCAAAATTCTGTTCCTCCTCCGGCGCTTCGTAGTGCAAATAAAAAATAAGGGCGAGTAAAAGCATACTCGCCGCAGTATCCCAAAAAGGATCGTTGGACTGTGAGCCTTTCGGGGTGGTACTCTTAAAAAGATTGGTCACAAGGCGCTGAATATCGTTGTCGTTCCTGAGATAGACAAACGGGTTGTAGCAATGGCTTTTCTCCATTGAAATCAAGTCCAGCACCTTGATCTCATAGCCTGCTTTTTCAAGCAGATTGCCGACATCACGCAGAATTTCCCCTTTTGGATCTAAAATTACCTGAGAGGAATTGCTTGTCTGCATTAAATTCGGCTTGCAATAGAATCTTGTCTTGCCTGCGCCGGAGCCGCCGCACACCAGAGTATTCAGATTCCTCCGGTGCTTTTTCGCATTGAGTCCGATTCGGACATTCTGCGTCATCAGCTTATTTTCCGAGGGCGGGCTTTGACGGTACTTTTTATCAATGGCTTTTGCGCTGCCCCATTTCGCTGAGCCGTGTTCCTCACGCCTGCGGTAGTTCCTCCGTGTGGACAAATAAATTCCAATCCCCATTCCGTAGAGCAAAAGCAAAACGAGGACAGTTTTTAAGCTGTCCCCGCAAAGCTCGATATGGAACGGATCATTGAATGCCGTCAAAAGGCTCGGCAGTATCTCCGGCAGACCGCCCTTGACGGACGGCGCTATCAATAAGCCGAGCCACACAACGGGAAGAATCCCAATAACCGCAAGGATAATCGCAGACTGCTTGTTGCTATCTCGATTCACGGCAGGATTCCTTTTCTACCACTTTGAACTTGCGTCTTGGGGCGTGACCGATTTTAATAATCAGATCGTCTACGGCGTCGGTGGACTTGCCCTCTTTTTTGAGGTCGGTCTTTTTATCGTTCAGGGAACGGATCACAACGCCGTGTTCATAATCGTCCAAAGCGATATGGTAGAGTTCTTCTTTCATCGCAGCTACCTCCGGTTATCTCTCCTGTTCCTTTGAGCGCTCCGCCCGCTGGCGGTACAGCTCGTCGGAAACACGGGCGGTAATTTCCTTAAACGCCTTCTGCGTCTTGCCGAGTTCAGC
Source organism: Ruminococcoides intestinale (assembly GCF_040095935.1). Classification (NCBI taxonomy): domain Bacteria; kingdom Bacillati; phylum Bacillota; class Clostridia; order Eubacteriales; family Oscillospiraceae; genus Ruminococcoides; species Ruminococcoides intestinale. Next base: position 261,150 of record NZ_JBBMFQ010000003.1, on the reverse strand, counting down.
TTTAATTTCTTTCGGCTCTTTGTTTTTCAGTTCGTCGGGGATACGGTCGATAGCGAAATTCTGCGTATCGACTCCGTATTTCTTGCAGAGCATATACCCAATGCACACCGCCTGAAATCCCATATCCCTGCGGCTGTATACCTCGCTGTTCATAGAAAGCTCGGCGTGACCGAGTTCCTGAGCGACGCACTGGCAGAGGGCAACGCTGTCGCCGATGTCCCGCTTCACATAAAGCGTCTGATCTTCATTTTTATAGAAAGCGCCCATATCGGGATAAGGCAGCTCATTGGTGCTTTCAATATTGATTGGGGCGCTGTCGAGCATAACCGCCACCAACTTTCTCGGATCACGGTTAGCGGTCGGGGCGGCAGGGCGCTTGCCGTTGGTCTGTGAAACATCCAGCACTCTTTTCAAATTGAAATCAATGCCGATTGTCCCGTCCTTCTTGGTGTACTCGTAGGGATCAAGGATAATAAAGGTCTTGGAGCCTTTATTGACCTTTACACCGTCCGCCGTCCAATCGCCAAATTCCTTGATTTGACTTGCCTGCGGGAATTGCTTATACATCAGCAACGCATTGTTCGCTGTGTACCTGTCCATACGGCTCTGCACATCAAGGTAGGCTTTGAATTTTTCCGGCGACTGCACCACTTCCGAAGCGGTATTGTCGAGCAGTTGATAAATGGCTTCTTTCTCCGCCTTTTTCTTGGCGGCGTATTCCTCCGGCGAAAGTCTCGGCGGTCTTGCGCCGCTGCTTTGCTTATTCTTAAAATCGTTGGTCATATCTTTTTACCTCTCTTTTGATAGATTTGATTTTTGCGGGTGCGGGACGCTAATCTGCCCCAACGCCTGTGCTGTGCGGTTTTCTTCTTTGGAAGCGGTCGGCTCGCTGCGCTCTGTTCCTTTTTCTGCTTTCGCCGCCGCCCTATATCTGCTGAGATTTTCTTTTACAGACGATTTCACACGGGAAACTCTGAGCTTATCCGCCGTATCCATCGCCTTTTGCTCCAAAGACGCAAATCCTTTCTGCGCTTTTTCAAATAAACGGGACAACCTTGATAATACGCCTTTATCACTCTTGGAATGTTCCGCTTCCTTTGCGGCTTTTCCCATAAACAGCAGCCCCATATTTTTCAAATGCCCCTTTGCGCCCTGAAGCTCCGTCTGCATAGCGGACAGTTTTCTTGTATCCTGCGCCATATCCTTTGACAGTTTACCGAACATCGAGGACAGCTTATCCAGCGCTTCGGGGATTTTCATTGCCCTGACCGACTCAGCAATGGCTTCCCTGCCTTTTTCCCGGAACGCCCGCACAGCGTTTCCGGCTGACTGGATCAGATTATCCTTCATCTTTTTGACTGCGGAAAATCCCTGACGGATTTTGCTCTCCGTTTTTTCCACAAGGGTATGGCACTTGCTCCGCAGCGTGTTGTTGTGGATCAGATTGATTTCACGGCGCATATCCTGAAGCTCGCCGAGCATTCCTGTCAGCGTTTCTTCCATACCGCCGATATAACTTACCAGCGACTGCACCTCGTTTTTCTCTTTCATCAAGCCGTTTTTATCGAGCGTGTCTAAAAGTTCCACGATCTGCGGGTGTTCCTTTAGTTGATCCATTTCGCTCACCTCTCTTTCGACTTCTTGGATTTCTTCGGCTGCCTGTGAACGGTTTGCCGATTGGCTTCAGGGGTTTTCGGCTTCTCTTTGGAAGCCTCCGGCACAGTACGCTCTGCTTCCTTTTCCGCTTTGGCAGCCGCCTTGTATCGGTCGAGCTTTTCCTTGACCGAAGGCTTCTTATCCGCTGCCTTTGCGACACCCTTATCAGTGTGCGTACCTGTCGTTTCTAAGTCTCGCTCGGACAGAGGGCTTTTGTCCGTCTTTGCGACCGAGGGGTTTTGGTGGGAATTTCCCTCCTTCTGCATTGGCTTTCCCATCGCTTCCTCCACGATGATCTCGCCCCTTGATTTCGTAGGCACTTCATTGGCAACCGCTTCACGGTCTGCCACATCTTTTTCCGCTTCGGAAACAATGGAAGCCTTATCGACTTTACCAAGTTCAAAGCGGTCGGAAATACGCTGGATTTTCGCAGCGTCCTCCGCACGGGCGATAATATCGACCATCGCCGTATCGCTCTTGGTATTTTTATCACGCAGAACGCAGTAAAGGACGCCGTATCGTTTTGCCTGTTCGGTAAACTTCGGCAGGTCTTTCTGCTGGAACGAAAAGACCTTCAGTTCCTTGCCGGACTTAATCATATTGGTAAGCCGTGCTTTCCCCCGTGTCTTATTCGACTGGCTGATCTCCTGCTTCAGCACGGAAGCTAACAGAATAGCGATATTCTTCGCCGCCGAGCCTGTGAGCCGGACAGCCACTTCAAATCCTTCAAGCGACAGCCTGACGATTTGTTCTGCTGCGTCACCGCCGTTGTTCATAGTTTCGGGACTCCTTTCTTTGAGATTTTTCTTCCTCTGCTTTCACTTGCGAAAGGGTATCGGCAATTACGCCTGACCGCTTCGCAATCCCGTCGCAGAGCTTTACTTCTTTGCGAAGCTCTTTCAAGCGTTCGGAGATAGCTGAAATTTTCATCTTTGCCGCCGACAGCCGTTCATCTGATATATCTACCTTTCGTATTTCATTTCGGAGATGTGTTCTGTCGGCGGTAAGGGTTTTGATTTCGTCCTCAACCGACCGCTTATATGAAAAAAGCTGCTCGTCCGTACCGATCTGGTGCTTGCCGAGCAGCGTTACCTGTTTGGTGAGTTCGTCCATCTTCATCAGATCGTCTTTGAGAAGATAGTGAAGCCTCGCCGTATTCTGTTGTTTCTGATTGTGCTTCGGAAGGTAGCCGAGCCGATAGCAGTAGTAGAGATACAAGCCATACAGACCGCCGACCTTTTGGATTTTGCTTTCTCTTGTGGGCAGGCGGTACTGCCGGACAATATAGGTCTTTGGCTGGAACGGCTTGAACACAATATTATCCCGATTAGCAATCAGCCTTTCAAGGATTTTCTCTTTGGTGTATTCCTCGCCGAGCCGGTAAGTCCGTATCGGCTTTTCGCTGCCCTTGGGTGTAACCGTCGCATACTTGCGGTTGGGACTGAAATTTGAGTGGTAGCCCATCACGCCCAGTTCATATTGGAACTGCCGCAGGTTGCGGCTCATCGCAATCGCCTCGTCAATCGCTTTTTTTGCGTTGTTGTATCGGGTAGGCATACCCGCCTCGTCCTTCATCGTAAGATAGGCGGGCGATCTGTGCAGCTCCGGCTTTTCTACAATGGACAGCTTATGTTCCAAGCAGATCTCATCGGCGATATGGCGGAAGTAGTACCAAGACTTTTCTTTGTCTTTCAGCCGCTTCCCATCGGCAAAGGAAACGGAGTTGATGACAAAATGGCAGTGGAGATGTTTCGTGTTCAGATGGGTAGTAACGACCACCTGAAACCGCTTGCCCCACATCTTTCTTGCAAACTCCATTCCGATCTGCTGCGCCTGTTCGGGCGTGACCTCGTTTTCCTTAAAGCTTAGATACCCGTGATACGCCTGAATCCCGTCCGTCTTGCCGAACTGTTCCTTGACGGTAATGAACTGGTCACGAGCCATCGCCACATTGCAGTTGATCCCGTCACAGAAAAACTCGTGTTCCGTTTTCTCCTCGTCCTTCGCATAGGCAAGCACATCTTTGAGCGCCTGATAATCTTCGGCAGAATATTCGGGGTTGGCGGTCTTTTCAGGATTGGTCGTATAGTCCAGTACCTGACCGAGCCGGACGCTTACCTTCCAAAGCTTTGTTACTGCCATTTCAATCCGCTTTTTTCAGGGCGCAGAAATTCACGCTCAATCGCCGCCTGAAACTTGTGCCACCTCAGCGCCTCGTTCTTCAGCATTTGCGAATCCACAAAGCCGAGGGCGTTCGCTTTAATGGCGAGCTGATTGATGTTGTTGCCGATAGCGGAAAGCTCCCGCATAGCGTCATAAAATCTCTCGTCCGGTTTTTCTCTCGGCTCATAGCCACGAAGCAGCAGTCGAATCAGCGCCGCTTCGGTCAGGCAGGCTTTCTTTGCTTTCTTCTGCAAGTCCTGTGCTTCCGCCTTTGAAAACCAAAACTGTTTTTTGACTGTTCGTTTCACAGTTCCTCGTCCTCCTTTCGGATATTTGGTGTGCGGCTGATTCGGTTGATCTGCATAAGACACATAATCATTACGCCGATAACGCCACCGAGCAGGAAGCCTATCATAAAGAATAGAAATTCGTGCATAGTCAAAATCCTTTCCTGTATTGGGGTATTAGGGGCAGCCCCTAACGAGCTTTTACTGTTTTTGCCCGATAGGAGTAAAAACAGTCTGCTCGCTAAGCTAACGCAGACCTGTCGGGCTGCCCCGTTTTTCCTGATATTTATCGTTCTTTGTCCGCCCTGTTGGGCTTAAACGGCTCGATCTCAATCCCGTGTGCGGTTTCGTGGAATCGCTCAGGATACCGAAAAAGCCGTTTGTATTTCAGTAGTTGTTCGCTCGATAAGCTGCTGTATTTCTCATCGACGACATTGGAACGGGCAATAAAAAAATCGCCGTGAATGATGTCGGCGACCTCTCTTGAATCTTCCATTAAGAAGCATTTTTCAATTTTCCAACCGTCCTTACCGCCCATTTCGTCCGCCATCAATCCCTCCATTCTCAGGCACGGATCAACACCGTCCAAAGAAGCGCCGTAGATGGAATAGCCGCCCATACGGGACTGGAATGCCTTGTTGTCCGAGCTTACTTCATAAGTCCGTTCAAATTCGCTGTACGGTTTTTTGAAGGTATCGGCGGTAAAAACGATATGTGCGGTAAGGTGCTGTCTGTTGTTTTCCGCTTCCCGAAAAAGGGATTTCAGGTCGCTGTAACTCATCTGTGTGCGCTTCGGCGGCTGGTAGACCGCCCGATTCATCGGCAGCTTTTCCTGCTTCCCGTCACGGTTGCAGACGATAGCGGCGTCATCTTCAAAGGGCATATACTCGTCTAAACCGCCCCCGCCGACCAGTTCTTTCATCGCTTCATAGGTGTTCGGTATCTCTTTCACAATCGGAGATTTGCCGACCGGAACGAGCAGGACAGAGATTTTCTCCTGCTCGGCAAGCGATAGGAAGCGGTCGCTGACCTGCGTCTTTTCCGGATCAAAATCGACCTTCTGAAAACCGAAGCTGTCGCAAAAGTGGAAGTAGCTTTTTCCGGTATTCCCGTCAATGATCTCCACCACATCGGATACGGACATCGACCGCCCTTTATATCCTGCGGGGTGTTTAAGATTGAAAATCTCATAGAGTTTTTCCAGCGTGAAGCAGTTTACTTCTCCCTCGAACACCTTATCATAGAGGCTGCTGTCGATTTCTGAGCTGCCCTGAAATTTTGGAAGGCTCTCGTAATTCATAAAGGCGACATTGTTGGCGTCACGCTTCATATTGATCTGATAAATTCGTACATTCAACGCTCATAGCTCCTTTCTTTGGATTTGTAGATTCCAAGCTGTATGCAGAGGTAATCGTTATAGTCCTTGCCTTTCTTCGGCGGCTCGTCAAAGACTTCATACTTATTTCCGAGCAGCTCTTTTAAGGTTTTGGTACAGAGCCTTCCCGTTTTGTCATTGTCCAAATGCAAATGAATCGTCTTGATAAGCGGATTTTTCTCAAGGAAAACGGAAAGCGCAATCGGAATTTTACTGTCTTTGCTCTCTTTCTTCGGCTGATACACACCCGAAAGAGAGAGCAGATTTTCCGATTTATAGTCCTTACCCTGAGCTTTCAGCAAAGTGGCATAGGACAGCAAATCAATGGCGGCTTCAAATAAATGCACCGACTGGCAAGGCTCTTTTGCAAGCAGGCGAAAGGAATATTGCTTGTCGCTTCCGTATGCGTCTCCCTTAAAGGTGCTGCTTCCTAAACCACGGTAGGCGGCATACTTTAGCGTCCCTGTTTCGTCCTTCCCGACAAAAACCGCATTATGATAGCGCCCGTTGCTTTCAAAAATCACACCGTCCGCAATACACTCCTGAATAATCTGATAGTCAATGCCACGATCAAAAAGATACTGCATTACCCGTTTGCTGTCTTGATATTTTTCCGGCAAACGCAGTGCCTTCGGCTCAGTTTTTTCTTCTTTTTTCGGTGGCGGCGTCCACTTTGCCAGTTCTTTTCCCGTTAGGATTTCCACTGCGTCCATAAAAGAATAGTTCCTGACTTTTATCAGATAGTCAAGCGCAGTATAGCCGCCGAAACCTTGCGACCACCAAAACCATTTGCCATTTGAAATCTTTAAGCTGTCGTGGTCAACGGTACGATATACATTTCTCGTTCCTTTGACTTGTTCAACATTATCCGGCTCCATCCTTCTTAGATAAGTTAAAAGGTCGATCTGCCGAGCCTGTTCGACCACTTCCGGCGGAATATATGGCATATCAGATCTTCCCTTTCCTGAGAAGCTCTGCGACTTTCTCAATGGAATCTTCCATATCTTCAACTTCGGCATTCATCAGCCATTCGTCCCAAGACAGCTCCAAGACATTTTTCGTTTTCATAAGGGAACTTACCATTTCAGGCGGAAGCTCCGTATTCTCCACATAGTCGTACAGCTCGCACATAAAGGCAAACTGCTTATCATTTGTGATGATTGTGACCTGCGGCTGGCAGAGATACCGCTTCACATATCTGATCAATTCTCTTTCAAGCTGGCACTGCAACACCAGCATATCCGCACGGATTGTTTTTAATTTACACACCATTTTCTCACCTGCTTTCTCTGTTTTTGTCTCGTTTGAGCACATCATTTGCCCTCGTTTCGATGGAATCACGAATGGTATCCATATGCTCCACTTCTCTGTCCCTGAACTCTTTATAGACATCGTCAAGAGGGCAAGGGGAACGAAGCAAAGCCTTTGCCTGTTTCGGAGAAAGCTCCAGTTCTTCCATACACATCACGATGTCCTCTCTCATCGTGTACTCGTAGGTATGATTCAAAATTTCCTCCGGCGGCTGATTAAGCAGCCAGTCTCTGTACTTGTCCTGCTCGGCTTTCATCTTATCGTAGAGCAGGGCGTTGTAGTCTGTTTCGCCCATAAGCGAACACCTCCTTAAACAAAAATATAGCCGCCTGATTTTTTGTAAAAACCAAGCGGCTATGTAAAGGTATTTGTTATTCGGTAAGTCCCATTACTTTAGATCATCAATACTTCCTGTTTGAATGGCGGAAATATTTTTTTTAATTTTTTCATCCGACCAATCCCACCATCTAATACTCAATAATGATGATATGGTATCTTCAGAAAATCTCTTTCGGATTTGTCGTGCGGGTATACCGCCTACAATCGTGTAAGGCGGCACATCTTTCGTTACTACTGCACGAGTCCCAACGATTGCTCCGTTACCAATGGTAACACCGGACATAATAACAGCTTCATATCCAATCCATACATCGTTACCGATAACAATGTCTCCCTTATTATCCCACGAATCTGTCACATTGCTTTTGTCCAGTTCCCATTCTTCAAAAAACAATGGGAAAGGGTAAGTAGACAATGACTTCAAAGTGTGATTAGCACTTGTGAAAATAAACTTCGCACCACACGCAATAGAGCAAAACTTTCCAATAATTAGTCTGTCGTGATTGATTGGATAGTGATACAAAACATTGTTTTTTTCAAAATCCGTTGGAGCATTTACAAAATCATTATACATCGTATAATCGCCAACAATAATATTAGGATTTTTTACTACGCTTTTTAAGTATACCGTTTGTTTGTCCCCGGTACGAGGATAGATTTTTGTCTCCGAAATAGTCATTATTAACCTCCTGATATTTTATTTTAGACTATTTCGGTTACTACAATACAACGCTTCACCTACAAACCACCTCTTTCAAACCAATCGTTCATTTTATAAATTGCATAGGTGTATATCGCATACCATCCGAAAGTTGCTCCGTATCGGTATCTACGAAACCCAGTTTATGATAGACCGGAACTGCATACGGAGAAGAATTTACTGTAATGGTTTTGCTTGAACTATTTTCTCGTAGGAAGTCCCACAACTTTCTACCAATGCCTTGTCTTTGATACTGTGCTTTCACAAAAAAGCAACAGATATGCTTCCGGTTTTCGTTTGTTGCGATAACTCCCTTTAGTTCTTCTTCGTCATAAGCGCCCCAAAATTCTAATGTTTTGATGATCTCTTTGTTCTCAATAAAATCCTGAAACGACTTAACTCCTTCTTCAGAATAATCGGGAGCCTCAAATTGTAAAAAAGTTTGCCAAATCAAGTCAATGGCATTTGTAATTTGAGTATCATCTATTTTTTTGACTTCCATACTAAGCACCTCGTAAATTTTCGTTATGACCGTTCCTTTTCGATCACATAGGATTGCAAGCTTCTTTTGCAACCATTCTTTTCGTAAAACTTTTCTATCCCCGGCTGCGCTCCAAAATACAGCATAGTAGGGGTATTATCCTTTGCAAGTTGCAAGAGTTTACTGCCGACTCCCTGTTTTTGATATTCAGGAAGGACGAGCAACTCTGTAATCGTACCGAAATAATATCCGTCTGTAAGAATACGCAAGCAGCCAATCAGTGCCTCATTTTCATAAGCAGTAATATTGATTGTCTGAGACAATGCACACTGTGTTTTTTCAATATCATAATTGCCTTGCCATACTTGTTTGACGAACGCAATAAAGGTAAATGCGTCCAGTTTTTTATCATCTACTATATATTCCATCTTTCTGTCTCCATATTTCCTTTATTAAATTCGTGACGGAAATCTACCACGATAATCAACATATCAAAACCAATTTGCCTTTTCATCTCTAAATCGAGGTTGATCGCCATATTGATACGGATTATAGTTATTACGGTTGCAGCCAAATTCTTTTAAAGACTTAATTTTGTTATCATCCGTCCACTCTACAAGTGAAATGCCGTCAAATTCTTCTATGCTTCCAGCGTTCATTTCATTTTTGAAGTACCATTCCACGATAGTCTGATTACCTTTATGGAAAAACTGCTTAATGTCCCAAATAAGGACTTTTCCCCGTGTATTCCACTCATTAAACCAGTGCTTAACAGTTTTGCGATCCTGATATTTTGGACTCCAGCTTTCCGTATAAACCACATCTTCTGTAAAAATATCATCTATGCCCAAATCCTGTTGTTTCAGCCACATATCAAACCATAACCGGATAATTCTTTCTCTCTCATTCATTATTAAAAACCTCATCTCTACCTCTCTGCCCAAAAGTCTTGCAAAACACGAACTAACTCATTCGGATTATCTTTGTTTACTTCGTGACCGGAAGCTTCCACAATGACCAGCTTGCTGTTTTTCATTGCTTCGTGAAACCGCTTAGCACTCTCCATATTCGTTTTATCCTTTGCGCCGCAAAGAATAAGGGCGGGACAATCAAGCGCTGTCGCCGAATCCATAAAATTGAGATCAACCATTGATTTGCTCAAACGAATAAAATCTTTTTTGCTTACGCCCATATTCTGAAATACGGCTTTGGGCATAAATCTAAATACAATATTTTGAAATTTCAGCAGTCCTTTCGGTATCTCAAACGGCGTTCCGATCAAAACAAGAGAGTTTATTTTTTTCGGATACTGGATAGCATAATTGAGCGCAAGCAGACCGCCGAGGGAAAGCCCGCAAAGATTTAGTTTGTCTTGGTAAGACTCGCACAGCTCGCTGAATGCCTGATATACTGTGGGATAGTCTAATTTCCTGCCTTTTGCAAGGTCAAATAAATCAGGAGCGACAGAGGAAATTCCCCTCGTTTCCAACTCATTTTTAATGGTATCCCAATCCTTACTGTTTTGTCCCAAGCCGTGAATCAAAATATTTTTCATAGGAAAATAACCTCAGTTTTCTTGACATTGACTCTCAAAGAGCCACTTTATTATATCACAGCACTATGTCTTTTTCCACCTTGCCGTGATAGATATAGCCGCCTGATTTTTGTAAAACCAAGCGGCTATGTAAGTTTTATTCTACTGTTTTTTTGATTTCCATTCCGTCCATCAGCCCCCGCATATAACAAATGCGGTATTCTTCCAATACAACATTGTTTTCTGCAAGCAGGTACTGGATTAAAAGTTCGCATTCTTCTTCGGTAAGAGCAGATGGCTTTTCCAAATCCAAGACAGCATTGAGTTTCTCGTTTTGATGTTTAATCTTTGCCGCCTTTTCCTTTGCAGCCTTCAATTTCTCATCACGGGAACGGGCTTTAGCGATTACCTGAGACAGCATACTTTCAAGATCGCTTTCAAACAGTTTGATAGAACAGTTTTCTTCCATCGGGTTTTACCTCTTTTCTTTATATGATGTCTCATATTATAAAGACAAATCATTGCCCGCACAAGGAAGCCACAGTTCTATTTTTACTGACACAGCAGTTCAGAGAACTTACTATGTAAAAGCGGTATGAGACTTCTCCCATACCGCTAAGAAGGTTATCGCTCATAAGCTCTTTCCTTTGAAACGGGTACGCTGTCGCCCTCGTCCGGCGCACCGTCCACCAGTTCATTTTCCCGCTTGTCTACATTGAGCAAGCCGTTAAGGACATTGAGCCGATTTGTCTTTTCGGTCAGTTCTTCTTCCTTGTCAAACGGTTTTTCCACCTCTGCTTTCGCAGTAACGAATTGCTGTTCGAGGGTTGAAAGCTCCCTGCTTTTTGCCTCCAGCCGTTCAGGGATTTTCTCAATGGCATTGTCGATTCGGGTAATGTTGCCGATAGCGTCCGTGCCTAAAGAGACGGAACGGGAAAGGCTGCCCTTGATTTTTACCTGATAGGCTTTCTCAAAGGTATCAAAGGAAAGCTCCAAATCAAAGCCTCTGTACTTGCCGAGAGGGATGGGATCAGGCGAAGTCATTTCCTTGCAGGCGTCAATGATTTTCTGTCCGCCTTCCGCTTTTTCGGAATAAGAAACACCCTTAACCTCAATCCCTACAAAGGTATCGTCCAGAGGCTTCGGGTGTTCTTTTGCAAGCGATATGTCTTTTTCCAGCCCCGCAATCGTCTCTTTCGTCCGAGCGATTGTTGTCGGGTAGTATTTGATGATCTTGTCCTCCAGCTCATATTTTTCGGAGAGATAGTTGGACTTCAAAAGGCGCAGCTTCTGCACCTGAATATCCAAATCCATTTTCTCTTTTATGTGCGGATTGTCCGCCGCAAGCATTTTGATCTCCGCATAAGAAAGAGCAGTAGCGTCCACATCTTCACAGGAACGCACGGGAGATTTGCTTGTCATAATCTGACTTGCGAATTTCTGCTTGCCCTCAACGAGCTGCCAGCAGTATGCGTCAAAAGTCCCTTCCGTAACATATCGGTACAGACCGACCTTCAGGTTTTCGTTGCCCTGCCGCACCGTCCGTCCGGCACGCTGCTCCAGATCGGCAGGTCGCCACGGGCAGTCAAGGTCGTGGGAAGCAATAATCTTGTTCTGCACATTCGTACCTGCGCCCATTTTCTGCGTGCTGCCCATCAGGATTCGCACTTCGCCACGGCGCACTTTTTTGAACAGCTCCTGCTTTTTCGTCTCAGTATCCGCCTCGTGGATAAACTTAATTTCCGATTCGGGAATACCACGCTCGATCAGCTTCTGTCGTATATCCGTGTAGACGGAAAACTCGCCTGCACCCTTTGGAGTGGAGAGGTCGCAAAAGAGGAGCTGCGTCAGTTTTTTATCACTGTTTTCCTCCCATATACGGAACACCTCGTTTACGCAGGCGTTGACTTTACTGCCTTCCTCATCGGGTAACATTGGATTCATCATTCGCTGGTCAAGGGCGAGCTTCCGCCCATCGTTTGTGACTTTCAGCATATTGTCCACGCTGGAATCCACATTGCCGCCCCTTATCTTTTCGGCTCGTTCGCCGAGAGAGGCGACCATATCTTTTTGCACCTGCGACGGCTTCACGGCGATGTTGTGATACTCCACTTCCGGTACGGGAAGATCGAGCATATCCGCCGTTTTGATGTCCGCCACCTGCTTGAACATCGCCATCAGTTCAGGCAGGTTATTGAATTTCGCAAAGCGTGTTTTCGCTCTGTATCCTGTTCCTTCGGGTGTAAGCTCAACTGCCGTGACCGTCTCGCCGAACATCGACGCCCAAGCGTCAAAGTGCTGTAAATCGTGTTCTTGCAGCGTCCGGTACTGCAAATACCGCTGGATCGTATAAAGCTCTACCATTGAGTTCGAGATCGGCGTACCCGTCGCAAACACAACGCCACGCCCTCCGGTAATCTCATCAAGATAGCGGCATTTCATAAAAAGGTCGGAAGATTTCTGCGCTTCCGTCTGAGCGATACCGCCTACATTCCGCATTTTCGTGTAAAGATACAGATTCTTGTAATAATGACTTTCATCTATGAAAAGCCTGTCTATACCAAGTTCTTCAAAGGTTACGACATCATCCTTTCTTGATTGATCGTTCAGCTTTTCCAGCTTCGTTTGCAGGGATTTTTTCGTCTTTTCAAGCTGCTTGACCGAAAAACGGTCGCCACGGTTTCGCTTTATATCCGCAATCCCTTCGATAATATCGTCAAGCTGCTGCTGTAAAACAGCCCTCTGCCGTTCAATCGAAATTGGGATTTTTTCAAACTGCGAGTGACCGATAATCACAGCGTCATAATCGCCCGTGGCAATCCTGCCGCAGAAGCGTTTTCGGTTTTTCATCTCAAAGTCTTTCTTCGTAGCGACCAATATATTCGCCGCCGGATAGAGCTGCAAGAACTCCGCCGCCCACTGCTCCGTCAAGTGATTCGGCACGACAAAGAGGGATTTATTGCAAAGTCCGAGCCGCTTGGATTCCATAGCGGCAGCAGTCATTTCAAAGGTCTTGCCTGCACCCACGGCGTGTGCTAAGAGGGTATTCCTGCCGTAAAGGATATGGGCGACCGCATTTTTCTGATGTTCCCGAAGCTCAATTTCGGGATTCATTCCACTGAAAATGATATGGCTTCCGTCATACTCACGGGGACGGATACTGTTGAACTTGTCGTTATACAGCCGCACCAGCTTTTCCCGTCTTGCGGGATCACGCCATACCCAATCCTGAAAGCCCTGCTTGATCAGCTCCTGCTTAGACTGGGCGATAGCCGTTTCCTTTTTATTGAGAACAGCTTTCTTTTTGCCTTCATCATCTTCCATATAGTCAAAGACACGCACATCTTTCATATTGAGCGTATCTTCGATAATTTTGTAGGCGTTTACCCGCTTTGTGCCATAGGTATTATAGGCTTTCAGGTTTCCACGGTCGTAGGATTTTCCCTCCACATTCCATTCGCCTGTCAGCTTTGAATAATGGACTTTGATGTTCCACTGTGCATATCTGGGCGTATCCAAAAACTCGTACATAAACTGCTGTGCGATTTCTTCCGGCAGCCAAGTCGTGCCGAGCTGCACGAAAATCTCGCTGGCAGTCAGGTCTTTCGGCTGTACCTTTTCGAGCGCTTCCACATTGATTTTGTAATCTTCGGGGTAGACCTCTGCGGATTTTTTCGCCCAAGCGAGCTTTTCTCTCACATTGCCGGAAAGATATTCGTCTGCCATCAGGTACTTTCGCTCGGTGCTGTTTCCGTAGCCGTACATCGGGTTTAGGAAGATAACGCCCTTTAATTCCTCATAGATTTCCTGCTCGGTCTTGCCCGTAAGGGAACACATATATTCCATATCCACACAGGCTTTTTCGCCCATAGATACAGCAAGCGCTTCGCTGGCGGTATCCACCGTGGTAACGGGTGTATGGGGCTTGATCGTCCGCTTCGTGAACATATCCGCCTTGCGTTCCAGCTCCCCGTTTTCGTCCAGTACCTCCAGTGCGGAAAGCAGGGCAAAGGAGCTGTCCTGCGAAAAAGCGGACACATTCGCACGGGAATTGATCAGCCCGTACTTTTTGGAAAAGGTGTCGTAAAGCGCATTTAGCTTCTGCTGTTCCTTTTCGATTTCATAATCGGGATAATCGGCAATCTGCATTTCAATCAGGCTGCGGACACAATCTCGAATGACAATCATACCCTTAATGCGGTTTTCTGCCGTAGCGGAACACTCCACCGGCGTCATTCGGGAATTTTCACGGTAATAGATTTTATCGTCCACAACCGTATAGGAAAAGTTGCGGACTTCGGGATCGGCGGGAATGGAATTATCTTCTTCGGTCAGTTCCTCGTCCACCTCGTAATCCGTAATCTCTGCGTGGATATTGGAAATGGCTTCGTCCAAAAGCTCGGCAAGGTCGGCGTTTTCGTAAGGGACAACGGTATCTTCCTCGCCGAATCTGCCGGATACGGTTTTCCATTCACCAAGTACCATTTCGGGATGATCGACGAAGTAGGCGTTCATCTTCACGCCGTTTTCATCGGTGTTCAGGTGTACCCATTCAGGCTCAAGGTCAATAAGCCTGTCCCGCTTCTGTAATATCAAAATATCCGAAACGACCTCCGTTCCGGCGTTTCCCTTAAAGGTGTTGTTCGGCAGTCGGATTGCGCCGAGAAGGTCGGCTCTCTGTGCGATATACTTCCGCACGGCTGGATTTTCCTTATCCATTGTGCCTTTGCTTGTGATAAGCGCCATCACGCCGCCCGGTCTGAGCTTGTCTAAGGACTTCGCAAAAAAGTAGTCGTGGATTAAAAAGTTATGCTTGTTATACCTCCTGTCATTCACTCGAATATCGCCGAAAGGCACATTTCCGATCACAGCGTCAAAAAAGCTGTCGGGGATATTTGCTTCCTCAAACGGCTGCGTCGCTATCGAGGTTTTCTGATAAAGCTGCTGTGCGATACCCGCCGAAATCTTATCAATCTCCACGCCGTAGATTTTGCTGTCCTGCATAGACTGGGGCAGCATACCGATAAAGTTGCCGATACCGCAGGAAGGCTCTAAGATATTGCCCTCCCGAAAGCCCATCTGCTCCATTGCCTTGTAGATCGAGGAAATGACAACGGGCGGGGTGTAGAAAGCGGTCAGGGTGCTTGCCCTTGCGCTTTCATACTCATCGGGAGAAAGGGCGGTATAAAGCTCGATAAACTCGTCCGCCCACGAGGGATTATTTTCATCAAATGCTTCTGGAATACCGCCCCAACCGACATACTGTGATAGTATCTCCTGTTCTTCGGGCGTTGCAAAGCGATTGTCAAACTCACATTCCTTCAGCACATTGATTGCTGCCATATTTCTGCGGAAGCGTTCTTTTTTGCCTGTTTCCGGAACTTCGTGGGAAGCAAGGTCAAAGGTGTGCCGTTCGGACAGCGGGATTTCAGGGTGCAGATCAAAGGTCTGTACCCGTGAGCGCTTCGGCTGGCTGAAAGTAGGTGTGAATGGCTCGGCTTCTTTCTGCTCAGGCTGTTCGACAGAATTTTGTTCTGCTATTTCAATTTCCTCATCAGACAGATACACAAGATCGTTAAAGGAAAGGCTCTGCAAACTCCTTTCGATCATATCTTCAAGAGAAGAAAACTGTTCGCTCCTGATAACTTTTCCGTCTACAAGGGTTTCAAGCCGGTAATCCACAAGATTAACTCTCGCCTGAATTTCGTGCTTATCATCTTCGGTTGTCGTATAAGCAAGCTCCACATTGGAAAGGTCTGTGTAATCCGCACCCTCGTCACGCTCAAACTCCTCACGGCAATACTCATCTATGAGCGCTTTTGCCGTATCCAGTTCGGAAACAGATTTCTTGACCTGTTCCAAGTAGTCGTTTGCCTGCCACTCGCTCTTAAACTCCTCGCTGACGCCCTCATCGTCGATATAGATCGCTTCCGTCAAATCGTCCCAAATGGCATAACCATCATCGGTTTCAATGACGAAAAATCTCTCGTCGGGCGGGAGCGTATTTTCTGCCGCCCTGTCGTTTGCAAGATAGGGCGAATCAATGATTTCTACGCCTTTCGGTTGCGGATCAAGGCTGCTGATAAAATCCTGCGGTATAGTGTTCCCGTCTTTATCCTTATAGAAAACGACGGTAAAAGGAACACCGTAGTAATTTTCTTCCTTTATATCCTTTTCAAACTGATAGGGGCTGGTATATTCAACGCTTTCCCGCACCGTCCCGTCCGTATGCAGATAGTCAATCCTGCCGACCGGCTGCGACTGCACCGGATCTTCCTTATTGGTCGATACGATGTTTCGGGTGCTGCGCTCTCCGCTTTCCAAAGAGCAGACCGCCACATCAAAGCCACGGTCAAGCAGCATATTGACATAGGTTTCCAAGCGGTTTGCCGGAAAGCCGCACATCTGTGTTCGCTGATTGCCGCCGATAGAACGGGACGCAAGATTCAGCTCCAGCGCTTCGCTTACGGTCTGTGCGTCCGCACCGTAGGCTTCAAAGAAATCGCCCATCTGATACAGAACAAGGCTGTCGGGATTAGCACTCTTGATTTCGCTGTACGCACGATAAGTGTCCGTAAAGCTGCTGCGCTCGTTCTGCTGAACAAGCCGCATAAAGTTGTCCTTGCGCTCCAAACGGGGCTGCGGATTTTGCACAGAGCGATCCATCAGCTC
The DNA here is from genome assembly GCF_040095935.1 of Ruminococcoides intestinale. Classification (NCBI taxonomy): domain Bacteria; kingdom Bacillati; phylum Bacillota; class Clostridia; order Eubacteriales; family Oscillospiraceae; genus Ruminococcoides; species Ruminococcoides intestinale. Next base: position 244,632 of record NZ_JBBMFQ010000003.1, on the reverse strand, counting down.
CACATTCCAGTCATCTACCCGTGTGATTTCAAAAGGCTTTCCGTCCAAATACACTCTGTCGCCGACTTTATAAGCGGCAGAGAATAACGATTTTTGCTGTTCCCGTGCTGCCGCCTGCTCAATCCTTGCCACTACATCTTCGGGCAGACCGTCCACATAGTAATGGATTTCGCCCTCGCTGCTGATATGGGCAATCGTTTGGTAGTCGCCGTTTTCCTCAACGGCTCTGTTCCAGACGGTAAGACCGTTTCCAAGATACCCCATACCAATGTCAAAAGCAGGCGCTTCAGCCGGATCAGCTTTTTCCTCCGGCTGAAGGTAATCGCCGAGTCCTTCGCTTCGGACAGCCTGAATATAATCGTCTTGCAGGATAGTGTCGGGCGTGACAACTGCCAAAACCTTGTTTTCCATATCCTCCTCAAAAGAGTAGGACGGGCTTAGATCACGGGGTGTAACATAAAACTTTTTAATATCCCCGTCGTAGCTCTGAACAGCCTGCTGGAACTTCCTTAAATCCCCGGCAGTAAAAATCTCCTGCGTTACCCAATACATCTCATCGCCGTTTACCAAAGAAGTTTCTTTGAAACGCATATGGTGGGGAATGAGCTTTTCAAACTCGATAGAATTGAAACGAGGCTGCTGCTCTGCAACCGCCGCCTGATTCGTTACCTTCAGGTGGTCGTTCATCGGGTTTTCCCGCACTTTGCTGTCAAACTCTGCTCTCTCCAATTCCTTTTGAAACAGCGGATACTGCATATCGTGAAGAACGACACGCTTATCATCAAAAGCAAGAATTTCGTATTCGTCAGCGCCGATATATACCGTATCGCCGAGATGATAGGCATACTGCGCCTCCTGCTGCGGCTCGTTTTCAGCCGCCTGCACCGATTCCCGTTCGGGTGGAGCAGTGGAGAGGATTTCACGGTTTTTCTGTTCTTCGGCAAGTTCGGCTCGGCGTTCCTCCTGCTTTTCAAGCCACTGCGGGTAAATCTCTTTTTCCTTTGGATTGAGATAACGGTCGAGGCGTATCAGTTCGGCAATCCGCTTCTCTACCTGATTCCAATTCAGCCGGATATGCGGCTTATCGTCCCCAATGCCTTTTGAGATCAAAATGCCTTTCCCGTCGTGCTGCTCGTCAATGCCTGCGCCGACAATAACAGGATAAGCGCCGCCCCAACCGTATTCGTCTTTCAGAAAATCGGCGTTTTCCTTTGTGGACAAGCTTTTTTCAAACTGCTCATAGATACGGAACTTTCCCTCAGATATGCCGCTCCCACGGGTGAGAACAGCGTCGATAATCTCCTGAGAAAAAGAAAAAGCAGAGGTTTTTTCCTCTGCCTGCATATCCAAAAAGTTCAGTTGTCCATCTACGGAAGGTAACGGCTTCATCGTATCCTGCAATTCGCCGAGCAGCCGCATTGCTTCAAAATGCTGTGCGATTACGCCCCAATCATAGAAGCTCTGCTTTGTGCGGGACAGATAGCTACCCTCCCAAAGCTGAAGCACATTCTGCCAAGTTTTGTACCCGACTCGCCGCCCGTCGCTCAAAATCAGTTCAGTATAATCGTTATTGAAAATACCCTTGATATATTCGGTACGGGCGGCGTTATCGGGATTGCTTTCATAGAAAGCACGAATTTCCTCTTTCGAGGCTTTCAGGTGGGGCGTTGTACCGAGGATTTCACGAATGGTATCGTCCCCGCCGAAAAACGGCAGGCTCTTATCTTCGTTGCTTCGGTCGTAGTAATCTAAGCGAAGATGACCTCCGCTTTCACGATTTCCTGCACTCTGTTCCGCAGATTGTTCATTCCCTGCACCCACTTCATCATATCCGCTGCTTTCAGGCTCTCGGTCAAGCCCTCCTGCACCGCCATCTGCTTCATCAGGGTTTCTTCCAGCTTCATCGCTGTCTGCTCTGTTTCCGCCAAATGCTGTGTCAGGGTGCAGCTCGTCAGAAGATTGTAATACCGGATTTTGTGATGTTCTTTGAGAAATTTCCGTCTCATCTGAGCGTACCTGCCCAAAGTTACCTCCGGCTGCTCCGGCATTGTCAGATCGGGAAGATTGTAATCGCCCTGCATTGTATAAGTCAGCTCGTTCATTTTCAAAGCTCCTTTCGCTCTTATTTTCAGCCTTATTGTATTCCGGTTTCTCTCTGTCCGCAATGATGCGATTTTGCCTTTCAAGGGCAAGAACAGTACGGGAGATTTCCCCAAGCCCCATCTCCGCAATATCGCTTGACGCAATACCGAGGGCGTTTAAGGCTTCCGGCGTATTGAAATTTGTAATGACAGAGAAATCCTCCGCTTCAAAAAACGGCTCGGTATCTATCCCAAGCCTTGTCATCATCATATACGCCACGCTGTTTGTTACCGCTTTCTTATACATAGCGGTAATCATATCTTCCGAAAGACCGTAGAGGAAGCTGTCATCTGCGGCATACATCAGATCGCCCAGATAGTCGGGGATATTATCCTCCACGGCGTTTTTAGCGGCGCTCAGAACTGCGTCCGCAAGGCTTTCCCTGTTTTCCAGCTCGCCGAAGGTGTTTTCAAGGGATTCGATCACATCGTCCGTATATTCCGGCTTCATATCCCAAATCGGAACGGGGCGGGAGTAGCGGCTTGCGTGGGTATCGGAAATATCGAAGTAATGGGTTAAGCGCTGCCTGCTCCGGTCGGCGTCCTCAAATACGGCGATACCCTTTGCGCCACGGTTTACCCAACGCCCGAATTTGTCGTTCCAGCGCTCGATCTCCAGCACTGCCGTTGCGTCCGGTCTTTGGGCGTAGATGAGAAGCTGCTCGTCAAAGCGCAGACGATAGTTCCGGCAGGCGCAGCGCAAAAAGGCTTGCCAGTTCTGAACATCGGACACAACAGCGTGTGCGGTACGGCGGTACAGCTCGGAAATCAGGTCGTACTTTCGTGCCATCGGTTATGCACCTCCTATCTTTCATAGTCTTTCTGTTTCGGTCTTACGGGGATACCGTTTTTATCATAGCTTTTCGGATCGGCGGCAGGGGTATCCCAACCAAACATTGAACCTGCCTTCATCGCCTCTGCCTGACCTTTTGACAAGCCGAGCTTTTTGTTCATCTCATTCACAAGGGCGTTTGTTTCACTGGGCTTGCCGCCCTGAATATCCGTGCGGTAAAATCCGCTTTCGCCCTTTTTGACAATGCCGACGCAGTTTTCCGTCTGCACGAACACATAGCACTGCTCCGGCAGAGAAGAACGGAGCGGAATCACGGTATTGCCGTTTTGCTCCATCCGCTCGGCAAACTCGCAGATATGGTAGAGGTTGCTGCCAACCTCTAAATGATAGTCGTCAATATATCGGCAGGTGCGGTCAAGCTGTTCCCCGTCGCTTAAAGTGATCCTGATTTTATCTCCATCGGGGATTTTGAATTTTTCTTTGTAATCCGGCGTGATAAAGCGGATTCCACGGCTCGCCTTTTCCATATGGCGGTCAAGCCATTCCCGCACATAGCAGTAGCAGTAAAAATTGTAGTCCCCACGGGCAGGATTACACCGTATCAGGAAGCTGTGTTTTTCGGTATCGGCACGGAAACCGTACTCGGTCGCATAGTTGCCCTGAAAGGCGCTGTCGGGATATTTCGCCGCATACTGCGCCATAGTCGTGCGGCTCTTTAACAGCCCGTATTCTTCCGAACGCAGGGCGTTGATAACCTCGTCCAGCTCGCTTTTGAACTCGTCCGTTTTCAAATCCCGCCTGTGATCAAACCAAGAGGAAAAGAACTCTTTGCCGCCTGCGCCGAAATCGCCACGAAGATACCCGATACTTCCGGTCTGTCCCTCGATCTGCGTACTCTGCCTGTAAGTGTATTTCTGCTCGTCCGTATGAAGCGGTCGGATTGTAAAAGCCATTTCTGTCTGCTCCTTTCCTTTGCCTAAATCGTGTTTTCCTCTGACTTCTGCTCATCATCAGCGCCTCCCAAATAGGAAAAGAGCCTGTTTTTTGCGATCTGCTCCTGAAGCTCTGTGATAACCGTCATATCGGAAACGGATATATCGGGAATTTTCAAAATGCTTTGCAGGCTCAGCGCCTTCAAATCCTTTTCGGTTTTACAGCCGGAATCATAGAGCTTCGCCAGCACCTTTACTTTCTGCTGCAAAGCGGTGTTTGCGCTTTTCTTCGCTGCCATTTTCTTTTACCTCCCATCTTAGCTTTTAGCGTAGTCGGAATAGACACGCTGCATTTTGTGTCTTGCCCTGCGTACTTCGGGGGAGCAGCCGAGTTCAGGATATTTTGCCTGAATCTTCTGTCTTGTCCTTCGGATACTCTCAAAGCAGGGGATACCGTAAGCCTTATAATTGCTCATCACATCTTCAAAGCTGAAATGGCTGATACCGTGGGTATCATAAATACACGCCTTGCTGACGAGCAGATACAGCTTCATATCGTCATTTCGTGCTTCGGGGTGTTCCTTTAACACCGCAAGCACTCGGTTTTCAATCGTTTTCAGGTTTCTCATTTAAGCCTCCCAAAATAGAAAAAGGGGCGGAGTTTTTAAGCCCCGCCCCCGCAGAAGTTCTTACTTTTTCTTTCTGTTACGGATCTGCAAAAAGATAAAGCCGCCTACGATAAAGACGACCAGAGCAATTCCGATAATCGCTTTCAGTTCCATTAGTTATCCTCCTTCTTCTTTTTCTTAAAGCCGATGATACCGCAAGCCGCAATGCCTGCTACCGACACACCCGCAAGGACAAGCCAAAGACCGAGCTTGCTGTCATCTCCGGTTTTCGGCGTATCTCTCAGCTCGTTGTGCATTTCAACGACCGTGGTAGAGCCTGTCTGTACCGCAGCCTCCTTGTCGGCAGGCAGGATATACATAGCGGAAGCCGAATTGTTCACTTCGGAAATCTTGTACTCGCCGATCCGCAGTCCTTCAAGGAAAATCTCGCCGTTTTCGTCTGTTTCAAGGGTAACATCATAGCCGTTTGCTCCGGTAATGCGGAAAGCAAAGCCTTCCACCTTTCCGTCAGACGATGTTTTCACGATTTTCAGGTTTCCACGCATAGGCTCGTTTGCGAAGCCTTTGCCCTCTGTGTTTTCCACCTGATAGGTCTTACCGTCCGTGTCGATAAATACCTCATACACGCCCTCGTCACGGATATACGAATCCGGGCTTGCTGATTCCAAAATGAAGTAGCGCCCATAGAGCAGATCGTTCATTTCATACTGCCCGATTTCTTTTTCGGTCAGTGTGCCGATCAGTTCGTCCTCGCTGTCCAGCTCGCCGTTGTCGTTGGAGTCCTTATAGACCTCAAACACAGCGCCCGTCAGCTTCGTATCGGTATATTCAGCGTCCACCTTCGTAAGAGCGATATTGCCACGCACCAGCTCATTGACGATTTCAATCTCAACGACTTGCTCATTCTCTGAGATATTCACATCATAGACGGTATCGTCAAGCACGAATCCGGTCGGCTGCTTGATCTCACGGATATACCAGTTTCCGTAAGGCACATTCTCAAAGGAGAAGCTGCCATCGTCGCCGGATACGGCGGTCATCAGGGCGTTTTCTTCGGTAAACTCCACATCATCGCTCTTAAACAGACCAATGAGCGCACCGCCGAGTCCCTCGCCGTTCTCATCAACCTTTTTGCCGGAAACCGATCCGTAGATCAGCTTGTTTTCCATCGGCTCGCCATTATTCACTGCAATCGCTACCGTTGCAGTTTCCTGTCCTGCATATTCAAATACAACGGGATATTTTTCGCCGTTGAGCTGATAATGCTCGTCTGTCGCCAGTTCTTTGACATAATAGCTGCCCAAAGGCAGGTCAGTCCCTACGGTCGCCCTGCCGTTTTCATCAAGCGTGATGATTTCAAGCAGACCGTCTTTCGGAATGGAAGTGCCGCTTGCGGATACAAGCTCCTCATCGGCGAACAAGCCGAAGCTGATATTTTTGATTTCTCCGTTATTGCCGATACCAAACAGCTCGTTTGTCTCCAGCGCTTTTTCAAGGCTGACCTCAACCTTCTGCCGTTCATTGACGAAGGAAGTCGCCGTTTCAGTCACGGCTACATCCTGTCCGGCGTAAATGAGTTCTACGGTATGGACTTCACTGCTCAGCACCATTCCATAGCCTGCCTTGACCTCTTTTACCTCATATTTTCCGAGATAGAGTTCCTTGCTTTTTGCAAAGCCGGTTTCATCGGTCGTAACCGTATCGACCAGCTCGCCCTTGCTGTACCTCAGCGTACCGTCTGGCGTTACCACATCTTCGGCGGCACGGATTTCATAAACGGTATCGGGAAGCCCCTGTGTTTCATAGATCGGTTGATAGATAACGGGAAGCTCCTGCCCGTTTTCATCTGTCCCGCCGCTTACCAAAACGCCGAAGAATACCTCGCCCGTCTTTTCAATGCTGATCGTGCCTTTCTGCGGCATATTGGTCTTTTCAACTTTAATCACTGTTACCCCGCTTTCCTCAGAAGAATTTTCTTCCGTTACATCAAAATAGACGGGTGTGGAATCAAGGACATATCCATAAGGACTCTGTACCTCAACGATAGAGTAGCCCTGACCGTATGGCAGCTTTTCCGGCGTTACGAGCGAGCCGTTAGCGTCGGTATAGAAAGTGTCAACGGTTGTCGGGGTAGGATAGGTAAACTCCATCGTGATGAGATTGCCGGACGGATCGTAAATCTGGAATCCTGCACCCGCATAGGGAATGGTCTTGCCCGTTTCTGCGTCCACCTTGACTACTTGGATATAGCTTTCAAAATTGCTGTTGTTAATCAAATAGCGGTAAGTCTGGGCGTCCTTTGCGATGAACACATCAAAATCATCCATCAGCTCCCTGCCTTCCCAGCCGGATACCTGATGGACGGTATATGTGCCGTAAGGCATATCCTTTGTCTGTGCAAAGCCGTTCTCATCGCAGATGAGCGTATCACGCTCGGATTCCTTTGCGTTCGCAAAAGAGCCTGCGGACTTGAGATACACTTCAAAAACTGCGCCTTCTTCGGGCGTTTCAATCTGCGTCTCGCCATCGTCCGTATGTTTGATAATGGCGATATTGCCCTTGATGACCTGTTCCGTTACATCATTTGCGGTCTGGTTATGCTCAATGGTATAAAGCTCCGGCTCTGCGCCGACCTTATGGACGGTCGGATCGAGCAAATAGCCCTCACTCGGCTCCAGTTCCTTGATTGTCCAGTCCGCACCGCAGATATATTCTTTTGTGGTAAACTGACCGTTTTCATCGGTATAGTATTCATCAATGAGCTGTTCGCCCTTGAAAATCCCGTATTTTGCTCCCGCAAGAGAGGCGTTTCCCTGAGCCGTTCCCGTCTCAGCGTCGCTCTTGGTCACGGTAACGGTAAACTTCTTCAGGATATTCGTGAAATTGCGGGTAGTGACCTCGTTCCACTTGACGGGTGCGCTCTGATCTGCGGGAATGACATAACGGATTGCGGTATCCACTTCCTCAATGGTGTACGGCGTTGTGCCGCTGATCAGCACATCTTCAAAGGTCGCCACACCGTTTTTATCCGTAACCGCATACTCGTCCACGGCAATGCCGGAGAGCGATGTGCCGTAAAGGTGGAAGGTCACGCCCTCATTGAAGTTATCCTCCGAGGATTTGATAACCTCAATATCGCCACGCTTCAGGGTATTGTTGAAGTTGACGGTCGCAACCTGCCCCGCAACTACGGTTACTCTGCGGGACTCCTGCGGCTCGTATCTGTCATATTCCTGCTCGGTTACGGTATATACTCCGGGCATTAGGTTATCGACCTGAATCTGACCGCCGTTTTCTGTCTTAACGGTTTTATCAATGCCGTTGCCCTGAATACGGAAGGAGATACCATCAACTTTTCCGTCCTCGCTGGTTTTGACGATCTTCGCCGAGCCGTAGGAAACCTTTGATTTAAGAAATCCCTTAACCGGATCATTGACCGTCTGAGCGTAGGTTACGGTATCCTGCACACCGCCGTTTGGTCCATAGATACCGTCCGTCCAAGTGATAACGCCTTTTCTCTGCGCCGTTTTCTCTGCGGTAATCGTCAGCCCGTCGCTCGGCGCTTTCTCGGCAGTAATCGTCAGCTTGTTTCCGCTTACGGAGAACTGAACGCCCGAATCATTGGACGAAAACTTATATCCCGAAAGGACATTGTTGCTGTCCGTCAGCGTAACCGTGTACTTAGAGCCATCCCATTCAAGCTCGATTTCCTGTGCGCTCCCCGGTGTTTTGGAAAGGAAGCTCGGCAGCTTGGAATGCTTCTGCACACTTGCCGCCATTGAGTTGTAGTAGCTCATAATCTTGTCGTAAAGAGGGTGGTTAGGACTGATCTGATCCAGAACAGCGTCCTTGCCGCCTGTGCTGACCTTGTTGAAGTTCTCGTCACGCTCACCGATCACGGTTTCCCAAATGAGAAGCTGTGTAGCGACTGCGTGAGCCAGCTTATCGCCGCCCTCGTTCTGAGAACGCCACGAGGTTGAGATGGTTCCCGTGTAGCCGTACTGGAAGATACGACCGATGAACAGCTTAATATCGTCAGGAGAAATGGTGCTGTTATAGGACGAAGGGTAGTTGTCCCAAAAATCCTCGCCCTTTTTGGTAAAGCTGTCTCCGGTCTGCTGCGGGACGCCGATCTCAATACAGTAGCAGATATTTCCCGTATATGATCCCATCGCACGGACGGTTGTATAACGGGAATTGCCTGTTTTCCAGCCGTTCATAAAGGTAAGGCTTCCGTGTCCCCATTCGGCGTTGTAATTCGAGTCCCCGTCACGGGGATACGAGATAAGGTACACATCGTCCGTTTCCTCTGCGGCATAGGCGGTCGTACCAATCCCTACAAGGGAAGTCACGCACATCAGCGCCGCAAGAAACAGCGACATAATGCGTTTTGGTTTCTTAATTTTCATCTGAAATCCTCCTTGAAATGAAAAAACGCACCGTTTTTTCGGTGCGTCCTCAAAATGGAATATTTAATTTAAGCGTAGCCGATATAGATGTCGTAAAGTCCGTCAGAGACTTCCTCCGCCCAAATCCATACGGCTGTGATTTCTTCGTCAGCCTTGTACCGATCCAAGCGGCTGTGAATATCCCTTTCAAGATATTTGCAGTGCGCTCCGGCACGGATCGGATTATCCCAACAGTAAATTGCCTCGCTGTCTAACAGAAGTCCCACGCTCTGAGCGTAGCCTTTTGCAAAGGAAATCCAGTAGTCAATGTCAAAGTCAGTTTTAGTTTCGCTCGGTGTTTCTTCCGTTTCAGGCGGCGCAGGCGTTTCGCTTTCTTGTGGAATATCCGGCTGCGGTGTGGATACGGAATGTTCGGTTTTGTCCGCTTTATCGGGTTGTTCGGCGGGCTGTGCCGCCTGCCCGGTTTCAGAAACAGTCTGAGGCTGTTCGGTGCAGACCGTATCCGTTTTCGTCGTTTCTTCCTGCTTTTCCGTCGTTTCTTCCTGCACGGCTTCAGGCGTTGTTTCAACCTCCTTGCTTTCCTCTCCCGCAGGCGCTTCGGATTCAGGGGTGCTTTGAACACTCTCCGAAAAAGAAAACGGCTGCGGCTTATCTTCATTCAGCGGGGCATTGTTGCAGCCTGCAAGCACGACCAGCAAAAGAGCCGTTAAAAAAGCGATTGTTTTGATTTTCATTGCGCTTCACTCCTTTTCTGCCGCCATTGTAATGCGAAACAGCGTTTCAGGCAAAGGTGTGAAACAAAGGGTAATCTTACATCATAGGGCATACCTCCTGTGTTTTGGAATGGTGCGTTTTCCTGAGATAGATTGAGTTAGGTGAGATAGCTGTAATCAGGAGAGATAGATTTATTCTTTCGGATAGTCAGGTAGTTTCAGGGGTTGGAGTGTGAGGAAGGGGAAGAAAAAAACGCACTCCGCCTTACCTGCTGTCACGCTCGGCACGGTTACGCAGAAACTTGTTGTAATGCTCCAGCGCCTTGCAGACATACTCCTCCGTTTGGTTGATGGGGATATTTTTCGGGATCAGGCTTCGCACCCTGTCCCCACGCAAAACAATCTTCTCACGCTGATTCGGCTTTTCCTCGCTCATAATCGCAGAGATCGCCTCCGTAGTCAGCTTGCCTTCTTCAAAAAACTTCCGCATACGGATTGCCTGATCGTGGGACGGGGTACAGTCGTTTAGGTCGATTTCGTCCACCAAATCCCTCTGGCAGTCCTCGTTCAGATAGGACAGCTCAACGGCGGGGCGCATTTTAATCCTGCCCTCGTCCACAAATTCAAGCAGTTCGGGAACAAGGTTTGTAAGGCGGATATATTTTCGGACTTGTTCGTGACTTTCGCCGCTTTCTGCGGCAATAATTTCACGAGTGGTCTTGCCACCGAAATTCTGCAACAGTGTTGCAGAATTATTTTTACTCGGTCTGCCTGCCTGTCTTTTCATAGCGTCCAGCCGCATTTTATATGCGTGAGCTTTCTCCGAGGGAAGTATCTGCGACCGTTGAAAGTTGCTTTCGACCATTAAAATCGTAGCTTCATCACGGTCGAGGTCTACCACCTCACATCTGAGCGTTTCAAATCCGGCAAGCTCGCAAGCCCTTTTTCGCCTGTGTCCTGAAATAAGCTCGTATCTTCCGTCCTCCTTCTGCCTTACGGTAGCGGGAGTAATCACGCCACGCTCTTTGATACTTTCCACAAGCTGAAACATATCCTCATCTTCCCGCACCTGAAACGGGTGATCGGGGAAATCGTCGATTTCCTCAAGCGGAATATCCCTGATTTTTGACAGCTTCGCTTCGTCCCTTTCCTCCTGAGAGGAAAACAATTCATCGAGCGTGTTCGTGGGCAGCGTGAAGTCGCTCTTTCTGCCTGCCATCGGCTAACACCTCCTTTGTGAAACTGGCGTAAGCCTTAGACACCGGACTGTTCGGCTCATAGGCGTAGATACTTGTCCCTTTAGAAGATACCTCTGCGGCTTTTACGGCTGCCGGAATCATTGATCTATATATCCTGATATGGCTGCCGAAATTCTCCCTGAGCGCTTCCACTGTGCTTTTCGCAAGATTTGTCCTTCCGTCCACAAGCGTCAGAAGAATACCGTCGATTTTCAAATCGGCGTTTGTATGTTTCCTCACTTTCGCAATCGTCCCCAAAAGCTGCGTCATTCCCTTAGCGGGAAGATACTGCGCCTGAACGGGGATAATCACGCTGTCCGCCGCCGTTAGAGCGTTAAAGGTAATCATACCCAAGCTCGGCATACAGTCAATAAGGACATAATCGTACTTGTCTTTTACAAGGCTCAGATAATTCTTCAGGACGCTTTCTCGGCTCATCGCCGTTACAAGCGTCATTTCCAATGACGATAGGCTGAGATTGGACGGTACAAGGTCTACCTTCTCTTTATGTTGCAGGATACCGTCAAAGGGATTTTGCTCCTGCTCCGATATGATTGCCTGAAGCTTCTCTGTCAGCGTTACGGAAAGGCTGTCGCTATCCCTCCAGCCGAGACAGGTCGTTAAATCTCCCTGCGGATCAGCGTCAATCAGAAGCACCTTTTTCCCTTGCATAGCAAGTCCAATGCCTAAATTAACCGTAGTCGTGGTCTTGCCCACACCGCCTTTTTGATTGCATACCGCAATCGTCTTGCAGTTTGACATCTCCGGCTTTACCTCCTTTCATAGATTTCACAGCCTGCCTCAATAAGAGGCGGCTATGTAAAGACCGCAGCATTTGTTCTCAACACCCCCTGCGGAAAGCGATTTGCTTTGTACGGGAAGCACTAAGGTTACGGTTTGCGAAACCGTATCATAGGAATCTCACCTCTGCCGGGTACTCCGCCAGCTCCGTAGAGAAGTATCATTATCATTCTGACTGTCATTGCCGTTTCAGTAGCAAGCTGAATTTCAGGTCGGGGATTCTCGCTCGTTCTCCGTATATCAATAGGAAAAGTCACGGCGTACCCACCTTCGGGCTATTCATCAGAACTAATGTCCTTAGCGCCTGTCTATTCAATTTTCAAGGTACTTTGAAGGGGGAAATCCCCTGCGGGAAAATAACCCCTTCACTCATTTGGACAAAGGGGGGCAAAATGCACACCCAAAATCGCCCCTTTTCCGAAAAAAATTTGAAAAAAATTTTTTGACCTTGAAAATTGCCCTAAAAACGCAAAAAAGCCGCCTGCTTCTCCGTAAAGAAACAAGCGGCATAACTGCGGTTTTATTCAGATGTATTGCACGGTCATCTTTTTCTTTCGTGCTTTTGTAAATTTGATAAGGACATCATCTACTGCGTCCGTATATCTGCCTTGTGCTATCAGATTATTTTTAAGGGCGATTAACGCCTGCAAAACCTGTCCGTACTCCTCGTCATCAAGATAGATATGAAATTGTCTGTCTTTCATCAAATCGTCTCCTTTATTTTATCTGTCCTTTTCTCCATTCAAAAAACCTCTGCCGGATAAACACTGTATCCTCATCTTCATTCGAGGTTATGAAAATATGTAAGCTGCGAAACGCTTTTTTGATTTTCATAGCGAAGTCTATTTCGCTGTTTCCTAATGTATATGGGATTTTAATCAGTTTGATCTCCCGCTTCCGGCACAGATATGCTTTCAAGGTTTCTACATTCTCTGTCCGACTAACCGTTTCAATCGCTGCTTTTTCTTCAGGTAAATATATTTCAAGAGGTATGCCGATAATCTTATCCGTATCCATCTGTACCTTTATGTGCTTCTTCGCTGCATAATACATAACCGCCAGCTTTGGAAAAACCGTCAGATAGTCTTTTTCACACACCTTACAGCCTTTTCCCTCAATCGCTCTTTCTGAAATTTTTGCCTTCCACGAGTGTCCGAGCGAACACTTCCACCATACACTCTGCATTGAATTCCTTGATATTTTGTTTGGGAAAATATCTTTGTTCCTCTCGTAATCCCATTCCGAAAGAAGATGTGTATCCGTCGTTGCTAAATCATTATACCCTGTCATAACCGCCCGATCTGCACAGACAGGACATACCGTTCCTTTTACACGAGCATATACGACTGACTGCCATTCATACCCGCACTCTCTGCACTTCCACCAGACATTTCTGCGGGACTTTTCGTTTATCATATCAGGAGTAAGAGGCAGATTCCTATCCGACCATTCCTGTGCAAGCTGAGGGTGTGTCGTAGCGAAATCATTAAATCCTTTCAGCAGAAGTTGACCGCTGCAATAAGGACACCCGCTTCCGCCTGAACGAGTGGAAATGAGCGTGTTCCATTCGTGACCTTTGCTGCACCGCCACCATACCTTCCGATTTGCAAAGACCGTAACCATATCAGGCTTTAGTGGGTAATTTCTCTCAGACCACTCAGAAGCGATTTGAGGGCGCTGTGAGGCAAGGTCATTAAATCCTACTAAGATTTTATTATGGGAGCAATACGGACAGCCTGTACCGTTTAACGCCCTGCTCTTAACCGTTGCTGTCCATTCGTGACCATATTTATCCTGCCAAATCACTTTTTTATGAGAGCCTGTCGTTACCATTGTCGGTTTCAGCGGATCATTCTTACTCGACCATTCATCAGCCAGCTCCGGCTTCAGCGTTGCCAGATCATTGATACCCTCTATCACTCTTGCGCCTGAGCAGATTGGGCAGTTTTCGCCGTTTGAACGAGCTTTAACACTTGTCTGCCATTCGTGACCGCAAGCGCCTTTCCACCAAACGACTTTGTTTGAGCCGTATGTAATCTTATCCGGAGTAAGCGGCAGGTTTTTATCCGACCATTCCGCAATAAGTTCAGGGTGTACCTCTGATAAAATATTGCTCATACTTAATCCTCTCCTTCCTCTGCGATTAGCTTCATTATATTGGGAAAGCGTGGATTGGTATAGTTTGCGATAATGGGTAGTAAAACTATGAGAAAATACAGAAGCCCCTGAGAAGCTATAACTTCTCAGGGGCTGTGTGAAACTAAAAATTATGCGATTTTTTTGTTGCTGCACCGATTTTAGCACCGATTGGTGTAAAATTGGTGTATTTGTGTAAAATCCGAGGTTTTCGGAAAATGAAGTACATCTCGTTTTAGTAGAGCTTTGCGCCCGCCGGAATATGGTCATCTACCATTAGAAGATGGAGCTTTTCTTCGCCTTCTTCGTGGTGTACCGCACTAATCAGCATACCGCAGGAATCAATGCCCATCATCGGTCTTGGCGGAAGATTGGTAATAGCGATACAGGTCTTACCAACCAGTTCTTCCGGCTCGTAATAGGCGTGAATACCGCTTAAAATCGTGCGTTCCGTGCCTGTTCCGTCGTCCAGCGTAAATTTGAGCAGCTTCTTGGACTTCGGTACGGCTTCGCAGGCAAGCACCTTGACTGCCCGGAAATCGGACTTGGAGAAAGTCTCAAAATCTACGAAATCCTTGAACAAAGGCTCGATCTCCACTTTGGAGAAATCTATCTTTTCCGGCTCGGCTTTTGGGGATTCAATCGGCTGAGAGTTTACACCAATTTCGTCCTTTACACCATTCAAGGGTTTCATTGTCGGGAAGAGGAGAACATCACGGATTGCGGCTGAATCTGTGAGGAGCATACACATTCTGTCGATACCAAAGCCGATACCGCCTGTCGGAGGCATACCGATTTCAAGTGCGTTGAGGAAATCCTCATCGGTTGTGTTAGCCTCATCATCGCCCTGTGCGAGAAGTGCCTCCTGAGCCTTAAAACGCTCTCTCTGGTCAATCGGATCGTTAAGCTCTGAATATGCATTAGCCATTTCCCAGCCGTTCATAAAGAACTCAAATCTCTCAACATAATCGGGATTTTCGGGTTTCTTCTTTGTAAGCGGAGAAATTTCAATCGGATGGTCCATAACGAAAGTAGGCTGAATCATATGCTCTTCTGCAAATTCTTCAAAGAAAAGGTTGAGGATGTCGCCCTTCTTGTGGCGTTCTTCAAACTCAACACCCTTTTCCTTAGCAATTGCCTTTGCCTCTTCATCAGAATGAATTTCGTTGAAATCAACACCTGAATACTTTTTAACAGCGTCAAGCATTGTAATTCTCTCAAACGGCTTGCCAAGATCCATTTCAATGCCGTTGTATGTGATTGTTGTTGTGCCGAGAACCTCCTGTGCAACATGGCGATAGAGGTTTTCGGTAAGATCCATCATACCGTTGTAGTCGGTATATGCCTGATAAAGCTCCATAAGAGTAAACTCAGGGTTATGACGGGTGTCAACACCCTCGTTACGGAATACTCTGCCGATTTCGTAAACCTTTTCAAGTCCGCCTACAATAAGTCTTTTGAGGTAAAGTTCAAGAGAAATTCTGAGCTTTAAATCCTCGTCAAGAGCGTTGAAGTGAGTAAGGAACGGACGAGCCGACGCACCGCCGGCATTTGCAACGAGCATAGGAGTTTCAACCTCCATAAAGCCCTGATTGTCAAGGTAACGGCGGATACTGCCGATAATTTTTGAACGCTTTACAAAGGTATCCTTTACCTCGGGATTCATAATAAGGTCAACATAACGCTGACGGTAACGAAGGTCTGTATTTGTAAGACCGTGATACTTTTCGGGGAGGGGTTTGAGTGATTTGGAAAGGAGCTTAACCTCTTTTGCATGAACAGAAATTTCGCCCATTTGCGTTTTGAAAACAAAGCCCTTTACTTCAACGATATCACCGATATCCCACTTTTTAAGGAAACCGTATTCTTCTTCACCGAGATCGTCAAACTTTGCAAAAATCTGGATTTTTCCCGAACGATCCCAAAGGTCCATAAACGAAACCTTGCCCTTGCCTCTTTTTGAAAGCAAACGGCCTGCAACGCATACATCTTTGTTTTCGTACTCTTCAAAATTGTTTTTAATTGTTTCCGTGAGAACATCACGGGCACTTGTTGTAATTACAAACGGATCTCTGCCTGCTTTTTTGAGGGCGTCAAGCTTTTCGTATCTGACCTTGATAACATCGCTTGTGCCGTTCTGCTGTGGCTTCTGACTCATTTCCAATCATTCCTCTCTTTTCAACATCAATAAATCTGACGGATTGCAAAAGCAGAATCCGTCAGCAAAAATTCAATAGATAAACAAATTACTTTGAGATTTCAAGAATCTTAAATGCCTTTACGCCGCCGGGAGTTTCAACCTCAACAACATCACCGACACATCTGTCCATGAGAGCCTTGCCCACAGGTGATTCGTCAGAAATTTTGCCCTGTGCGGGATTTGTTTCGTTAGAACCCGAACCAACGATTTTGTATGTCATCTGTCTGTCTGTGCCAACCATTTCGATTGTAACAACAGAAGTGAGGTGTACCTTATCGTTAGATGTTTCGGACTCATCAATAATCTGAGCAGTTTTGAGGATAGACTCGATAGTAGCGATTCTTGCCTCCATAATAGCCTGCTCGTTCTTTGCGTCATCATATTCACTGTTCTCGGACAAGTCGCCGTAGGAACGGGCTACCTTGATTTTCTCTGCAATTTCTTTACGCTTGACATTTTGTAATTCTGCAAGTTCCTCTTCAAGATTTTTAAGACCTTCCGCAGTAAGCATTGTTGGTTTAGCTGCCATTTTATATCGTTCCTTTCAGTTAATACCGCACCTGCACAAGCGTGCATACGGTATAAAATTCTTTCATATCAGCAAAAAACTGCATATAGATTTATTATAAATTTTTTCACACCGATTGTCAAGCAAAACGGGCAAGATAACTGCAAAGAGATTTCACTGTCTGTGCCTCTGTATCATTACGGCACAAATCGGGAACAATTGAACCGAGTTCGTACTGTGAACCGAGTGTGTAGAGTGCTGAGCAGAAGTATTCCTCCGACAATCCCTCAGGGCGCAAAAGTGCGAAACCGTTCGGCATTTTAAAGCAATAGCGAAAATACACAAAGCCCTTTATATTTTCCTTAGGTCTGCCGTTTGTGAGGATAACCGCATCATCTCTTACAGGCAGATTTTCTTCAATTTCAAACGGTGCAATGACAAGGTCACAATTTGAAAGCTGTTCACGGTGGTGAGTAACAACGGCACACGCACCCGTTTCTTCGGCAATGGTATTCAGTTCATCATAGAACACATCTTCGTTGTCTGTGATAATACAGACATTGCCCGTATATTTCAACACAAATGAAACAAGGTCGGTGCATTGAGCGTCGGGATCATAAATTCCGACCGTCAGCCTTTCGGGAGTATCAAATTTGCTGAGGGCATAAAGTGCCATATTAGTACAAAGTCTTGCCGAAAAAAGCGGCGAGTAAAAACGCTTGTAACCGCTGTCGTTCGGAAAAGTCATTTCTTCGCAACACAAAAGTCTTGTACGCTGATTGCCGATTGCCCTGTCAATTTTATTGAGATTGACCTTTTGTCTGCGACAGATGTATGTAAGCTGTTTTACGCTTACACCCCTTGCCCTTTTGATTTCAACGCACACCTTGTCCCCTCTCAGCCTGTTAAAAAATCCCCTTAT
The DNA here is from genome assembly GCF_040095935.1 of Ruminococcoides intestinale. Classification (NCBI taxonomy): domain Bacteria; kingdom Bacillati; phylum Bacillota; class Clostridia; order Eubacteriales; family Oscillospiraceae; genus Ruminococcoides; species Ruminococcoides intestinale. Next base: position 227,210 of record NZ_JBBMFQ010000003.1, on the reverse strand, counting down.
TTTCCCGCACTTTTCGGGAAACACAACATTCAATGAAGTAATCAAAACAAAAACCTCCGCATATTTACTTATTTAAGTATATGCGAAGGCTTTTAAATTAATTATCAAATTGTGTATGTATCAAAGAAATTATCACATGTACGGATACTCAGACATCGGGTTGTATCTTACACCGTTAAGACGGCATTCGTAGTGGAGGTGAGGTCCTGTTGAGTTACCTGTTGAACCGACATAGCCGATAACCTGTCCTCTTGAAACGGTCTGACCTGTACTTACTGTAAGACTTGTAAGGTGACCGTAAACTGTCATCTTACCGCCCGCGTGGCTGATCATTACATAGTTACCATAACCGCCGCCGCAACCGCAGCTGTAGCTCTTGCCCCAGTTGTGTGTACAACTGCTGTTGGTTGCAACAACAGTACCGTCGGCAGCCGCAACAACAGGAGTTCCCATGATGCCTGCACCGGCGATATCAATTCCGCCGTGGTTATAAACCTCTCTGTCCTCAAACCATTCAGATGAACGGCTCACAAAGCCCGGTGTCGGCCATGCAAAGCCCGAACCCGACGGAACAATTACAGATGATGAACCTGAGCTTGATGAACCCGAACTGCTTGAGCCGCTTGATGAACTGCTTGAAGAGCTGCTTGAGCTCTGTGAAGCCTGAGCAGCGTGTTCCGCAGCCGCCTTTTGAGCGGCATAGTACTGGCTGATTTTAGCTTCAATCTCATCACTCTGCAAAGCCGCACTTTCCAAGGAATTCTGCGCCTCGGAATTTGATGCGTAAAGATTTTTAAGAATCTCGTCATTATCGGAAATGAGTTTATTAAACTCGTCCTGATCCGACTTCAATGACGCCTGCTGAGTTTCAAGGTCTTTCTTGTCGGCCTCAAGGGATTTCTTCTTGGTGCTGAGCTCGTCCAGCTTTGTCTGGATTTCGCTGATAAGCTCCTTGTCGCTGTTTGCGAGGCTCTTTACAAGCTCCATCTTATCAATAAGGTCAGAAAAATCCTTTGCACCGAAAATGATTTCAAGGTCGGTTGCATTGCCTGACATATAGAGAATTCTGAGTCTGTTTGCAAGTGCGTCAAACTGATCCTCAACTTCCGAAAGTCCCTTGTCATAAGCGTCCTGCTTTTCCTTGATATCATCGTTAAGGCTTGAAATTTTCTCACGGGTTACTGCAATTTTTTCATCAAGAACCTGAACCTTGCTTACAAGGGCGCTCTTGTATTCTTCCTTTTCTGCGATGTCAGACTTTGTATCATCAAGAATCTTCTGATACTTCTGATTTTCCTGTTCAAGCTGCTGAAGCTGTTGTTCAAGGTCTGAGATGCTGTCCTCAGCAGAAACAGTAGTCGGTATTGCCATTGGAATTGAAATCATGCATACGCAGAGCATTGCACATAAAATTCTTTTTAATTTGTTCATTGTAATCTCCTCCTTTAAGATTTCTGTCGGGATTACCAACCGAGTATTTCGTTACCTTCCATTTTAAGGTATTTTCTGATTGAAATAAAGCTGCCGAAGAAGCCGATAACAATACCTGCAATTGCAAACAAGCCGCCTGTAATCCAGATGACATTGTTAATCGGAATGAAATCAATCGGAACAATCTGATAAACAAGAGCCTGTGCAGTCTCATAGAGGATTGCAATTGCGCCTGTTGAAACAATTGCGGAAATAAGTCCGATTATCATACCTTCAATAAGAAACGGCCAGCGGACAAACGAGTTCGTTGCACCAACCGATTTCATAATGCTGATTTCAAATCTTCGTGAATACATTGTCGCACGAATTGTGTTGGCAATGATGAAGATTGAAATGATTGTCAGCGCACAAACAACCGCAATACAAATCATATTGACAAGATTGCTGATGTCCGTAAGCTTCTTTGCAAGCTCACGGTGGTTGCTTATGCTGTCAACACCGTCAATTTTTTTAATCTGAGCAACAGTATCGTCATACTTCGACAAGTCCTTCATAACTACAATGAAAGAATCGGGGAGTTTGTTTCTGCCCTGCATTTCTGCAAAGAGGTCGTCGCCGAGAGTAGATTTATACTGCTTTATCGCATCTTCCTTTGAAAGAAAGGTTGCCGACTCAACATTGTCAAGTTTTTCAATTTCTTTTCCTACATAAACAGCCTCAAGCTGTGAATATCCGTCTTTAACATAAACTGAGGTTTCGTTTGACTTGCCGACCGATTCAACTACATTGTCAACATTCATCGAAAAAAGTGCCGCCGCACCTGTGAGAACAAGACAGCTTATAAGTACGCAGACAGAAGCGATACTCATAATACGGTTGTTCCACACATTTTTGAAACCTTCTTTTGCTAAATAACCAAATCCGGTCATATCAAAAATCCTTTCAAAATCCTATTTGCGCAAACGCATTATTCCGGAACAACCACTGCATTATCGGGATAATCCGGTGTGTTTTCTTCTTCACCGCTGTCATCACCGTAATCGTCAGTATAGTCATCTTTAACAAACAAATCCTTGGTGTCGCTCTTAATTTTTCCGTGGTCAAGAACAACAACTCGTCTGTCAAACTCACGAACAAGGTCATGTTCATGCGTTACAACAATAACGGTTGTGCCTGTTGCGTTAATTTCATTGAGAAGCTCAATGATTTCGTGTGACATCTCGGGGTCAACATTACCTGTCGGCTCATCGGCAATAATAATTTCGGGGTTATTCACAAGGGCTCTTGCAAGGCTTACACGCTGTTGCTCACCGCCCGAGAGTTCACTCGGTCTGTTTTTCATCTTATCTTTAAGACCGACAAGCTCAAGCACATACGGAACACGCTTTTTAATTACTGCCGAAGGTTTTCCGACAGCACGCATCGCAAACGCAACATTGTCGAAAACATTCATCTTGTCAATAAGTCTGAAATCCTGAAAAACAATGCCCATATGACGGCGCATATAAGGAACCTTGCTCCTTCTCAGCTTTGTAACATCAGTGTCGTTGATAACGATTTTGCCCGATGTCGGAGTTTCCTCATGCATAATGAGTTTAAGAAATGTACTCTTGCCTGCGCCCGATGCACCGACAATAAATACAAACTCGCCCTTATCAATACTCAGCGTAATACCGTAGAGAGCATGAGTGCCATTAGGGTATGTTTTAGACACATTTATAAAATCAATCATAAAGTCACCTTTGTTTTGTAGTTATTATACAAATACTCACAAAAAAGTCAAAACGCCCAAAGCACAGCAAGACACTGTGCTCGGGCACACTTTAACCAAATCAGTATTTTGTAGGACTTGCGTTGAGGTATTTCTTAACCATAAGAGCTACCTTGAACACGATTGCATCCTCAAACTCACGAAGGTCAAGACCTGTGAGCTTTTTAATTTTTTCAAGTCTGTACACAAGAGTGTTTCTGTGTACAAAAAGCTTTCTTGATGTTTCGGAAACATTGAGGTTGTTTTCAAAGAAACGCTGGATTGTAAAGAGAGTTTCCTGATCAAGGCTCTCAATTGAACCACGCTTGAAAACTTCTTTGAGGAACATTTCACACAATGTTGTGGGAAGCTGATAGATAAGACGGGCAATGCCGAGGTTATCATAGCTTACGATTGTACGGTCTGTGTCAAATACCTTTGCAACCTCAAGAGCCGACTGAGCCTCCTTAAAGCTTCTTGCAAGATCCTTGATGCCTGTAACCGTTGTACCGATGCCGACAACACAGTGTGTGTAGAACTCGCTCGAAAGTGTGTCTGAAATCGAGCTTGCAAGCTTTTCAAGGTCACGGCTCTCTGTGTCGGGTTTAATTTCCTTAACAAGTGCAATTTCAACCTCGTTAATGTTTATAACAAAGTCCTTTGACTTGTCCGGGAAAAGATTCTGAACTATATCATAAGCGGAAACATCTGTTTTTGAAACAATTTTAATAAGCAGACACACACGGGAAACCTCGCTGTTAAAGTGAAGCTCTCTTGCTTTAAGGTAAATGTCACCCGGAAGAATGTTGTCAAGAATAACATTCTTAATAAAGTTTGAACGATCATACTTTTCGTCATAATACTGCTTGATGCTTGCAAAAGAAACCGACAAAAGCTGAGCATATTTCTGAGCATACTCATCGGTACCCTGAACAAATACTGCATAATCATACTTTGCATTGCTGCCGAAAGATCTGTATGTATAGCCGTTCACAACAAACGGTGCTGTCGAGCTGAGTGTTTCGGAATTAACGCTCTCGTTTACCTCGCCGATTTTTCCAAGCTCGGAGCAGGCAATAACAACCGAAGTCTCGTCAATTACGCCAATCGTTCTGTCGATTGCGTCTTTCATCTGGTGTACAATACCTTGAAATAATCTGTTTGACATAAATTTTTACCTCGTTTTCTCCGCAGTTATATATTGTGATTGTAAAAGAGTTCAATAAAATACAATCTGTCTCATATACATATTACACAAAAACGAGAAAAAAATCAACCTCTATTTACAATTTTTCTTGAATTTTTTTAGAGAAGTTGCATAATCAGCAACAAGTTACAGTTTTGAAAGCAAAATTAAACAATTGTTACAAAATCTTATTTGTTTTTTAATATATCACAACATTGTGTTGATTTTGTGACAAAATACGAAAAATATCTATTCATCACGGTTAATCAATTATAAAATTTAAACGCAAATGGGTTTTGAAAGTTATTGTGCTTACGGCAACAATCGTTTTCTTTCTGCAAACGCAAAAACGGCGGAGCATAATGCTCCGCCGTAAAAACCAAATTAAATTATAATCAGTTTGTGATTGTTTTCTCAGTATCCTTATCAAAGATGTGAATCTTGCTGAGGTCGAAAGCAATCTCAATTTCGTCGCCCGGCTTAGCTGTTGAAGTAGGTTCAACACGAGCTGTGATAGGTGTACCGTTGATATTTACATAGAGATAAATTTCAGCGCCCATAAGCTCGGTAACATCAACATTGGCTTTGAGAAGACACTCAGCCTTAGCAATTTCTTCAGGCTCATCGTGAACATGCTCAGGACGGATGCCCAAAACAACTTCCTTGCCAACATAGTTGTCGAGGTCAGCATTAACCTTTGACTCCGGAACAGGAACATGATACTTGTCAAAATCAAGAGTATACTTGCCGCCGTTCTTAGAGAGAACAGCGTTGATGAAGTTCATCTGAGGTGAACCGATAAATCCGGCAACAAACATATTGCAAGGCATATCATAAAGATGCTGAGGAGTATCAACCTGCTGAATAAAACCGTCTTTCATAACAACAATTCTTGTACCCATTGTCATAGCCTCTGTCTGGTCATGGGTTACATAGATAAATGTTGTACCGAGACGCTGATAAATTTTTGAAATCTCTGTTCTCATCTGAGCACGGAGCTTAGCATCAAGGTTTGAAAGCGGTTCGTCAAGAAGGAATACCTTCGGGTTACGAACGATAGCACGACCGAGAGCAACACGCTGTCTCTGACCGCCTGAAAGAGCCTTTGGCTTTCTGTCAAGATACTGCTCGATACCAAGGATTCTTGCAGCCTCTTCAACTCTTCTCTTAATCTCTTCCTTAGAGAACTTACGGAGTTTAAGACCGAATGCCATATTATCATATACAGTCATATGAGGATAAAGAGCATAGTTCTGGAATACCATTGCGATATCTCTGTCCTTAGGAGCAACATCGTTTGCGAGTGTATCGCCGATGTAAAGCTCACCCTTTGAAATATCCTCAAGACCTGCAATCATTCTGAGGGTTGTTGATTTACCGCAACCTGAAGGGCCAACGAGAATGATGAATTCTTTGTCGGCAATTTCAAGATTGAAGTCTGTAACAGCAGTTACACCGCCGTCATAAATCTTGTAAACATGTCTTAATGAAACATTTGCCATTGTGTATAAACCTCCAATTAGTCGATAACGATAAAGTCCTTAGCTTTATTACATACAATAATATACCACTTTTCGCACAATTTGACCATACCGAAATTGACCAAAGATATATGCATTATTTTATTTAAAACCGACACAGGATAAAATTCAGATGCATTTTTTAGTGTATATTGCCGATAAAAACCGACTTTTTATCCAAATCCGTTAACAATTTGCACTCACCTATGTGCAAATTGCTATCAAGATACAAACCGCCTATTGAAATTCGTTGAAGATGCACAACTTTTAATCCACAACACAAAAACATTTTTTTAACCTGATGATATTTACCCTCACAAATTGTGACAATTCCTGTTTTTTTATCATTTTTGTCACATTCAAGCACGGCACTGCGACACTTCGTACCGTCAGAGAACTCAATTCCGTCAGAAAAAGCCTTTACGGTATCTTCTGTGATTTCTCCGTCAAGCTTTGCAACATACTTCTTGTCCACATGCTTTTTAGGCGAGGTTATGCTGTGCGCAAAGTCACCGTCATCTGTAATAAGAAGCAGTCCCTCCGTATCACGGTCAAGTCTGCCGACGGGAAAAAGTCCCTTTCGTTTCATATCTTCGGGGATAATATCAATAACAGTCTTAAACTGCCTGTCCTCAGTTGCCGACACAACTCCCGCAGGCTTGTTCATCATTATATATATGTATTTGCTGTAATTCAAAGCCTGTCCGTCCACAACAATTTCATCCTTGTCAGGGTCAACCTTTGCATCAGGCTTTTTACAGATTTTTCCGTTCACAAGAACCGCACCGCTTTTTATGAGTTTTTGAACCTCTTTTCTGCCGTCGGCTCTTTGTGACGAAATAATTTTATCGAGTCTTTCCATCTTAATCAACAAGCGGCAGATTTTTGCTGCCGTATTCTCCGTTTGTAATGTGTCCGCCGATTACCCTGTTTTTGTAAACAAGCAAAACGGCATTGTTATCCTTTGGCTTTTCCAGGGGAACCATAATCTCCGTAACCTCTTTGCCTTTAAATTTTGCGAGGTCAAGTCCGATTTTCTTCTGTAGTTCGTTGTATTCCTCATAATATTTATTAAAATCCGACGGAATTACAACCGACCTTTTCTCAGGCTTCGCGTCGGCGGTTTCAATTCCGAACTGTTCAAGGAATTTTTTCTCCTCACCGTCATTAAGCACAAGAGAATACTCCCCTGTTTTATCACTCACGGCTGTATCGGGCAACCGTGAATTTATTGCAACCGTGACAGCTGTACATATTATTGCCGCTGTTACGGACAGCACCGCCGCCAAAATTACTGTTTTTTTAGCCTTAATTTTTAAATTAAAAACGAACATTTTAAATCCTCCGCACATTTTATTCTCTGATAAAATGTATGCGAAAAATCTTCGGATAATTCCGTTTGTCCGATTTCAAATTATTTACTTTGTAAGAACATCCAAGAGTTCAGCCGTGGTTTTTACAAACACCCTGCCGCCCTCTTTTTTCATACTTTCAAGGTCGCCGTAGCCGTATTCAACACCGACAAAATCAACACCGCAAAGTCTTGCTCCCTTTGTGTCAAACCAAGTGTCGCCAATCATAACGGTATCTTTTCTGTCATTTTCAAGACTGCCGCCCAATCTTTCAACAGCATACGGAATAAGATCTTTTTTATCTTTTCTGCTACCGTCAAGTGTTGAACCGCAGATTGCGTCAAACATATCATGCACACCGAGAAGGTCTGTAATTTCTTCGGCAAACTTTTCATACTTTGACGAACACACGGCAAGCTTTGCACCGCTGTTTTTAAGCTCTTCAAGAACCCTGTCAATGCCGTCATAAAGCTTGTTCACAAGCTTGCCCTTGGTGTTGTAGTATTCACGATAAATCTCAACGCCTCTTGCCGATTCTTCCTCATTGAAACGGCAGATATTGCGGAATGTATCGAGCAACGGTGGTCCGATGTACAATGTGTAATCGTCAAGATTCGGCAACGGCTTGCCCATACTTTTAATTGCGTTTTCAAGTGACTCTCTTATGCCCAATGCGCTCTCGCTGATTGTGCCGTCAAGGTCAAACAGATAATATTTGTACTTATTCATCAAACTTGCTGTCCGCCTTCATCTGAAATTTTTCTGATTTTACGCTTACTCTTGTGTGAGTGCCTCTTGCAATTTCACCCTTTTTATCTTCGGCAAAAACTTCAAAATTAAACATTCTGCCGTCAATGCTTTTGAGAACGGCTGTTGCCGTAACCTCAGCACCGAGAGGAGTAGGGCTTGTGTGCTCAATTGAAATCATTGTACCTACTGTTGTAAGCTCATCGTTGTCAAGAACCTTGTCTGCAAAAGCTGCGGCGGCATTTTCCATAAGAGCCACAACGCACGGAGTTGCAAGCACACAAAGACTGCCGCTGCCCATTGAAACGGCAAGATTTTCTTCTTCAACCTTAATTGTTACAGAATATGTATTTATTTCGCTCATAAAAATTTCCTTTCTTATTGTTTAAAGCAATTTTATGTGATATACTTAACAAAGTGTGCATTACTCGTCTGTGAATTGACAGAGTAAGTATCCATACGATATAATAATACAATATTCAGTGAAAATAGGCAAGCATTGCCCGAATATTATTTGAGGTGAAAATAAATGAAACTCGGAATCGTCGGACTTCCAAATGTCGGCAAAAGTACTCTTTTTAACGCAATTACAGATGCAGGTGCTCAAAGTGCAAACTATCCTTTCTGCACAATTGAACCGAATATCGGTGTTGTTGCAGTTCCGGACAAGAGACTTGATAAACTTGCGGAAATGTATGATCCTGACAAATATACTCCTGCATCAATTGAATTTGTAGATATTGCAGGTCTTGTAAAGGGTGCATCAAAGGGCGAGGGACTCGGCAACAAGTTCCTTTCAAACATCCGTGAATGTGACGCTATCGTTCATGTTGTCCGTTGCTTTGAAAACGATGACATTATCCATGTTGAAGGCAACATCAATCCTGCCCGTGACATTGAAACAATTAATCTTGAGCTTATTCTCTCCGATGTTGAAATGCTCGAACGCAGAATTGACAAGACAAAGAAAATGCTCAAGGGCGATAAAAAGTATCAGAAAGACATCGACCTTTTTGAAAGAGTTCTTGCCGCACTCAACGAGGGCAAGCCTGCAAGAAGTGTTGAATGTGACGATGACGAAAAAGCAATTCTTTCAGAGGTTGCGCTTCTCACAAACAAGCCTGTTATCTATGCCGCAAATATGAGCGACGAGGATTTCTCAAACGGCATCGACTCAAACGAGGGCTACAAGGCTGTTCAGAAGATTGCCGCCGAGGAACACGCCGGCGTTCTTCCAATCTGTGCTCAGATTGAGGAAGAAATCGTTGAAATGGACAAGGAAGAAAAGGAAATGTTCCTTGCCGATATGGGACTTGAGGAAAGCGGTCTTGACAGACTTATCAAGGAATGCTATGCACTTCTCGGACTTATCTCCTACCTTACAGCCGGCAAACAGGAGGTTCGTGCATGGACAATCAAAAAAGGAACAAAAGCACCTCAGGCAGCAGGCAAAATTCACTCGGATTTTGAGCGTGGATTTATCAGAGCCGAGGTTATCGCATATGACGACCTTATCGCCTGCGGAAGTATGACAGCCGCAAAAGAAAAAGGTCTTGTCCGCAGTGAAGGCAAGGACTATGTTATGAAAGACGGCGATGTCGTTCTTTTCAGATTCAATGTTTAATTAAATCATTACAATTGATGACGGTTACGAATATTTTCGCAGCCGTCATTTTTTGATGTCACACATTTCTCCTTTTGCAATAATATGTAGTGTAAACGAAAGGAGGTAAGCGTATGTGTAACTTTGGTAACGGCAACGGTTGCTGCTCATGGATTATTCTTCTTATCATCGTTCTCTGCTGTTGCGGCGGAAACAACGGCGGCTGTGGTTGTGACAACAACAGCTGTGGCTGCGGCTGCTGATAAAGCACGCTGACTAAAGCCCCATTCGGCTTATTGCTGAGGATGTTTTAATATAAAAAGGGCGGCTGCCGTTTTTTGCGATATCCGCCCTTTGCTTTTTATTAAATTGAACGGTACATACAAAAAACGGTCGGCTTGAACAAACCGACCGTTAATATTTTGCAATTATTAAATTAATTCAGAAATTATTTGTCCTCTTTAACAACATCTCTGACAACCTTTGCAAGGTGCGGCTGTGTCAGACCGAACTTGTCAAGAAGCTCAAGAGCCGGACCGCTGTAACCGAAACGATCGTTCACACCGATCTTTGTAACCTTAACAGGACACTCTGCGCTTACAACATCACAAACAGCGTCACCGAGACCGCCGATAACATTGTGTTCCTCAACGGTGATGATTCTGCCTGTTTCCTTTGCAGCCTTAATGATGATATCTCTGTCGATAGGCTTTATTGTGTGAATGTTAATAAGACGAGCGTTGATGCCCTCAGCCTCAAGTTCCTTAACAGCCTTTAAAGCCTCGTTTACAACAAGTCCTGTTGCAATAACAGCCACATCGTTGCCCTCATGGAGAGTAATACCCTTGCCGAGCTCAAATGTATAGGTATCGGGATCATTAAAACTGTCAACAGCAAGTCTGCCGAGACGGATATAAACAGGACCGTTGTACTCAATTGCAGCCTTTGTAGCGGCCATCATTTCGTAGTGATCGGCAGGGTTAAGGACAACCATACCCGGAATTGTACGCATAATACCGATATCTTCAAGACACTGATGAGTAGCACCGTCTTCACCTGTTGAAATACCTGCGTGGCTGCCGGCAATTTTAACATTAAGATGAGGGTAAGCAACCGAGTTGCGAATCTGCTCAAATGCTCTGCCTGTTGCAAACATTGCAAATGATGCGGCAACCGGAATTTTGCCTGCCGCTGCCATACCTGCCGCAACGCCTACCATATTGCCCTCGGCAATACCGCAGTCAAAAAATCTTTCGGGAAACTCTTTTTTAAAAATTCCTGTCTTTGTAGCAGCTGCGAGGTCTGCATCAAAAACAATAATGTCCTTATTTGTCTTTGCAAGCTCACAAAGAGCCATGCCAAAGCTTTCTCTTGTAGCCTTTTTAATTACCTGTGCCATCAGCAGTTGCCCTCCAATCTGTCAATTTCAGCCTGAAGCTCGGCAGTAGCCTGTTCATACTGTTCCTTGTTGGGAGCAGTGCCGTGCCAGCCAACCTGATTTTCCATAAATGAAACGCCCTTGCCCTTGATTGTCTTGGCAAGAATTGCAGTAGGCTTGCCCTTTACTGTCTTAGCCTTTTCGAGAGCCGATTCAATCTGATTGAAGTCGTGACCGTCAATTTTGATTACTTCAAAGCCAAAGCTTTCAAACTTTTTATCAAGAGGCTCAATGCCTGCAACCTCTTCAACAGTACCGTCAATCTGAAGTCCGTTCTGGTCAACAATTACAACGAGATTGTCAAGCTTGTTGTGAGCGGCAAACATTGCAGCCTCCCAAACCTGACCTTCTTCAACTTCACCGTCACCGAGAACTGTATATGTGCGATAGCTCTTGTTATCAAGCTTAGCCGCAAGTGCCATACCGCAGGCAGCCGAAATGCCCTGACCGAGTGAACCTGTACTCATATCAATACCCGGAGTACCCTTCATATCGGGATGTCCCTGAAGCATAGCGCCTACATGACGGAGCTTTGTAAGCTCGTCCCATTCAAAAAAGCCCTTGAGTGCAAGTGTTGCATAAAGAGCCGGACAGCAGTGACCTTTTGAAAGAACAAAACGATCTCTGTCCTGCATATCGGGATTTTTAGGATCAACATTCATTTCCTTAAAGTAGAGATATGTGAAAATATCTGCTGCCGAAAGCGATCCGCCGGGATGACCTGATTTGGCGTGGTAAGTGCCGAGAATTGCGCCCATTCTTGACCTTGCGGCAAGAATTCGGAGCTGCTTGATTTCTGAACTGTCCATTTAATAAACCATTCCTTTCAGAATTTTGCGTAATACATGACCGTGTTATACACACCTATTTTAATTATACACAATCCAACGCAAATTTCAACAATTTTTTAGGATTTTCCAAAAATCGGATAAATTCCTTAAATTCGCCCTTGAAGAAATAATTTTTTATGATATAATAAGCAAAGTAAAATACGATTAATTCTAAACTTTTGTAAAAGCATATTTATAAAAACCGTTTGGAGGGAACAGCAATGCTGCTTGCGGCCGATGTCGGAAACACCAATGTCAAGCTCGGCATTTTTGACGGAGATAATTTAAAATTCAAACTCCGTTTTTCAACCGATGAAAACAAAACAAGCGACGAGCTTGCAGTTGAACTTTACACTTTTTTGCAGATTTACAACATCGACGCAAAAAACATTGACGGCGCTATTATAAGCTCTGTTGTTCCGAAATTTACATATAACCTCAGAAGTGCGATTATGACCGTTACAGGCAAAAAAAGTCTGCTCATAGGTCCGGGACTTAAGACAGGTCTTGACATCAAGATAGAACATCCCGAAACCTTGGGTGCAGATATCGTTGCGGGCTGTGTGGGAGCGTGTGAAAAATACGGCGGTCCTCTCATTATGATTTTTATGGGAACTGCAACCGCAATTGTCTATGTTGACGCAAGCAACGCGTATCACGGCGGTGCAATTGCCCCCGGTATGGGAATTTCGCTTGACGCACTCACAAATCACGGCGCATTGCTTTCATCGGTTGATATGAAAGCTCCAAAGAAGGTAATTTCATCAAACACATCCGACTGCATTCGTTCGGGAATTATGTTCGGAACAGCCTGTATGCTTGACGGAATGGTTGATATGTTTACCGAGGAATGCAAGGCAGAATGCAAGGTTATTGCCACAGGCGGTCTTGCTCCGCTTGCAATCAAAAACTGCCGTCACGATATTATCTTTGATGAGAATATTATTCTTGACGGACTCAAAATTATTTACGAGAGAAATAAAAAATAAAGACAATTTAATATACAACTTGTTTTTGAATTATTAATTTGATGCAACGGGGTTCTCCCCTTGTAAATATTATTTGCGTTTCACCTGCGGAAAATGAGCAGGGAAACAGCAGGAGGAATTTTTTATGAATAAGACAGGAAACTTTTCAAAGGTGCAAAGAATGGTTATTCTTGCAGTGCTTATCGCATTGACGCTTGTAATGGCGCTCACACCGCTCGGATATCTGAAGATCGGTGCGCTTTCCATTTCATTCCTTTGCATTCCGATTGCAATCGGTGCAACCGTTCTCGGTCCTACAGCAGGATTGATTCTCGGCACACTCTTTGGTATCACAAGCTTTGTACAATGCTTTGGTATGGACGCATTCGGCACGGCAATGCTTTCAATCAACTGGTTCTACACCTTTATAATTTGTGTTGTTGCACGAGCTCTTATGGGTTGGTTCACAGGACTTATCGCAAAAGGTCTGGGCAAGGTATTTGAAGGTAAAACTGTAGGCAAGTTCAATCTTAACGACCTTATCGCTACTATACTCTGCCCTGTTATGAACACAGCCTTCTTCCTTGGCTTTATGGCAATCCTTTTCGGCAGTATCGAAGTTATGGGACTTAATGTAATCACAGCCGTGGTTATCCCTGCTCTTTCAATCAACTGCATTCTTGAAATCATTGCTTGCTTTGTTGTCGGTTCGGCAGTAAGCATTGCAGTCAAGAAAATTGTTGCGGCAAACAAAAGTAAATAATTAACATTCAAAAACGGGCGATTTTGTTTAGAATCGTCCGTAATTTTTTTACATTAAATTTTAAAATCGGTGATGTTATGCAAAAGAAAATTATTGAACTTTTAACAAAAACAGACGGCTATGTTTCGGGCAGTGAAATTTCCGAACAGCTTGGTGTGTCAAGACAGGCAGTGTGGAAAGCGATTAACAATCTCAAGGAACAGGGCTACAAGATTGACTCTGTAACAAACCGTGGATACCGCCTTGTTACCTATCCCCCACACCTCAACGAGCCTGCAATCGAAAAATACCTGAAAACCTCCGTAATCGGCAAAAATCTCATCGTCCTTGACGAGGTTGGTTCAACAAACGATTACCTCAAAAAGCTGGGTGCAGACGGTTGCGAAAACGGCACGGTTGCCGTTGCCAGAGAACAAACTCAGGGCAAGGGCAGACTCGGCAGAGTTTGGAAAGCAAAAAAGGATGACAGCATCACCTTTTCGTTTTTGTTAAGACCAAAGATTGCCCCGTCAGAGGTATCGTCAATCACCCCTCTTGCAGGTCTTGCAGTCTGCAAGGCAATCAGAGAATTCACGGGACTTGACTGCCGTATAAAATGGCCGAACGATATCATCATCGGCAAGAAAAAGCTTGTCGGTATTTTAACCGAAATGAGCGCCGAATTTGACGCCGTAGAATATGTAATTACAGGCATCGGAATCAATGCCGATACTCAGGATTTCCCCGATGACATAAAAGAAAAGGCAACTTCAATTTATCTTGCAACAGGCGGTCATTTTGACAAGAACAAATTTTTTGCCTGTGTTCTTAACCACATTGAAGAGGAATTCATCAAAAACGATTTAAAGCTTTCCCCTGTCGCATTAAAGGAATACACAAGCCTTTGCGCAACAGTCGGCAGAGATATAACATTCACCAAAGACGGAAAGTCCGTTACCGCAAAAGCTGTGGGAGTAAACCCTGACGGCGAGCTTATTGCAGAGCTTCCCGACAAAACCACCAAACTTATCAATTCAGGCGAAGTCACCGTACAAGGCATTTATTAACGGCGTGTCGCCGTACCCCGTTCGTGCAGACAGTTTTACAAATGCAAAGCTATAAATGCCCGAGCGTAACATTTCCGATTACGGTAAATCATCTATTGTCTGCGTGTCGCCGTCCCAAAAAATATACTAAAAAGCAGAGAACATCAACATAGATATTCTCTGCTTTTGTTATTTATTTAATTTCTCAACTCTTGATTTTGCATAAGCAAATTTAATTGAAGATTCCAATATGTATTTGGCTAAATCAGGTGATTTTGACTTACAAATTCTGTGAATTATTCTCGCACATGCTTTATTGAATTCAGCTTCCGAATAGTTCATAATCAAACACCCGACATTACAGAATCTGAAACGTGTTTAATTATTGAATCAAATTCCTTTATATTTTTTAGTAATAACTCATATCGTTCAATACTGTCGCAGAGTAAAATTTTAGTGTTATAATCACACAAATCGTCATAAATATTTTTTATGCAATCCAAAGCCGATTCCGAATCAAGATAATCTTCATACTTTGCCATAACAGAATTTGCGTATTCATACAAAGCTTCACATTTAGCCGTTACAAGATAATCTACTTTTTTCATAAATAACTCCTTTCACTCTACTTTAAATAATAACCCGTTTACATTATTATATGTTAAAAACAGCAGAAATGCAAGTTTAACAGTCACCGATAACCGATATAATTTGACACCGCACAAACAACAAGGACATCCAAAAAACGGATGTCCTTAGTTTTTATATAAAATATTCGGTTATAAATTACTTGAAGTATTTTACGCCGCTTTCAAAAATCTGCTGGTCTTTTGCAAAAGGAACATTTTTGTAAAGGTTTTCGCCCTTTCTCTCGCTGTGTCCCATTTTACCGAGAACTCTGCCGTCAGGTGATGTGATACCCTCAATTGCACAAACAGAACCGTTGAGGTTGAACTCAATGTCGCTGCTTGGGTTGCCGGCAAGGTCAACATACTGTGTTGCAATCTGACCGTTCTTTGCAAGTTCCTTTACAGTTTCAAAATCAGCCATAAATCTGCCCTCACCGTGTGACACGGGAACAGCAAACACATCGCCTGCGTTGACATTTGCAAACCACAATTGAATCAATGTTTGACTGAATTGAATCGACACTGGAATCTATATCATTTATATTTCCTTGGATACCTTCAAATGAGTCGCCTATATTATCAATAGTAATACCTGTTGCTGTGTCACTTATCCCTTCAACCGAATTAAAGACTGAAACCACACCGTCAAGAGTTTCATCTATAGTTTTTTTGGCATCTTCACCCTCAGAATACAAATCGCCTTGTTTTTCTCTTAATCCAGTAAGGTTATAAAGATAAGAATATTCTGAAATTTCCTTAGATGTTGTATTGACTGCAACGCCGATTTTGGCTTGAGCATAACATATATTAATAATAGTCAGGATTGTTACTATTAAAAACATAAATGCTGTAAGGGAAATTGTTGTTTTGACAACAATAGCACCTTGTTCATTTAGTACAACATTTTTTATTTTATTCGGCATTACATTCACCCACCGAACGTTTAAAATTTGTTTTAATAAATATTTCTATTCCGCAACAAAGGTAATATTATTATTCTTTGCATACTGTTCGGCATATGAGCCTGCAGGCGCATAAATTGTTAAATTATCAGAATCTTCAAAAACATTGCATTCTTCATTATCTTCCGGAACGCCTATGAATGTTACGGAATCAGTCATATGTATTTCTTTAAGGGCTGTGCATCCAGAGAAAGCAAAACCTATTGTTGTAACACTGTCGGGAATTGTAATTTCTTCGAGTGAAGTACAATTCTGAAAAGCGTAATGTGAAATTTCCGATAACGACTGTGAAAGCACAACTTGTTTTAGTTTTGAATCACCAAGACAAAGAGATTGTCCGATTTTCTGCACATCGTTGCCCATTGTTAGTTTTTCTAAATTTGCGCAAAGAGCAAATGCTTGTTCACTTATTTCTGTTATAGTGTCGGGAACATTAATTTCTAAAACATTATCACTACCTCGTAAAAAATATCCTCTTATTTCAATAACCGGTTTACCGTCAACAGAATCGGGAACGTTTATAATGTTGGCTTCACCGTCGTAAGCAATTATATCCATATTTCCGTCATCTCTGATATTTGAAGAAAATTCCTCGTCCTTTGATTCTGTCAGCTTTGTTTCCGGACTATCTTTAGAAGACGAATCAACTGAAGTTACTTCAATATTATCTGAGGAATTGCTTACCGTTGAATTAGCGCAGCCACCATAAGCTACCGCCGTAGTAATAATAGCTAATATTAAGAATATTGATTTTATTTTATTAGATTTTTTCATAATTTCCTCTCCTAAAACATTTTACATTAAACATAAGTTAAAAAATATAAGTTTAAAATACACAAACACTTATTAATTATATCCTCTTACAATAGAATATTCCCATGTCCACCAGGATACAGACGAGGATTTATTAAACTTGTCATCCTGAAGCAACGGTAACGAAAGCAGTAAAGGTTGAACCTGCACTTTTGTTTTGAGGCAATAATAGGTGTTTGCTTCAGACATTTTGAAAATTTCATCGCCACTGTTTGAATAGCCTTTCGCCACACCAACATTTCGACCTATCACATCTCCTATTCTTGTCATAATCTCATTTTCCTTATTTGTATTTATAAGATCAATAAATAAAAATATTGAAAGATAATCGCTGTACTGAAAATAAGATAGACTATTAAGCTCGGACGCAGGTGTTCCTGTCCCCGATTCTGCGGTTGCTGTATTATTAACGAGATTTGTCAGACAATCAACACTAAAGGTAAATTTTAAATCATCTTTACCTTTCACAAGCTTAACCTTCATACCTGCCTTAAGCTCATTAAGGTCAGATGCCGCTTCGGCAGCAGTAAGTGCGAGAACAGCAACAGTTTTTACAAGTACAGCAGGTATAAAAGGACATGCGGTATTTACAGTAATAGCAAATTGATTTAAATCATATCCTGTATTAAAATCCCAATGATAAGAAAACTGGGGGCCAAGGTCAAACGCATATCTAATCATAAAAATCTTCGCAAATATTGCTGATTTATTCGCTTCATTATTTTTACCATTCAATATATACTCGATTTCATTTCCGAATGAATAGTTATTTTCTAGGTTTATCATATTATTAGTCAAAGTCTTATTGTCGGTAAATGTTGTGTCTTCATTTTTCCAAGCCTCAGCATATGTACAGCCAAGTGACGATGAAGTCTTACTTCCTAAATTTTTGACAGTATTAATGTTATCAAGTCCGCTTACTTTATCTTTAAGAGCCAGATTATAAATACCCTCTTTATTATAGGTGTGGTAACTGAACATATTCATCGCATAATCAAGCACATATAAATCATCACGTGCTTTTGTCGGATTAGAAATCACATCGCCGATTCCGTTAAATAAACCTGTTATATTTTCTGATATTTTTGATATTTTTTTAAAAATCGACTCTTTTTCATCACTGTCTGAGCCGATTTCATTATCACTTAATTCATCATCATCTTAGTTTTTATATAAAATATTCGGTTATAAATTACTTAAAGTATTTTACACCGCTTTCAAAAATCTGCTGGTCTTTTGCGAACGGAACATTTTTGTAAAGGTTTTCGCCCTTTCTCTCGCTGTGTCCCATTTTACCGAGAACTCTGCCGTCAGGTGATGTGATACCCTCAATTGCACAAACAGAGCCGTTGAGGTTGAACTCAATGTCGCTGCTTGGGTTGCCGGCAAGGTCAACATACTGTGTTGCAATCTGACCGTTCTTTGCAAGTTCTTTTACAGTTTCAACATCAGCCATAAATCTGCCCTCACCGTGTGACACGGGAACAGCAAACACATCGCCTGCGTTGACATTTGCAAACCACGGTGACTTAACGGAAGTAACTCTTGTATAAGCCATATGTGAAATATGTCTGCCAATTGTGTTGAATGTGAGCGTCGGATCATTTGCTTTAAGCTCTCTGATTTCGCCGTAAGGAACAAGTCCGAGCTTGATAAGAGCCTGGAATCCGTTACAGATACCGAGCATAAGACCGTCACGATTCTTGAGAAGGTTGTTAACCTGCTCTGCAATTCTCGGGTTGCGGAATGTTGTTGCAATGAACTTACCTGAACCGTCAGGCTCGTCACCACCTGAGAAACCGCCCGGAAGCATAATCATCTGTGACTTTGCAATGAGCTTTTCCATTTCGTCAATTGTTTCCTCGATATCGTTTGAAGAAAGGTTCTTGACGATAAGCATTTCAACATTTGCACCTGCTTTTTCAAATGCTCTTGCCGTATCAACCTCGCAGTTTGTACCCGGGAATACAGGGATAAATACAGTAGGCTTTGCAACCTTGATTGCAGGTGAAGATGTATTTCTCTCGCTGTAAAGCGGAACATCAACTTCGATTTCAGGCACTTCAGCCTTTGTCGGGAATACCTTTTCAAGCGGAGCAGTCCACTTTTCGAGGAGTGCGGAAAGTTCGATTTCCTTGCCGTTTACAGTAATCTTTGCATCGTTCGTAACAGTACCGAGGTCATAGTGAAGAACATCGTCTGAAAGCTCTGCACCGTCTGCAAGTTCGATAACAAGCGAACCCGAAAGCGGAGCGAAAAGCTCGTCATTTGTGAGCTCGTTTGCAAACTTAAAGCCAAAGCCGTTACCGAAGCAAGCCTTACATACGCTTGCGGCAGTACCGCCCTCTTTAACAACCGATGCAGAAAGCACCTTGCCATCCTCGCAGAGAGCATAAACAGCGTTGTACATTTCGATAAGCTTATCCCATACAGGCATAAGTGTTTCTTTATTTTCGGGAACGGGAACAAAGATAACCTTTGAACCTGCGTTCTTGAATTCTGTTGAAATTGTCTTTGATGCCTTTGTCATTGCAACGGCAAAACTTACGAGTGTAGGCGGAACATCAATATCCTCAAATGTACCCGACATACTGTCCTTACCGCCGATTGACGGAAGTCCGAGCTTGAGTTGAGCCTGCATAGCACCGAGGAGTGCTGCGGCAGGTTTACCCCAACGGGAAGGAACATCTTTAAGTCTTTCAAAATATTCCTGGAATGTAAGTCTTGCTGTCATCGGGTTTGCGCCGATTGCAAGCAGCTTTGAAAGCGATTCAACAACTGCATAAGCCGAGCCGTGGAACGGACTCCAGCGTGAAACACCGGGAATATAGCCGTAACTCATTGCTGTTGCATCGTCTGTTTCGCCCTTCTCAAGCGGAATCTTTGCAGCCATAGCCTCCTGAGGAGTGAGCTGATTCTTACCGCCGAACGGCATAATTACCGTAGCCGCACCGATTGATGCGTCAAATCTTTCTGCAAGACCAATCTGTGAGCAAACTTCAAGTCTTGACATATTTTCAAGGAATGCCTCGTCAGCAGGCATATCTTTAAGCTTTGCGGGAGCAACCTTACGGTAGCAGCCTTCCCACTTCGGAGCCTCAATATAAGCCTTGGCAACCTGAGTAACACCGTTTGTGTTGAGGAACTCACGGCTGAGGTCAACTATTGTGTCGCCTCTCCAGTTCATTGTAAGACGAGGACTTTCGGTTACAACCGCAACGGCTGTAGCCTCAAGGTTTTCTTTTGATGCAAGTGAAATAAACTTGTCAACATCTTTTTTATCGAGAACAACAGCCATTCTTTCCTGACTTTCGGATATAGCAAGCTCCGTACCGTCAAGGCCGTCATATTTCTTTGTTACCTTGTCGAGGTCAACCGTAAGACCGTCGGCAAGTTCACCGATAGCAACGCAAACACCGCCTGCACCGAAGTCATTACATCTCTTGATGAGCTTTGCAGTTTCGGGGTTGCGGAACAAACGCTGAATTTTTCTTTCTGTCGGAGGATTACCCTTCTGAACCTCTGCACCGCAGGTTTCGATTGAGTTTTCATCGTGAGCCTTTGAAGAACCTGTTGCACCGCCGCAGCCGTCACGGCCTGTTCTTCCGCCGAGAAGTACGATTACATCATCGGGAAGAGGGGTTTCACGGATAACATTTTCCTTTGGAGATGCGCCGATAACAGCACCGATTTCCATTCTCTTTGCAACATAGCCCTGATCGTAAAGCTCGGTTACCTGACCTGTTGCAAGACCGATCTGGTTACCGTATGAGCTGTAACCCTGAGCGGCACCTGTTGTAATTTTGCGTGAAGGGAGCTTGCCGTGCATTGTATCCTTGAAAGGAATTGTCGGATCGCCCGAGCCTGTAACACGCATAGCCTGATATACATATGAACGGCCTGAAAGCGGATCACGGATTGCACCGCCAAGACAGGTTGCGGCACCGCCGAAAGGCTCGATTTCTGTCGGGTGGTTGTGAGTTTCGTTCTTGAACTGAACGAGCCACTGTTCTGTTTTTCCATCTATAGTAACGGGAACCTGAATTGAGCAGGCATTGATTTCTTCACTTTCGTCAAGGTCGGGAATGAGTCCCTTTTTCTTGAGTGACTTCATACCGATGAGAGCCATATCCATAAGTGAAACGATTCTCTTTGTATCCTTGCCGTAAACCTCGTCACGGGTTGCATAATACTCGCTGAGTGCGTCCTCGATAACCTTGCCGAGAGCAGACTTTTCAATCTCAATCTCTTCAAGTCTTGTGAGGAATGTTGTGTGACGGCAATGATCCGACCAGTATGTGTCAATTACACGAAGTTCTGTAACCGACGGATCACGGTGCTCTGTATCTCTGAAGTAATCACGGCAGAACTTGAGGTCTGCAAGTGTCATTGCAAAGCCCATTGAATCGTAATACTTCTGCATCTCATCGTCATTCCAGCCGTTGAAGCCCTCTACCCTCTTAACATTTTCTGGAACGGGAATTTCCATATCAAGAGTCTTTGGCTTTTCAAGAGATGCAAGACGGCTTTCAACAGGGTTGATGAGGTACTCCTCAACCTTTACAAGCTCTTCGTCTGTAATATTGCCCTTGAGAGCAATTACTCTTGCTGTAAGAACCTTGCAACGCTCACCCTGAGTAAGAAGCTGAACGCACTGCTCGGCAGAGTCGCCGCGCTGATCGTACTGACCGGGGAGATACTCCATTGCGAATACCTTCCAGCCGTCCTCAACGGGGAGAGTTTCTTCATAGATTACATCGGCATTAGGCTCTGACAAAACAATGGTTTTCGCCTTGTCATATTCTTCCTTAGTAAGTCCCTCAAGATCGTAACGCACAATGTAACGAAGATCTTCGACAGACTTCATACCGAGGTTGTGGCGGATGTCCCAAAGCGTCTGCTTTGCAAGAACATTGAAGCCATCCTTTTTTTCAACAAAAATTCTGATTACTTCTGACATAATTCATTCACCTGCTTAATTAAGATATAAAACAAAATAAATCCCGTCTGATAACCTGTATCACATCACATAATACCACATTCGACTATTTTTTTATTTCATTTAAGGCATTAAAAGGTATTCTGTAAAAGTAAAATTAAATGCACACAGAAAAAGCGGTCAGACAAAGCAAAATGCCGTCTGACCGCACAATATAATCATATTTAATCGCCTTTGAGAAAATCTTTGTAAAATTCCTCAAAACTGCCGTTTTTGTAGTCTGAATAATCCTTATTATCTCTGTTCACAATTGTGTCGGTAATAAGGTATGTATCAAAGCCGAGTTTTGCGCTGCACAAATCCTCGTCAACATCGTTGCCGATCATAATGCTGTCTTCGGGCTTGATATCCTGCTTTTTGCAGATTTCTTCAAAATATTTCAGATTCGGCTTGCAGCAACCAAAGTTTTCGTATGTTGTAACAAGTTCAAAATCGTCGGGAGAAACTCCTGCCCATTCAAGTCTGCGTTTTGTTGCAACAAACGGAAAAATCGGATTTGTTGCGGCAATAAGTCTGCCGCCGTTTTTCTTTATGAAATCAATGCTTTTCTTTGCATAAGGAGTAAAGCTTGTAGCATCTTTCGGAACGATAAACTCGTTTTCGTAATAATCGGTAAAAAGGTCATCAAACTTTTCAAGGTCGGCACCGCTGACTTTGCCCGCTGTTTCCCAGAAAACTTCACGGTTTGTACGGCTGTTATCGTTCTTTGTCATAGCGTCAGTGCCTGCCCACATCGCCTTTATAAGGGCGTCGGGTTCGATTTTTATAACAGGAGTGCAACGCTTGCAGAGCGATGAAAAATACAGCTTTACGAATTTTTCCATATCCATGGGAAGCAAAGTTCCGTCCAAATCAAAAAGATAATTTTTATACATTAACATACCGTTCCTTTCAATTTATGCACGAATATTATACAAAATTTCGATTTGGATTGCAAGGAAAAATTTTTCGGTATATACTATAGTCAGTAAAAAACGAGGTGATAAGATGAAAATAGTTTTAACAGACGCACAGACTGTTCTTGACGATATTGTAAATGCCGATGTGCTTAATCGGTTCGGTGAGGTTGAGTCGTTCGGTCTTTTGAAATATGAAGAGGTTGCGGAGAAAATTGCAGATGCAGATATCGTTGTGTGCAACAAAACTCTGCTTGATTCGCACACAATGCGACTTGCAAAAAATCTGAAATATATAGGACTTTTTGCAACAGGCTACAACAACATTGACCTTGACTACTGCACCAAAAACGGCATAACCGTCTGCAACGCAGGTTCATATTCAACAAATGCGGTTGCACAGCACACATTTGCACTCATTCTTGAACATTTCAATCACACTGCGGAATATAATCGGTTTGTTCAGGACGGCAAGTGGAAAAGAAGCAAAACTTTTTCACCGTTTGTATATCCGCTGAATGAACTTGCAGGCAAAACACTCGGCATTGTCGGACTCGGAAACATCGGAAAGGCTGTTGCAAAAATTGCAAGCGCTTTTGATATGAATGTAATCGCATCGAGCAGAACTCCGAAAAATATTGACGGAATCAAAGATGTTTCATTTGACGAACTTCTTGAAACAAGCGACATTGTAAGCGTTCATTGTCCGCTAAATCCACAGTCGGAAAATATGTTTGATAAAAATGCCTTTGCCAAAATGAAACAGGGTGCATTGTTCGTAAACACGGCAAGAGGCGGTGTTATGGTTGAAGAAGATTTGCTTGAGGCACTCGAAAGCGGTCACCTCGGCGGTGCGGCAATCGACACCCTCAAGGTTGAGCCTATGGTTGAGGACTGCATTCTTATGGGGGCAAAAAATTGCATCATCACCCCCCACATTGCATGGGCGCCCGTTGAAACCAGAGAACGCCTTATGGGCATAGTTTCGGACAACATCAAAAATTTTCTGAACGGAACTCCGACAAATAAAGTAAATTAACGGTGAGCCGACTTTTTATGTTAGTGAAGACAGCTTTAATTAAATGTAAAATTGAAAATTGAAAATGGAAAATTAATGTTGGGAAGACAGTTTGTAATGTCAAAAAACATATTATGTCCGAGCGTAACATTGCAACCGTGTTCGCCCGTTCGTGTGCATTGCACACGATTGCACGCAATGCGTGCAAATTTGAATACACAGTTTATGTTATATCAAAACATATTATATAAACATAAACATTCATCAAGGCGGGCGTCCAATGAACGCCCTACCGGTTTGCAACATTTACAAAATTTGTTTTAACATACAAATTGTACGATTACTTGCGGGAGAACACGGTTCTCCCCTACAGATTATACACTGCTTTTATTGTATAAAAAGCTATGTGTATAAACATAAAAATTCATCAGTACAGGCGGATGATATCTGCCCAACAGAACGACAACCGCATATCAAAAAGCAAACAACCGCCCACTTTTCGGTGAGCGGTTGTTTTGTGTAGTAGTATTAGGAAATTGGGATTAGATTACAATTACTGCTGTCTTTCGCAATAACTTGAAAGGCCTGTGTTAGGATCTGTGTATTTGAGCATATCATTGTCAGCGTCATATGTGTAGTTAAACTGCTGTTCGCCTACTGTCATAACGAGATCTGTACCCTCAAATGTGTAATTGCCCGAAACAGTCACACCGCTCATTTCGCCTGAGAATGTACCGTCATCTGCAAATGTGTATGTACATTTCAAAGTTTCGGGGTCAACACCGTTTGCTGTTGCGTAGTCATCAATTGAAACGGCTGTACCGTCCGCACCTTCAAGTGCTGTTACAGTCCAAGTACCTACAACACTTGCCGATGAATCGCCGTCCTTTGAATCAGCAGCGCTGTCATCTGCGCTGTTTGCATTGTCGTCAGCAGTCTGTGATGCCGAACTTTCGTTTTTGCTTGACGAGTCACCGTCATTACCGCAACCTACAAGACCTACTGTACCTACCATACAAATTGCAAGCAATAAAGCTAACTTCTTGATTTTTTTCATAGTTGATTACCTCTTTCCGATATTTTTTACTTTCCGATTTTGATTTACGGAAACACCGCAATTTTCGTGTTTCGCTTTTATCACCTCAATGATAGCCAATTTAATGCAACATTTCAACAAATTGGCACAAACATCAATCTTTTGGCAAAAACATATGACAATCGGATATAATATTTTTCAAATTTATGGTATAATCTAAGTGCAGTTAATCATTGCTCCGAATTAAATTATTTCAAAGGAGGCGATATCTTGAAAATTGCAGTTATTGACGACGAAAAGCCTCAGGCAGACATTCTCTACTCAATCTGCAACGCATATTTTGGCGGACACAAGCAAAATGTGCAGATTGATTGTTTTCCTGACGGAATAGCTTTTTTCAATTCATTCAAGGAAAACACCTACAAAATAGCCTTTGTAGATATTTTTATGGAGAAGATGAACGGCATTGCCGTGGCTGAAAAGCTTCGCGAAAAGGACCGTGATATTCTTATTGTATTTGTCACAACAAGCCCCGATTTTATGATGCAGGCATTTTCCGTTCACGCTTTTCATTACATAACAAAACCCTACAAAGCTGAGCAGATTTACAAGGTACTTGATGATGCCTCGTCATATGTATCGGATAATTCAAAATACATTGAAGTTATGTGTGACCGTCGAAACACGCTGATTTCGCTTAAGGAAATTGTTTCTGTTGAATCCGATGCACATTATATCAACATAGGTGTTGTTTCGGGACTTAGATATCGCACACGAATGACCATTGCAGAGTTTCTCAAGCTTGCAGACAATGACACCCGTTTCATACCCGTAAACAGGGGAATCGTGCTGAATGCCGATTACATAAAGGACATTGAAGGCTCTGTATGTGTTACAGGCAACGGTGAAAGATTCCCGATTAAAATTCGTGAAAAAACTCGGATTGAACAGAGTATCCGTGAATATATGTTCAAAAAAATCAGAGAAAACCAGCGGAGGTGAACATGGACGCATTCATAAAATTTCTTCAGGCATTTTTCAGCTTTGTCATAATAATACCGTTAAGTTTATTCTGCCTTTTACCGTTAAAAAATCAATTAAAATACCCGATTTCAAAGATAGTAACGCTCTTTTTATGTTCATTTATCATACTCGGTTCTCTCTCGTCAATTGTGATGACGGCTTTTGACATTCAGAATTTAAACTTTGTTCTCTTCCCCGACCTTGTAATATTTTTCTTCCTTATTAAAAGCGTTACAAAGGCCGGAACAGCACGCTGTTTGTTTGTTTTTATAAGTGTGTGCTGTTTGATTTTATTCTTTTCTCTGTATGCATATTTTATCAACTCATTTTTTCAGGAAGAAATCTCACGAGGAGTTAACACCTCATATAGCCTGATTCAAATGGGGCTTTCGGTTGCGGCAATGGGAGCGCTTGTTCCGCTTACAAAATACTATGCATGGATGATTGACAACATAAATATCGGCAAAGTGTGGTATTTGTTTTCAATTTTGCCCATTGCACTTATGGTGTCAAACATCTATATCATACCGATTTCCTACGCAAATATTCGTGTTGGAAAGGTTTATGCAAAAGGATTCGTCATTACAATATTTGAGCTTGCATTGTATCTTATAGTATTCATATTATTCTACATTTTCAGCAAGACTACTATTGAAAAAACAAAGCTTACAGAACGAAACAACATTCTTGAAATTCAGAAAAGTTACACAGAATCGTTGCAGTCGTACATAAAATACACCTCAAAAGCAAGGCATGATTTTAAACATTCAGTTCATGTTATGAGCCGACTTGCAGATGAAGGAAATCTTTCGGCGCTGAAAGACTACATTGCCCAGTATGAAAATTCGCTTACTGTAACAGCACCTGTGCGAATCTGCAAAAGTGACGCACTCAATGCTTTGTTCAATCACTATCGTCAACAGGCGATTGAGAACAATGTTGACATTAACTGGCGGATTGATTTGCCAGACAAATCGAGAATTCTTGATGTTGACCTCTGCAGTATTTTCGGCAACATACTTGAAAACGCAATTGACGGTTGCTGTACCGTAGAAGAAGGCAAAAGATATTTTAACCTGACTTCCGAAATAAAAGGTGACTGTTTGTACATTGTTTCAACAAACAACTACGACAAACCCTTGAAAATGGACGGCGAAACTTATTCGTCCACAAAGCATCAGGGCAAGGGCATCGGACTTCACTCCATGAAGAGCATAACCGAAGTCTATGACGGAATTTTTGATGCAGGCAACAATAACGGTGAATTTTTCGTTGACATAATGCTTAAATATTAAACTTATTAAACTCAAAAAGGGTATGCATCCTCGCATACCCCTCTTTGTTATAAAAGTTCCAAACAAAAAACACGCTCTGCAAAATGCAAAGCGTGTTTTGATTTTGTTTTGTTGTTATCAGTTATTACCGACAACAAGTTTCTGGATTTCTGTGGCATCCACGACATTAATTTCACCGTCATGGTTGTAATCCGCAAGTTCTCTCTGAACATCAGAAAGTGTTGAAATTGAAACAATGTACTTGCTGATTTCAGTTGCGTCAAGAACATTGACATGACCGTCAAGGTTTACATCGCCGATCATATACGGAGTATCATTGTTGTTGTCATTGCTCGGCTGTGTAGTTACAGGAGCTGTTGTTGCCTGTACCGTAGTAGGCTGTACTGTTGCAGCAGGAACAGTTGTTGCAGGCTGTGTAGCCTTGGCTGTTGTCGGCTGAACAGTTGCCTTTGCAGTAGTCGGCTGAACCGTGGCTTTGGCTGTGGTAGGCTGTACAGTAGGTTTTGCTGTTGTTGGCTGTACCGTTGATGAAGAAACAAAAGCACAGAAATCAAGAGCAACCCAACCTGTCTTGCCGTTGTACGAGGTGTAACCCCATGTGTAACCGCCGGCTGTTGAAACCTTTGTTACATTAAGAGTAACATTGCCCGGAACAGATGTTACATATGAATAGCTTGTACCCGCACCGCTTCTCATGTTGAGATAATCGTCAACATCTGTTTTATATGTACCTGTTGTATAAGTTACCTTTTTGGTTGTAGCCTGAGTAGTGCTTGTACTGCCGCTGAAATCGCCAAGGTAAATGTAGCCCTGAAAATTCCACCAGCTGTTACCGCCGGCATTCTTGTCGGATGTGCTTGCATAGGAAAGGTAGAATCTCTTACCGCTCCATGCAGAGTTAGAAAATGTAATCTGACCGTTTTCAACCTTTTCTACAACAGCAACATGACCGCCGCCACCGTTATATGACCAGCAGGCAATTGCGCCGACCTTTGGAGTCTGACCGTACTTGTAGTAGCCGTTAGACTTGTTGTAATCGTACCACTGCTCGGCATTGTTCCATGAAAGCTTTGGCTCAGAACCGAGAATCTCATAAGCTCTGCCGTAGGCATATGCTGTACAGTTCGGCATACCGTAACCGTACTTATAAAAAGCATTTAAATCACTGTAATAATATTTGTTACTTAAACTCGGGGCAGACAGTCTCGGTGAGAACGATGCCGCACTCGCAATCATCGACATTGAGAAAACCGACACAAACAGCATTACAGCCGTGAGAACTGCCGCAGAAACCTTTTTGCTAAAAACACTTTTTAAAACATTTCGCAAAGAAACACTCCTTTTTTTGAATTCAAAGTGATTGTTACCTATTTGTAACCACTTTATGTACATTCTATCACAAATTGCTCCAAATTCAAAGAGTAGAAATGCTGAAAATAGCCTTTATAATCTATTTTTTTAAGCCATTGTACACAATAATTTTTATTTTATGCATACTTTGCACAAAATTTAACTAACATTCTTTAATAGATAGTGTTTATTGTACAAGGATGAGGTCTGAGTTTTAAGGTGTAAAGGATTAGATAAACTTAATCATCAGAAACGCTTACGGCGTTAGACTGTTTATATGTTTCATTTATCGTTTTTCTTTACTGTATTGATCGATGAAATCAGCATTCTCCTGATTGTGCCGCACTGATTTTGCAATGGCTTATATACGGTTTCGGATATATATCCTGTTTCAAAAAGAAGTTCCAGCCAATATTCAGTTTCAAAGCACTCTTTTTGTGCTATTTCCAACTTGGAGATAAAATCCTTTTTACCCTGCGCATATTGTGCTTCGTGAATATTTGCACCTATACTTGTTCCCGAACGCAAAAGTTGATTAGTTAAAACCGATTCTCTTGCATTTGCTTTGATATCACGACACATATATACAATCTGTTTTGCAAATTCTTTTGATTTATTCCGTAAAATACTTTCAGACACAATCATCACCCAAAATACAATATATCACAAAGCCGAATGTCTGTAAAGTTATCGGTGATATGCCTCGTTTAACTCGGCGTGATATAAATGTGTTATCGCTCGCTTTCGCTCTCGGTGATATTATATTCGCTTTAAAACTGCCGCAGGCAATATCACTCGGTATGACCGAATATCACTGCACGGCAATATCACTCGCCGACAGGCGAATATAACTGAAAAACGCACTTGTTTACACAAGTGCGTTTTTCTTGGCGCGCCGGAAGAGACTCGAACTCCCGACCTTCTGATTCGTAGTCAGACACTCTATCCAGCTGAGCTACCGGCGCATATGCGGCCTTTTATCAGCCGCAAGTAGTATGATATCACAACTTGGTGCAAAAATCAAGTGTTTTTTGTATTTTTTCCGAAATTAATCTTTTGTATCAAAAAAAGTGAAGAATGCTCTGTATGCCATATAAACATCTGTCTTGGAAACAATCTCAAACGGAGCATGCATTGAGAGCACGGGAACGCCGAGATCAACAACATCGACATTCATATTGGCAACATACTTTGCGATTGTTCCGCCGCCGCCGCCGTCAACCTTGCCGAGCTCACCGACCTGCCAGAGAATATCGTTGTTCTCAAGCATAGCTCTGATTTTTCCCATATATTCGGCAGACGCATCTGATGTGTCATACTTTCCGCCGTGACCTGTGTATTTTGAAATAATTACACCATTGTTAATGTATGAGCAGTTGTTAGCCTCATATGCAGACGCATAAGTCGGATCAAATGCGGCATTTACATCGGCAGAAAGACAGGTACTTTTTGAAAGGACACGGTAGCCGTCAACACCGTCCTGCTTTGCAAGGTCATAGATGAAGAAACGGAGAAAGTCGCTCTGCATACCTGTGTTGCCGTCACTGCCTGTTTCTTCTTTGTCTGTAAGATATGTGATACAAGTCTGCTCGGGCATTTCAACATCAAGAGCCGCCATAACAGCCGGATAAGCACAAACCTTATCATCGTGACCGTAACCGCCGATCATGCTTCTGTCAAAACCGATATCTCTTGACTTAAAAGACGGGATAAGGCAGAGCTCAGCCGAAAGGAAATCACCCTCACAGATACCGTACTTCTCATTGAGTACAGCCATTACATTGAGCTTTACAAGGTCTTTTTCGTCGCTGTCTGCATCATACGGACGAGAGCCGAGGATAACATTGAGGTTTTCACCCTCAATTGCCTTTGCCATTGGCTTTGACGCCTGCTCCCTTGCAAGGTGCGGAAGAAGGTCTGTAATGCAGAAACAGCTTTCGTTCTCATCATCGCCCCAGCAGATGTCAACTCTTGTACCGTCAAGCTTTACAACCGAACCGTGAAGTGAAAGCGGAATTGTTGTCCACTGATATTTTTTAAGACCGCCGTAGTAATGAGTCTTAAAGAAAGCAAGATTGTTTGCCTCAAAAAGAGGATTCGGTTTGAGGTCAACTCTCGGGGAATCAATATGAGCGATTGCAAGCCTTGCACCGTTCTTAACACCGTTTTTACCGATTACAGCAAGAGCAATAGCCTTGTCACGGTTTACATAATAAAGCCTGTCGCCGGCCTTATATTCTTTGTCCTGTTCATACTCTGCAAAACCTGCTTTTTTGGCAAGCTCAACAGTATAGCGAACAGCCTCACGCTCAACGGGTGAGTTATCAAGAAACTTTTTGTAACCATCGCAAAAGCTGTCTGCCTTTTTAATTTCTTCCTCCGAAAGAGCCTTAACGCCCTTCGGTTCGGTCATCATAATTTTTTCCTTTAATAAAGTTGTCTTTGACTTTTCTTCAGCCATAATAACCGTCCTTTCTGTGCCGTAAAACACGGCAAAACCATTTTATTTTGAAATCCGCCGCCAAAGGCATCGGAACATCTCTGCGCTTAATTAGATTGTGAATAATAAAGTTTTATATACATTTCCTTGGCACTTTCAACCTTGTCAACATAATTCTTTGTTTCGGGATACGGAATGGAATCAAGATTTTTTCCGTCCGAACTGTAATTAGTATCGTTAAGCCAGTCGCTTACGACAAAGCCGGCATTATATGCGGCAATTGCCGAGCGTTCCGTGCCGTAATAATCGTAAAAATATTTTAAAAGATAACTTCCGTAATCAATACAAATTTCGGGATCAAACAGGTCATCCTCGGTGTACTGTCCCGCACAACCTCTTTGCTCCTGTAGCCACTCAAAGGACGATGGCATCATCTGCATAACACCCTTTGCTCCGACTCCCGATTCGGCTTTCGGATCAAAGCCGCTTTCCGTGTGGATTACGGCATATATCAACGCAGGATCAAGGTCATAATCCTTGGCGGCTTTTTCAACATATGTGCTGTAGGTGCGTGGATAATTCATCTCATCAAGCTTTTTCTTTGTGTCCTCGTAAAAGACCGAAACAAACACAAATACTGCCGCCGCAAGAATTGCAAGCACAATTATCCATGCCAAAATCGCCTTTCCTGCACTTTTTTTCTTTTTATATCGCCTTGATTGGGGCATCCTATCACCTCATCAGGTTGTTAATAGCCTCTGCCGCCTTTTGTGCGGCAAGCTCGACTTGCTCTATAGAAAAATTGTTTTCAATAACAATGTCGCTGTGACTTCTGAAAAATTCCTCGTCAAGCTGTGCAGACATTCTTAGCTCTGCACGGGAAATGTCAATGTTATCCCTTTTGCAGATTCGCTCAAGCCTTATTTCCTTTTTTGCGGTAACGCTTACAATAAGGTCGCAAAACACATCGGCACCGCTTTCAAAAAGCTGAGGAGCGTCATAAATCACAACGCTTTTGCCGTCTGTCTGAGCCTGTTTCGCCATCTGCATAAATTCATATGTAACAAATGGATGAACAATTGAATTGAGCAAATGTGTGTTTTCTTTGCTTGAAAATGCCCTTTTGGCAAGCAACGGTCTGTCAATGTTGCCGTCAGAAAGGATAATATCCTGACCGAAAA
The DNA here is from genome assembly GCF_040095935.1 of Ruminococcoides intestinale. NCBI lineage: Bacteria > Bacillati > Bacillota > Clostridia > Eubacteriales > Oscillospiraceae > Ruminococcoides > Ruminococcoides intestinale. The sequence continues at coordinate 194,955 of NZ_JBBMFQ010000003.1, read as the reverse complement.
CACCCGAAACAGCCTTTAAACATACGGAATCGGGAGTGTAAAGATTTTTTACAATCTCGTCAGCATTTATAACACACATTCCGTTTTTGGCAAAATATGCCGAAACCGTGCTTTTTCCCGCACCGCTCTGTCCCGTAAGACCGACAATTTTAATTCTGTTCAAGGTCAATCACCTCAAAGCCTGCCGCTCTTATAAGTCGGTTGTAAACAGCCATTCCGACGCCGTTCGTTTTTGGCAGTCTTGAATATACAACCTTAACGCTGTCGTCCTCATCAATTCTGCGAAGCTCGTCAAAAAGCGTGTGAGCCTGTCTTGTATAGTCGTTTCGTTTTCCGAGAGAGAAAACGGGAGTTTTCAAAAGCGGAATATCCTCGTCGCAACAGAGTGCCGCAACTCCTTCAGCCGCCTTTTTGTTTACATAATCAATATATTGCTCATCGTTGCAATTAAGAAGTATTACTCTCGCCCTTGGCGCATAGTGCTTGTACTTCATACCGGGGCTTGCAACCTTTACATTGTCTGCAAGTTTGTGCAAAACCGCATCATCAACTTCAACATTGCCGAGGACACTTTCAAGCATTTCAACCGTAATTCCGCCCGGGCGAAGTACCCTCGGAACATCTCCCGCAAGAGTGACTACCGTGCTTTCAAGACCCACTTCACTCGCACCGCCGTCAAGAACAGCGTCAATTTTGCCGTCCATATCATTCATAACATGCTGTGCGGTTGTCGGACTGGGTGAGCCAGAAATATTTGCCGAAGGTGCGGCAAGAACCGTACCCGATTCACGGATAATCGCCTGTGCGGTTTTGTGGCTCGGAAAACGGATTGCAACCGTGTCAAGTCCTGCCGAAACTTCATTCGGAATAACATCCGACTTCTTCATAATCATTGTGAGCGGTCCGGGCCAGAACGCATCGGCAAGTTTTTTTGCCGTGTCGGGGATTTTCGTCACAAGGTTAAGTCTTTCAATATCGAAAAAATCGCAGATGTGGACAATCAGCGGATTATCCCCGGGTCTGCCCTTTGCTTTAAAAATCTTCTTTACAGCCTCGGGGTTGAGTGCGTCAGCCGCAAGTCCGTAAACTGTTTCGGTCGGAATTCCTACAACACCGCCGTTTTTAAGCAGCTCTGCGGCGGTTTTTATATCTTCCTCAATATTTTTTAACAACAATGTTTTCACAATTATCACCGGATTATTTTTCCATACTTTCTTTGAGCTTTTCGGCTCTGTCAGCGGCAACAAGTGCATCAATCACTTCGTCAAGGCTGCCGTTGAGAATTTCTTCAAGCTTGTAGAGAGTAAGACCGATTCTGTGGTCGGTTACTCTGCCCTGCGGATAGTTATATGTGCGGATTCGCTCACTGCGGTCGCCCGTACCTACCTGCATTTTTCTGTTTTCGGCAATTTCACTCGCCTGTTTGTCCTGTTTGTCCTTGAGAAGTCGGCTTTTGAGAACTTTAAGAGCCTTGTCCTTGTTCTTGTACTGACTTCTCTCATCCTGACACTCAACTACCATACCTGTGGGCAAGTGAGTGATTCGGATTGCAGAACTTGTTTTGTTGATATGCTGACCGCCTGCGCCGCTTGAACGGAAGGTGTCAATTTTGAGGTCATTCGGATCAATTTCAAGCTCAACATCTTCTGCCTCCGGCAAAACCGCAACGGTTGTTGTCGATGTGTGAACTCTGCCCTGACTTTCGGTTTCGGGTACTCGCTGAACACGGTGAACACCGCTTTCGTACTTAAAGCGTGAGTATGCACCCTCGCCCTCAATCATAAAGGAAATTTCCTTGTAACCGCCGATTTCGGTTTCATTGGCATTGATAATCTCGATTTTGAAGCCCTTCTTTTCGGCATACATCGAGTACATTCTGAACAGAACCGCACTGAACAGAGCCGATTCCTCACCGCCTGCACCGCCACGGATTTCAACAATAACATTTCGTTCATCGTTCGGATCTTTCGGCAAAAGCAGAATTTTCAAATCTTCCGCAAGATTTTTGATATTATCCTTAGCCTCGTCAAGCTCAATCTGAGCAAGCTCTTTAAGCTCTTTGTCGCTTGTTTCCTCAAGAATTTCAAGGCTGTCTTTTTCGGTCTGAACAGCCTCTTTGTATTTACGGTAGGTCAAAACGATTTCCTCAATCGACTTGATTTCCTTCATAATTTTCTGATATTCCTCGGGATTGCCCGCTACTGACGGCTGGTAGAGCCTTTCGGAAAGCTCGGAGTACCTTTTGTCAAATATTTCGATTTTTTCAAACATATATATCTTACTCCGTCAAAATTTTTTTAATATTTTTTTCAATCTTTGCACGGGGCGCCATAACCTCTCTGCCGCATTTTTCGCATTTTATCTTAAAATCCATTCCCACACGCAGAATTTCAAAGGTTTTGCAACCGCATGGGTGCTGTTTTTTCATCTCAACTCTGTCGCCAACGCTGATATCCACAAAAATCACCCTCCTGCAAATTTTTTACATTTTTCACATTTTGAATTTCTATGATTATTTACATCACTTTAGAGATGCAAATAATCTGCACTTAGATTATACAACAGAGATTTAAAAATATCAACCAATGCCGATAATTCCGAGAAGTCCCGTGTATTCAAGCGAAAGGGCAACGGGAATTGAAATCAGCAGAGAAAATGCACTCTGTTTTACATCCTTGAACAAAATTCCGATGCTTGCAAGCCAAAGTATAAATTCGGTGAAGTACAGAATTCTGAAATCGGCAAAGTTGAGATTAAATGCAAAGCAACAGAATATTGCTATGAGTACGGAAGAAATTCCGATTGCAAGCGCACCCCGTCCCCTTGCATACCAAATCAGAAATGCCAAAAACGGCGATACAACAGCAAGAATCAGCCACCTCATAAGGTACAGAATATCGGGATAAAAGCCTGCAAAAACACTTGTCCACACATAGTACCCTATTAACATTCCCACAAAAAACGCAAAAACATTAATTCCTGCTTTTAAGGGGGATTTGCTGAATACGGCAAGGCACACGGCAATAAAAATCCACGGTGCTGTTCTGCCCAAAAAGTTTGACAAATCAAGCCAATCGAGAAAGCTCGGCAGTCTGTTCAAATCAAGAAACTTTGCGACAATTCCCATGCCACCGCCAAAAAGCAGAGCAAAGAATGTTGTCATAATTTGTTTCGGTACGGACATTTTGCCCGATACCTTTCGGGTTTTATTCAAAATTTTTAACATAAAATCCTCGTTTCATCTACATCAAAAGGACTTCTCAAAAAAGAAGTCCTCTTTAATCTTAATTATTCCGCACTGTTTTGCTCACCGAAAACCTTTAAAATTTCGTCCTTGTGAGCCATAATCGCATCGTAGCCCTCCTGAATGGTTTCGTCAACGCTGTCCATTGAGAAAAGCTGTGTGTTTTCGTTCTTGATATCAATTGCAAGGTCAGCCATTTTCTTTGACTCTCTTGTGCCGTCAATTGAATAAACATCAAGCGCACGCCAAATAACCTTAATAAGACCGCCAAGGCCTGCGTCGGGATTGTAGGTCATAATATCAAAGCCGATTGCAAGAACCTTGCCGACGCCCATATCACGCAGAATTTTTACGGGCAAATTGTCCTTTGAACCGCCGTCAATAAAGTTGTACTTGTCATAAGGACAGGTTGTGTAAATTGCAGGGAACGACATACTTGCACGAACAGCAGTTTCAAGCGGAGCGCCTGTTATGTAGTGAATATGCTCGTTTTCAAGATTTTCTTCCTTGGTTGTAAAAATACATTCATCGGTTGTAAGCGTGTCAACCGTACAGATTGAAAGGTTAATCGGAAGATTTTCAAAGCCTGTTATTCCTTTTTCATTCATAATGTCACGGATAACATCTTCAATCAGTTCACCCGACTTGATGCCGTCTTTCTGAATCTTTTTATTTAGAATAAGCTGTGCAAGAGATTTGAAAATAAGGCCGTTGTCGATTTCGGCAAGAGTTTTCCAATGCTTTTTTGCAACTCTTTTCATTTCATCGGAATCACAGCCCATTGCAACGATTGCCGCCATTGCCGCACCCGAGCTTGTACCCGAAACATACTGTGGATGGATTCCGAGTTCATAAAGAGCCTGAACAGCACCGATGTGAGCAATACCTTGAAGTCCACCGCCCGAAAATGCTACACCGATAGAATTTTTGCGATCGATTTTATCCGAATTCATTTTAAACACCTCTGTTAATAAAAACGATAAACATTGCAATACGACTCGGTTTCAACAAAATAGTCGTACCAGTTGTAGAAATCTTCAAAGCTGTAATCAGCCTGAATAAGCTCATAATTCTTAAATTTTGTGTTTTCCGTTATGTATTTAAGCACATCATCTTTGTCTGCAAGGCGGGAAACATAAACCGTTACCTCGTCAAGTGACGCAAGCTTTTTGTCCGTTTTGAGTTTTTCCATGCTATCGGTTTCCTGCTTATTTGTGTCGCCGTTAAACATAAATGCCTCGGCTAGCGAAGAAACCTTTCCGTTGGTGATAACTCCTCGTTTTTCGGCAAATTCTTCAAGCTCATCACCGAGAGTCGGAGAGAACTTTGAACTCTGAACAATCATTGTGCTATCGTAGTTCATAAACTTGTCAATACACTTGTTCCATTCAAGCATTGCAGTTCCGACAAAAATGCAGTTGTCTGTCTTTGGCTCATAGAGATTTGTTTTGCCGTATGTGTAATAGGGCTTAACCGTAACAAACGCTGTGACTGACGCAAGCAAAATGCATACAGGCACGGCAAGGCGTATCTTCTGATTTTTGAAAAGTGTGAAAATTCTGATGAACGAGAATGCAAAAAGCATCGCAATCAGCGGAAGTGACGCCATAACATAGCGGTCGCTGTTAAACGGTGAAACAAGCGAAATGCCGATGAAATAGCAAACTGCCGGAACTACGGCAAACATCGCCTTTTTAGGGATTTTTACCTTTTTCACAAAACGGAAATAAATTCCGAATCCGATAACTGCGGCTGTACAAAGTCCGAGCAGCCAAACCTGATTGATAAACATATCCTTTGCAAGAATCTGAACATAGGTGCAAAGCTTGTAGAAAACATAGGTCACAACCGTAATCATATCAAGCGCCGACATATCAAGCGAACTGAGTCCACGGTTGCCGCCGAGTACATTCGAGATTATGTACGGATAAATGCAGAGTGCAAGTCCTGCACCGACAACAGCCGCAATAATGTACTTAATAAGGTCTTTACCGCACTTTTCCTTGATTTTGAGCACAAGGAAAACAAGTCCCGTAAGTCCTGCAAAGAGGATGAAATAATACTGGGTAAGCACACCGCAAAGCACTGTAACTGCAAGCAGAATGCAGTCCTTTATGCCGACGGTGTTCTTTTTTTCATAGAGCTTTATGCTCATATAAACGAACGCAAGCACCCAGAAGGTAAGCGTTGCGTACATTCTCAGGTAAATCGTCGTGGTAATACACGCAATACTCAGAGCATATGCCCCAACACCGATCAAGGCATAAAGATTGTTGCCCGTGATTTTCCGTCCGATTTTATAAAGCATAATCAAAATGCCTGCCATGGCAAGCACATTTATTGAATAGGCAAGCCATTTTGAGAACACGCCCGGAAAGAACGAACAGACCGTGTGAACAAGTGCGTAATAGAGAGGCGGATGCGACGCATCTATAATCTGATTTTCATATACCTGAGCATAGTCGAATCTGTCATCGGGCGACACGGCAAGATACTCGTTGAAATCCTCGGGACTGTTCCAACCTCCGTCAACATTAAGCTGTTTTGAGGAATTTGCAAGGTTATAGGTCAGAAGCTCGTCCTCGTGAAAGCCCTGTTTTGCAAACATATAAACCGTGCTTATGACAAGGCTCACCGCAATAATAACCGCAAGAATTATTCTTGCCTTTTTGTTGTCGATTTTCATATAAAATTCTCCGTAATAATCAAAATTAAAATCAGCCGACAATTTTGTGCCGTTCAAACGGCAATTTTCGGCATTCCGTATTTAAATGATTATACCACAAATACGGTCACAATAACAATAGACTTTACAAAAATTTTGTATGTAATGAGTTTTCGGGCAAACAAAAATGCCGACAGAAAAATCCGTCGGCACAAATAATTTGTAATATTTTGATTATTTTTTAGCTGTTGTTTTCTTTTCGGCAGGCTTTTCAGCTTTTACGGCAGTTTCGGTTTTCTCGACTTTTTCAGTCTTAACTGCTTTTTCTGTTTTTTCAGCTTTTTTCTCAACCTCAGCAGGAGCAGGAGTTTCCTCCTTAACTGCTTTTACTGCCTTTTTAACGGGCTTTTCGGGAGCGGGTTCGGCTTTCTTTTCAACCTTTTCAGCGGTTGCTTCTGCCTTTGCAGACTTTGCTTCAGCCTTTACTTTTTCTGCCTTATCTTCCTTTTTCGGAGCAGCCTTTGCCGATTTCTTTGCCTTTTCGGCTTTAAGCTTTGCAAGAGCGGCGTCCTTCTTTGCCGTAGTCTTTTTCTTTACGGGAAGAGCCAGCTTCTTTTTAAGCTTGAAATACATAACAGCAAGCGGCGGAACTGTGATTTCCATTGAATAGTTGAGCTCGTGGTCTTTCTTCTTTTTAGCCTTGAGCTCACCCTCGTTTCTGATTCCGCAACCGCCGAATTCTTCAGCCTCGGAGTTGAACACTTCTTCATAAATACCGTATTCGGGCACACCAACAACATAGTTATCGTGCTGAACAGGCTGGAAGTTACATACGCAGATGATTTCACTGCCGTCATAAGCAATTCTGCGGAACGAAATGATGCTGTTCTTGTAGTCATCAAGTGCAATCCACTGGAAACCGTCCCAATCATAGTCGTTCTCATGCATGGCAGGAACATCACGATAGAACTTGTTTACCTCAGCAAAGAAAAGGTTAAGCTGACGGTGCTTTTCAAATGAAAGAAGGTTCCATTCAAGCTCCTCGTTCGCATTCCACTCGTCAAACTGACCGATTTCACTGCCCATGAACATAAGTTTCTTACCCGGGTGAGCCATCATATACGCTACGAAACCTCTCACACCGCTGAACTTCATGTCATAGTCGCCGGGCATTTTATTGATGAGAGAACCCTTGCCGTAAACAACTTCATCATGAGAAATCGGGAGCATAAAGTTCTCGGAAAAAGCATAAACCATGCTGAATGTAAGTGTGTCGTGGTGATAATTTCTCCACAACGGATCAAGTGAGATGTACGAAAGCATATCGTTCATCCAACCCATATTCCACTTGTAGTCAAAGCCGAGTCCCATATCCTTAATCGGATAGCGTGTAACATTCGGCCATGCCGTACTTTCTTCGGCAATCATCATAGCCTCGGGGTGGAACATATGTACAACCGTGTTGAGCTTCTGCAGGAAATCAACGGCAACAAGGTTTTCTCTTCCGCCGTATGCGTTTGCAATCCACTCGCCGTCTTTTCTGTTGTAGTCAAGATAAAGCATTGATGCAACGGCATCAACACGAATACCGTCAACATGATACTTGTCAAGCCAGAACATTGCAGATGAAAGGAGGAAGCTTGTTACCTCATATCTGCCGTAATTGAAGATATATGTACCCCATTCCTTGTGTTCACCGATACGGGGATCTTCATATTCATAACAGCCTGTACCGTCAAATCTGCCAAGACCGTGTGCGTCCTTCGGGAAGTGGGCAGGAACCCAGTCAAGGATAACGCCGATGCCCTCTTCATGACATCTGTCCACAAAATACATAAGGTCTTTCGGCTCACCGTAACGGGATGTTGCGGCAAAGTAGCCTGTAACCTGATATCCCCAGCTGCCGTCAAACGGATATTCTGTAAGAGGCATAAACTCAATGTGAGTGTAGCCCATATTCTTAACATAAGGAATAAGCTCATCAGCAAGCTTGCGATAACTGAAAACATTGCCGTCCTCATACTTACGCCAAGAACCTGCGTTTACCTCGTAAACATTGACAGGCATACTCTTGTGCGGATGCTCTTTTTTATAATCATACCACTTTTCATCATGCCACTCGTAGCCGTCAATCTCGTAAACACGGGATGCGTTGTCAGGACGAGTCTGACAATGAAAAGCATAAGGATCGGTTTTGAGCCTTCTCTCATGCCACGGGGTTTCGACACAATATTTATAGCAGGCAAACTCGGGAATTCCCTCAATAAACAACTCCCAGACGCCGCCGTCCGAGATTTTGTACATAAAGTTTGCGTCATTGTTCCAGTCGTTAAAATCACCGACCACCGAAACGGACAATGCGTTCGGTGCCCATACTCTGAAAACAACGCCCTGACGGCCGTCCCAGTTCACAAAGTGTGAGCCTAAAAATTCATAAGCACGAACAGATTCGCCTTGTAAAAACTGATCAAGCGGCGCTCTTTCGTCATTGATTTTAAAAGCCATAGTAACCCTCTTTTCTGCGATTGTAGGCAGTTCTTCAATAATACAAGTATAGTATAATATATTTTCACCAAATATACAAGTGGTAAAAACGATTTTTATGTAAATAATTTTGTCGATTCGCCTGAAATATTGTCAGTTGCTGTGAAAATCGTTCCAAAAAATAGTCAGAGAATGCGTGTTTCATCCGTAATTTTTATTTTTGACACACTTATCCCATACTGTTATAATATACAATAACGAAAGCATAAACAAGCGACAATTACGCTACTTTCGTTGGAAAACCGACTAATTTTAAAATCAGGTGATTATCTTTGGACATAAGAGTTATGAAAAGCAAGAAAAGTATTTTTGACGCATTTGTAAATCTGCGTTCAAAAAAAGAACTGCGCAAAATTACCGTTAAGGAGCTTTGTGAAAAAGCACTCATAAATAAATCGACCTTCTACACATATTATGAAGATATGTTCGACCTTTCGGATAAAATTGAAAGCGAGGTAGTTGACGGCATTGTAAGTACCATAAGCAATCCGCAGATGATGATTGACGAGCCCGTAAAATTTTATCGCAATCTTCTGGGTGCAATGACCGAAAACAAGGCACTGACAAACACGGTTTTTTCCGGTTCACAACATCCCAATCTTATAGTAAAGCTTTCAAAATCATTGAAAAATATGATTTTCGAGAACTGCCCGGAATATATAAACGATAAGAAATTCTGCACACTTCTTGACTACGCAATCTACGGCGGATACTATGCCTTTGTTGAAAATCAGGAGAACACAAACGATTATTCGGATGAACTTATTGAATCGGTTTCAGTGATTTCCGAGCATATGACAAAACTCATAAAAGCAAGCATTCCAAACCTTAAAAGCAATAATACATAAAAATACTTTTTGCATATTTTTCAAGCTGTATTATTCATTAATTTGTGCAAAGTGCGATTTTTGTCGAACTTCAAAATATTTATTTAAAATTGCTGTCGATTGTGATAGAATATATTCGGTTTTATAAGAGAGAAAGGAGAGTCGGTCAGACTGCCGTTTATGAGGCGTTTGAAGTCTGTCCGAAAAAGAAGTTATGGAAATTAACACACTTGATATTCTGAAGAATCTTGCCATAATCCTTGTTGCGGCAAAGCTTCTCGGTATTGTTGCCAGAAAGCTCGGCGCACCACAGGTTGTGGGTGAGATTATTGCAGGTCTTATCGTAGGACCTTGTATGCTTAATTTTGTTTCGTATGACGGATTCATCTCAGGTATGGCTGAAATCGGCGTTATATTGCTGATGTTCTCGGCAGGTCTGGGAACGGATCTTAAAGAGCTTATCAAAACAGGACCTGTTGCCTTGCTTGTTGCGTTTGCCGGTGTAATCGTTTCGGTTGCAGGCGGTGCGGCTGTTTACCTTGTATTCGGCTTTGGTGACGGTGACCTTGCGATGCTTGAGGCTGTATTTATGGGAACAATCCTTGCGGCAACCTCGGTTAGTATTACTGTTCAGGCTCTTAAAGAAATGGGACACCTGAAAGGAAGGGTTGCAACAACAATTCTTTCAGCCGCAATTATAGACGATGTTATCGGCATCGTACTTCTCACCGTTGTAATCGGTTTCAAAAGCCCCGATGTTCAGCCTGCGTCCGTTTGCATCAACATTGTACTTTTCTTTGTTCTTGCATTTGTACTCGGCTTTGCACTTTATTTTCTCTTCAAGTGGCTCGACAAGCTCTGGCCGCACTCAAGAAGAATTCCGATTTTCGGTCTTGTTCTCTGCTTTGCGTGTGCATATTGTGCGGAAGAATTTTTCGGAATTGCAGACATTACAGGCGCATATGTTGCAGGTATTATCCTCTGTAACATCAAGGATTCACAGTACATTGAAAGAAAGATGGATGTCAGCTCGTACATGATTTTCGGACCTGTATTCTTTGCAAGTATCGGACTTCAGACAAGCTTTAACGATTTCAACCTTTCAATGCTCTGGTTCTCAATTGCACTCGTTGCAGTTGCACTTTTGACAAAGGTTATCGGCTGCGGCGGTACGGCAAAGCTTTGCAAATTCAATATGCCCGACTCGCTCAAAATCGGCGTAGGTATGATGAACCGTGGTGAGGTCGGTCTTATCGTTGCCAAGAAGGGACTTGACACAGGTCTTATGGCACCGCAGTTTTTTGCTCCTATTATTATTCTCATCATCGTTTCATCGCTTGCAACACCTATTCTTCTCAAGGTAGTTTACAAGAAATGGCCGGGTAAAGAAAATGAGGAGGCAGACAACCGTTCGGAAAAGCTTGCCGAAAACGAAAAGTATCTTACTCAGGAAGTTGTCGGTGCAACCTACAACATCACAGAAGATAATTTCAAAGATAAAAGCAAAGACGAATAATTTAATACAATAACCTAAAAGGACAAATGACAGTCATCAAGTCATTTGTCCTTATTCTTATTTATGCGGTTTTATTAATTTTTCTCAAACAGTGTTCCTTTAGAATAAATTTTGTTTGTGTTTTGATACATATAATCAAAAAGAATATCAAACACTTCTTTGTTTTTGTTATCAATCAAAGCGTATTCGGTAATTGAATTATCTTTGATAAAAGCAATGACCAATGTATCGTCAACACCTGTAACCGACAGTTTTTCGGCATTTTTGATTTTTAGATTTTCGACAGCTGTTTTCACATCATATGACGAATCAATAATAACCTTATCCCAACTGTCTGCATATGAATCAAGCGAAATTCCCTTTTCGGTATTCTGAATTTTGCTTATTTCAGTTGCAATACTGTCATTCGGCTTGAATTCGCTCTGCGAACAACCTACTGCAAACAGACACACAATAATTAACGAAATTGTCAATGCCAAACTTTTTCTCATTTTTCCTCCTTAATTTTTAGATGAAGAATTTGTTTTTATAAGTTTATTATACTTTTTTTGTTTTTTTACATCTACATATCTTACCATTTTACCACTGTTAACAGCATTTGCTATATTCGTTGTTATAATAAATGGTATTGTCATTCCATTAGGTGGTCTATTTGGAAATTTCATGGATTTTAACAAATTTCTTCCGATAGCATTATTTTTCAAATCCATTTGGGTATCTACGCTTTTAGGATTATAATTGCTCGAACCTTTTTCATGGGCAGTTGCGAACTGTTCCATATATTTTACACTTGTTCCGCGTGCACCCATCGCATTCCACAATGCATGTCGAAAAGCATCCCCATTTGTTCCCATAGTATTTGAACCAAATCTATTTTTTTCTTGTTTATTCGCATAATCCGCCTGAACCAATACAACCATACCATAGGTAGGATTACTATTAAAGACTTTCTTTTCATAACTGTTCAATTGAACCTTTGATGTTGGCAAGTATTTACTATAATCAGTTCCTTTGCTAGTTGAATATGTATTAAAGGACACTTTATCAGCCTTTTTTATTAATTTATTCAAATCAGATAAAGAATACTTTTTTGTTTGTTTTATATATTTTTCGACATTTTTAAGATCTTGTTTTACATCTTCACCCAAAGTTTTTGATTTATAACAATATGAAAAATCTATATATCCAATTTTGGTTTTTAAATCGCTGTTATCAGCCACATCAGCAGAAAGCATTGATAACGCAGCTGTATTAACGATAGAAAGACTACACATTGCAATTGCCAACATTAAGCATAAAGCAATTGAAAATTTTTTCTTGATTATTCTCATAAAACCATCTCCTGTATGTAATAATTGCAATTTTATTAATCTTTTGATGCGCATCGTTATAAAATCAATAACTTGCAAATATTACTATATATTATTCGTTTTTATAAGTCAATATCAAAAATTATTTTTGTTATTTTTTAATATATTATATGATTAATTTATTAAAATGTTATAAAACTTAACATTAAAAATCTTCTGCACAGGGCAAAAAAGCCTTGTCAAATTCACTTTTCGGCAAAAGCCACAGCTTGATGTACATTGCAATCGGGGATGCAGGAGGCAGAACTTTTATATTAAGCTCATCAAATTTCAGCTTGCTTTCGTAATAAAAGCCCTTGCACGCACCCGTCAAAAATACGGGAATATTCATTGCTTTTGCTTTTTGACAAAAGTCGTTCAAAGCCTTACCGTCTGTATTCAGCGTACCCGAATGGAATCCCTCAAGGAGAACGGCTTTTACATTTTCCGTAATTTCAGGATACTGCATACCGACCGTTGCTGAAATTTTAAGCACATTGCTGTTATCCGAAAGTCGGACGCTTTCATCAAATGTGAACTCGCTTTTTGATGCCTTATAACGGGTATTCTTCACAAAAATTCCGTTCTGAATTTTTCCGTAGCTTTCGTCAAAAATGCTGTGCAGTTCGTCGCTGTATGCCGAATGTGCAAGCAGTCTTGACGCTCTGTGAATTGTCACGGGCAAGTCCGCGTTTTTATACGAAACAAAAACACCGTTTCCGCTGCCTGATTTTATAAAGTCAATCGCACCGACAAAATTTTCAAAGCCGTTTGAACGGCTGTCATCTAGCGGATAATTTGCCGAAACAAGCACAATCGGCACATTTAAGCCGTCAAAAATATAAGCAAGAAATGCAGATGTATATTGCAAAGTGTCCGTTCCGTGAGTTACAACAATGCCGTCATAGCTGTTCAAATCATAGCTTTGCAGACAGTCGGCAAGCCGGTTCATGTGACAGCCCTCAAGATTTTCGCTGAGGACGGTATAAGGCTCAGCCGTGTCAAAATCAACATCGCCGTACCTGTCAAGATACATCTGCGTGAGCATATATTTCTGCTCATTGTCGGGCGAAAGCACCTCGCCCTTACGCACACAGCCGATTGTACCGCCCGTAAAAACAACAAGAATTTTCATATACTCACCTCTTTCATATTCTGCCCTTAAAGGTTATAAATAAACTATTTATTTTCCTTGCCCGTGATTTTTTCGATTGTGATTTCATAAACGCCTGTCATACTGCCCGATTTCTCTATGCACCTTTTTCCGCTTTCGATAAATTCGGGAGCATATTTTTCAACAATCAGTTCAAGACCTCTGTTCTTGTTTTTAACCGATTTTGCAATCGTACCGAACACAATCGCACTTTCGTATTTTGAAGTCAGTTTTGTACCGTCAATTCTGTTGTTTTGAACCGTGCAGAACGAAACCTTGTTGCTGTATTCAACATTTTTCAGTTTCAACCCCGAATTCGGAGCGCAATGGAAATAAATTTTGTTGCCCTCAACGGCAAAATTTACAGGCACACCGTAGGGATAGCCGTCCTCCCCGATTGTTGACAAAATGCCGTATTCACCGTTTTTAAGGATTTCATAGGCTCTTTCTTCGGTAGTTTCCCTGTCTTTTCTACGCGTCTTTTCGTTCATTATTCAACTCCGATATCGTTCATAACCATGCCCGTAATCATCTTCGGATAGAAATATGTTGACTTCTGCGGCATTTTTTCGCCGGCGGCGGCAACATCACGGATTTCGGTTACTCTTGTCGGATTAAGCACAAACGAGCATTGAAACTTGCCGTTGTCAACGCCCTCAACAGCCTCTGAGAAGAACTTTGTGTATGTAAGGTTAATCTGATTTGCCATATTTTCCTTGTCAATGCCGAAAATTCTTTCAAGCACAAGTGAATGGAGAACGGTAACATCAAGCTGTCTTGACGGTTCACTCAATTCGGGAAGAAGCTTGTCCATAATGTCAAGATTTTTCAGCACAAGCCTGTACCATTTTCCGTTTCCGACATAGAATCCGAATGCCTTTTTGCCCTCGTCATAGAGCTTTGCAAGCTCGCTTTCCATATTGTCCGTACCGTTCATTTCGGTAACATCAAAATATTCCCTGCAACCGTCAAGAACTTTTTCAACATTAAAGTCCGGCAAATCACGCACAAGGCGGTGTGTCGGGAATACAACAAGTCCCGGATACTCCATGTCAACAAGGTAAATCATCTGATAATCACAGGGATCGCCAACCTTTGAAAGACCGTTTTCACGGCAGTAGTTTCGATAGTTTAAAGCGGTTTCATAGCGGTGGTGACCGTCTGCAATATAGAGCTTTCTGTCGGCAAAATCTGCACAAAGCTTTGTGATTACATTTTCATCCGTAACAATCCAAAGTCTGTGAGTAACACCCTCACCGTCGGTAAATTCAAGCTTTGGTGTGTCCTTAGATTCATTGTCAATTGTTGCAAGAGTTGTATGCTCGCTGTCCATATAAAGGGCATAAATCTGACTGAAATTGCAGTTTGTTGCCTTCATAAGATTAAGTCTGTCCTCTTTGGCCTTTGAAAGAGTGAACTCGTGCGGAAGAATGATTCCCTTTTCAAACTCTTCAAGATGAACACGGGCGATGATACCCTTGATGCTCTTGCGTTCGCCGTAAGCCGTAAATTCTTCCTCATAAACATAGATTGCAGGCTTGTCCTCGCTCACAAGAACACCCCTGTTCCGCCACATATCAAGGATTTCTCTTGCTGTCTGATACGGGTTTTCGCCCTCTTTCGGAAGCTCAAGCCGAATGATATTATACTCGTTTTCACTGATATAACCGAGTCTTTGTTCCTCGCTTATGATGTCATAAGGCGGACAGCAAAGCTGAGAAATTTCGCCTGCTTTTTCCGTGTTGTAACGCATTCCTCTGAACGCTTTTATTTCTGCCATATTAAAAACCTCCAAATTGTTTTTCGGTCAAGTGTATCTTCACCGTCCGTATAAGGCAATTATAACACAAGCAGTTGATTTGAACAAGTGAAAAGTAAGTTTATTTAAATTTACTGTGCAAAACCACAATGAATATTACGGCAGAAAAATCATTGACAATCAAAGGAAAGTTTGATATAATATTTTTTGCGTAAGCTGATTACGATATTTGACATTGCATAAACATCTTGTCAAATGAAAACAGAATACGCGCCAATAGCTCAGTTGGTTAGAGCTACCGGCTCATAACCGGTCGGTCCGGGGTTCGAGTCCCTGTTGGCGCACCAAAAAAGAAAGTACTCAAACGGGTACTTTCTTTTTATTTTACCGTTATGCGTGAACAGGGACTCGAAGGCGAGCGTTAAGAAAACAGTCCGGCGGACTGTTTTTAGCGAGAGCGTTGATGAATTTTTAGCTTTGAACAAGCCGCAACAAGCGAGGTAGAATAACTTAGATAGATAAAACACCTGTTGGCGCACCAAAAAAGAAAGTACCCAAACGGGTACTTTCTTTTTTTGTTTTTACTCTATCTTTTTCCAACAATACTTTTTCATAAAATCTGCAATTACGGTTATATCTTCACCCTCATAGTATTTTACAAGCAGTCTTTTAAATTCAGGCACTTCCTTTTCAGGAATCACCAAAAATCCGCCACCGTGTGAAATAAGATAGTGATTTGCAAAAATTACAGAGGCACGCTTGTTACCGTCAAGAAATATTTGTGTTTTCATACAATAAAGGCATAACTTAATTGCCGTATTGATAACTTCATCACTTTCTTCTATAATTTCACGGATTTTTTCTTTTACATCCAACTCATTAGGCAACGGTGGAACATATGAAGAACCTCCGATAGTAACTGGAACTCCTCTAATTCTTCCGCCTTCCGCAAAAAATCCTTCATTAACAACTCTTGCTATATGGCTGAGCATATAGTAATCGGAACGACTTGCTATTACATCACGATCCAAAATAAATTCCCATGCGTGTTTTAAATTCAAAATTTTCTGAACATCTGTTGCAGTCACACCAGAAATTTTACCGTTATCTATGATTTCTTCAGTTTGTGGGAATGATGTAGCAACACCCTCAAGAACAGCCTGATCATATATATTCATTTTCATATTTGCACGGGCAAACGCAATATTGTTTATAACATCAGAAGCAAGTTCATCTTCTGAATATCCCGCATTTGCAAGTTGTTTATCTATACTGCGAAGTTCTTTCCTGATTTCACGGGCTTCTCTGGCATTGCGGAGGAGCAAATTATATAATTCTTCCGTATATGCACCTACATAAGTTGATGTCTGTTTTCCTGCAACACGCTTTCTCACATAAAGATATTTTTCATTACCTCGTTCCTTAATTTCGGGAGTTCCGTCATACGGCATTAAATTTAACCTTGCATTAAGGTCAGCACGGCTTCTTAGTAACTCTTGTATTTCATTGTATTTTGCGGCCATTATAATTCTCCTTTGGGGTACATTCTCTTGTAAAAGTATAATACAATTCTCCCCAACAGTCAATGCACCTTGGGGAACATTTTTGCATTTTAAAGCCTAATTCGTTCCCCAATAATAAATTTCAAACATATTATATCCTACTCAAGTTCTTTTATGAAATCCATTAACACCAACAAATTCCAAAACACCCCTTATCTCACACGCGGATAAGGGGTGTTTTTATTCATTAATTTTACTCTTTTTGAATTCGAGATACTTTATATAGTCAAGCACATCGCCACATTCCTCTTTTGTAAATGACTGCGGAAGAGAAACAGAGCGAATGTTTCGGTTAAACGAGAGCGGTTCGTCAATCAGACCGATGAGATAGTCAACCGACACATCAAAAAGTTTTGCAATGATTATTTTTGAATTATCGTCGGGGTCACTGCGGTTACATTCGTAAGATGATATTGTGTAGTGTGACACGCCCAAAAGCTCTGCAAGCTGTGCCTGCGACACGCCGTGGTCTTTGCGAAGTTCCTGTAAGCGTTCACCAATCATAATATCACCTCATATATTTAATAACTTAATTATAAGTATTTTGCGAATTTTTGTTTAAAATTATGAGAAATTTTAGATTTTTAATTGACAAGTGTGAAAATCTGCATTATAATTCTCATATGAGCTGTGAATTTTCACAGTAATTTTAAGGAGGAATTATTTATGTATTGTCAAAAATGCGGCAAACAAATTGCCGACGGAAGTGTATTTTGTCAGCACTGCGGCGCACAAATAGGAAATGTTGTATCAGATAATTTTCTAATCAAAAAGCAAATCAAAATTATAATGTACAGCATACCGAAAAGCATGAAGAACCAATAAAAAACAAAGAAGAATTTATTGCCGATTTCCGCGCAAAGCACCCTGAACGAATGGTATATATAGTTATATTTATTATTCTAGAAATTGTTTCAACAATCGTATTTATAATGAATGTATCATCTTATATAGATCATCACCGTGATGAAAATCTCACAGGTATGATGATTGCGGCATTTCTCGAAATAATTGCAATAATTTTTGCATGTGCAATTCAAAAAGTAAACGCATCGGCAAATAAAGCATTTGACAGTTATATTACAAAAGAAAGCCGCAAAAAAACGAATGTAAGTACAAAATGGCTGTGTCCGAAATGCGGAAATTCAAATCCTGCCAACATAAGATACTGCTCAAACTGTAGTTGTCAAAAGCCGAATTTTGAACCGATTTCAGCTCAAACCGATGTTTGGCAATGTCCAAAGTGTGGAAAGATAAATCAAAATTATGTCGGAACATGCGGTTGCGGCACAAGAAAGCCATAAAGCAACAGGCTGTACAGATTGCGTACAGCCTGTTTTTGTGTGGATATTAAAATGTAGCGGCGAACCGTGTTCTCCACTACTAAACATCGGTAACTTACTGACATCTATATAATTTTATTTTACATAAATTCTGTGCCTTTACTTGCGTGTGTCCCATTAACCTCGCTATATTTTCTGTTTTTCAATTTTTAACTTAATTTGAATCAATGTCCGTTCTCCGTAATTCTGATTGCAACGGCGGTGACATCGTCCTCACGGTCAGCCTTACGGTGCTTTACCGCCTCGTCAACAACAGCCTTTGCAAGATCCTGGGTACTGCCCTCATTCCATGTGCGAATAAGCTTTTCGAGCCATTTGTCATCGCCCGTAATTACACCGTCTGATACCATAACAATCATATCCCCAGTTGTCAGATTTACCGTGTCGGTTGAAAATTTTATACCGTTTAGAATTCCTGCAGGGAGCGACGGCATTTCACGAACCGTTACCCTGCCGTTTTTCTTTACAAATGTTACGGGTGCGCCTGCTTTTTTAAAAGTGGTTTTGCCGGTGTAGAGGTCAACACTTGTAACATCAACCGTTGAAAGCGATTCGTCCTCACTTTTCACCATGAGGGCGGAGTTCACAATCTGCAAACAGCTGTCGGCTGAAAGTCCCGCCCTTAGCAGTCTTGTCATAACAGACGCCGCCATATTGCCGTCAACGGCAGCTCTGCCACCCGTACCCATACCGTCACACACGAGCGCATAAGTTTTGCCGAAACCGTCATTGAAATAATTTATGCAGTCACCGCAGAGCTTACCGTTGTCGGCGGTGTGCTGGTCGCTTCCGATTTCAACATCAAACACGGGCATTTCGCACATTGCAATACGGATTCTGTTGCCCTCACGGCTGATTGTCGGAAGGTCAAATCTTCTTCCGCAACAGCGTGAAATCTCACGCATAACCTCGCCCTTAGAAAGCTTTTCGGACTTATTCGAGAGCGTAAGTTCCACGCTCATTCTTCCGCCGTTTGACACAAGGCAGATGCACTCCTCAACAATTGCACCGAGGCTTGTGAGGGCGCTGATTATCCGTTGTGCAGATTCGTTATCGCACCGCATTGTGTTGCGAAATTCATCAGCCAAATCGTGGAGAATATCGCCGATTCCGGAAAACTGTCCTGCAACAACGCTCCGCACATCGGTAATCCTTTGTTGTGCCTCAAGCGCCGACTGATATTCACGGTAGTTTGCGTTCATTGAACGGGCAATTTCGCCTTTTTTACAGCAGTTTTTTACGAAAGATTTTTCAACATCTCTTTCGCCTATTGTCCCGTTCGATTCAAGATACTCTTCAAGCCTTGCAAAATCGTCACGGGTAACACCGCCCTTGTGTTCATAGCAGTACATTTTCAGTCCGCAAGTTTCGCAGACTTCATTTCTTGTACCCTCACAAACAGCGTCAAATGTGGGCGAATAGAGCTTTTTCATCTTTTCAGAAACTTTTGAAACATCGTTTTTCACATTGCCGACTGCCTTTGAGGCAAAGTCGAGTCGCATAACAATATTTTTTCGCAGAGCCTCTCCGAGCGATGTATTTTTGTCACTTGAAAACACGGGCGAAATCACATTGCCGACCTCTTTCGGAAGAACCATAAACACCGCACTTGCGGCAAGGCTTTCAACAAGCACACCAGACGGTGTTCCGAACTGCGAACCGAACGCAAGGCACATCACACCGTTTGAGATTACAAAGGCAATCGCACAGCCCAATTTTCCGAGCTGTGAAAAAAGCCCCGCCATAAGTCCTCCGAATGCAAAACCTCCGCAGATGTAGCCGTTCTCTCTTGCCGCAATGCTGAAAATCGCCC
This sequence comes from Ruminococcoides intestinale, assembly GCF_040095935.1. NCBI lineage: Bacteria > Bacillati > Bacillota > Clostridia > Eubacteriales > Oscillospiraceae > Ruminococcoides > Ruminococcoides intestinale. The sequence goes on along the minus strand of NZ_JBBMFQ010000003.1, from coordinate 175,180 downwards.
CTGTTGAAATTCCGCTGATTGCACCGCCCGTAACCGAGCCGTAGCGTGAACAGAGCAAAATGACGAGCATTGCAATAATTCTGCCGAGCGAGATATTCTGCCACGCAATACTGCCGAAAGCCAGAATCAGGATACACCCCGACATAACCACGCTTGCGGTTTCCTGTTGCGAAAAAACTTCAAAACTTCTGTTGTCGCCTGCAAGGTGCAATGCCGTGCTGATAAAATATGCCGCCGCACCTGCAATTACCGCCTCGGTTACGCAATCGGCAAAGGTTGTCAGCGTGCTTGTGCTTACGAAAAGCAACGAAACACCCGTTGCAAAAATCGGAACAAATGCCACAAGCGGAGCAAAAACCTTGCTTTTGGTAACCTTGTCAAGATCACCGAGCAGCCACCGCAGACCGCCTATTGCCGCCACAACGGCAAGGTAACGAAAGCTATCCGAGGGTTTGAGCAGGACATAGCCGAATGCCGTGCCTAAGAGTGATGACAAAAGATATTTTCTCGGAACTGCCGCCGTAAATGACGCCCCGAACGGTGCAAGGCTTCCGAGAACCGCTCCCCGTGACACCAAAATTCCGCAGAGCAGACAACCTGCGTTTGTGAGCATTTTCCGCATAAAATCGCTCTGAACAGCGTCCTGTCTGCGAGCCAAAGTAGTTTTTGCTTCCATAAAAATCAACATCCCTTTAATGATTTACTTCTTTTTGTATTTTTATTATAGGATATTATGGGTAACAGTTTTGTCTTTTTGTGAATGAGAATTTTTATATTCTTTTGTAGAAACAAAGCTTTGAAAAAACTTAATAAAGTAATTACGCAAAAGATTGTTCAACATTAAAAAAAGCCGTTGTTAAAATTCTCATTTTGCATTATAATGGAGTAAACCAAAGTGAAAGGACAAACAAAATGATTATAATGTCAGTTGACCTCGGAAAAGCACGCACAGGCATTGCCGTATGCGACAAAACCGAGTTTTTAGCGTCGCCATATACGGTTATTTTTGAAAAGTCACCGAAACAGTTGCTTGAAAAGGTGTCAAATACAGCCAAAGAAACAAAAGCCGAGCTTATTGTTGTGGGACTTCCGAAAAATATGGACGGCAGTGAGGGCGAAAGCGCACAGAATGCCAGAGCGTTTGCCGAAAATCTGAGCAATGAAACAGGCATTGAATGCGTTATGCAGGATGAGCGTGGAACAACAATTACGGCTCACAATTTTCTCAACACCACAAATACAAGAGGAAAAAAGCGTAAAAATGTCGTTGATGAGGTTGCCGCCACAATAATTCTTCAGGATTATCTTGACAAAAGAAAATCGGGCTTAAACAAATAAAATCATAAAAGATTTACCCTTCCGATGATTTCGGAGGGTTATTTAATGTACATTTTGAGAATTTTATAACCTAAAATTCAAGCACGCCGCAGTTTTTCTCACTTGAAACTGCGGCGTGCTTTTAAGTTAAATGCTTTAGTACTTTTAAGTACTATAAAATCATTATATCACCCATTTATGATAAAGTCAATAGTACCGATAGATACTATGCAGGGTGATAATATGTATTTTAAAAGACTGCGTGATTTGCGAGAAGATCATGATATGAAACAAAGTGAAGTTGCCGAATATTTAGGAATTCAGCAGACGGTCTATTCACGCTACGAAAGAGGATTCCAGTCAATTCCTGTTGAGCATTTAATTAAACTGGCTGATTTGTACAAAGTTTCCACAGATTACATTCTCGGCAGAAAATAGTTACAAATTAAAAATTAAAGTCGGGCAGCAGATTTTCAATGCAAAATTTCTGTTTCCCGACTTTTTTATTTGCGATACGGCGAGCCGCCGTACCCAATTCGTGTAGATAGTTTGTAATATCAAAAAACTTATTATGCCCGAGCGAAAGTTTTTTAAAATTGAAAGTTGAAAATGGAAAATGGAAAATTGAAAATTGCGGTCGGGCAGACAGTTTGCAAACGAAAAAATACACGGTATGCACCATTTGGCACATACCGTGGTTTTTTTATACATTATATGTTTTCAGTTAAATCAGAAGTCCATAATTTCATCGTCTTCAAGAGCAACGATAACATCGTCTGTATCGTCATTCTCAACGATTTCTGCCTCAGAATTACTCTCAAGCTGAACATCTGCATATCTCTGCATACCTGTACCTGCAGGGATAATCTTACCGAGGATAACATTCTCTTTAAGACCGACGAGCGGATCAACCTTACCCTTGATAGCGGCATCTGTAAGAACTCTTGTTGTTTCCTGGAATGATGCGGCTGAAAGGAAGCTGTCTGTTGCAAGAGCTGCCTTTGTAATACCGAGGAGGAGCTGAGTGAATGTTGCCTCACGAAGACCTTCTTCGCCGTTGGCAATACGCTTTTTAATCTGCTCATTCTCGTAAAGAACTTCGTTCTTGTCGTAGGTCTGACCTGACATAAAGCCTGTGTCGCCTGCGTCCTCAACCTTAACCTTACGCATCATCTGACGAACGATAACCTCAATGTGCTTATCGTTGATTTCAACACCCTGTAAACGGTAGGTACTCTGTACTTCCGAAATAAGGTAGTTCATGACTGCCTCGGGTCCGAGAATATCGAGTATATCGTGCGGATTAACAGCACCGTCGGTAATCTTGTCACCCTTTTTGATGTGGTCGCCGTCAAATACCTTTACACGGAAACCGAAAGGAATGAGGTAAGCTCTTTCTTCGCCTGTTTCCTTGTTAAAGATAACAGCGTGCTTTGCGTTTTTGATTTCTTCAAAACGAACATCACCGTCGATTTCACTGATGATTGCAAGGCTCTTTGGTTTACGAGCCTCGAAAAGCTCTTCAACTCTCGGAAGACCCTGTGTGATATCTTCAGCAGATGCAACACCGCCGGTATGGAATGTTCTCATTGTAAGCTGTGTACCCGGCTCACCGATTGACTGAGCGGCAATAATACCGACAGCCTCACCGACAGTAACAGGCTGACGGTTGGCAAGGTTAGAACCGTAGCACTTACGGCAAGCGCCGTGTTTTGCACGACATTCAAGTACCGAACGAATCTTGATGTGGTCAACACCCGAATTAACGATGATGTCAGCCTCTTTGTCGCCCATCATAACATCCTTTGAAACAAGAACATTACCGTTAGAATCGCAGAAGTCATCAAGGAGATATCTTCCGATAAGACGCTCGTGGAGTCCCTCGATAACATTCGATTCGCCTGCTTTGATGTCAAAAATTTCAAGACCTTCTGTAGTACCGCAGTCCTCTTCACGGATAATAACTTCCTGTGATACATCAACAAGACGGCGGGTAAGGTAACCTGAGTCGGCTGTACGAAGAGCTGTATCGGCAAGACCTTTACGAGCACCTCGAGATGAAATAAAGTACTCCAAGATGTTAAGGCCTTCACGGTAGTTAGCTCTGATAGGAATTTCGATTGTTTTACCTGATGTGTTGGCGATAAGACCACGCATACCTGCAAGCTGTCTGATCTGGCTCATACTACCACGGGCACCTGAGTCAGCCATCATGAAGATTGGGTTGTAGCGGTCAAGGTTTTTCTGGAGGGCGTCGGTTACATCGTTAGTAGCCTTTTCCCAGATACGAAGAACTTCTTCGTAACGCTCCTCGTTTGAACGAAGACCCATCATAAACTCATCACGAATAACATCAACTTCCTTCTCTGCCTCGGCAATAATCGCCTTCTTCTGAGGAGGAATAACTGCGTCACAAACGGCAACGGTAATAGCACCCTTTGTAGAATACTTATAGCCCTGTGCCTTAATGTGGTCAAGAACAACGCTTGTTCTTACCGGACCGTGAATTTTGATACATTTATCGATAATCTTCTTAAGACCCGATTTACCAACGAGGAAGTCAACCTCAAACTTGAATCTGTTTTCGGGGATACTTCTGTCGATAAAGCCGAGATCCTGAGGAATAGGATTGTTAAAGATAATCTTACCGATTGTTGTGTCTACAATACCGGATTCGATTTTTCCGTCAATTTCAAGCTCACGGCGAACCTTGATTTTTGAGTGAAGCTCGATGACGCCTGTCTGATAAGCCATCATAACTTCATCAACATCACGGAATACCTTTCCTTCGCCTCTCTCACCGTCCTTATCAAGTGTAAGGTAGTAAGAACCGAGGATCATATCCTGTGTAGGAACTGTAACAGGCTGACCGTCAGAAGGCTTGAGAAGGTTGCCTGCTGCGAGCATAAGGAATCTTGCTTCTGCCTGTGCCTCTGCCGAAAGAGGTACATGGACAGCCATCTGGTCGCCGTCAAAGTCAGCGTTGTATGCTGTACAAGCGAGCGGATGAAGTTTAAGAGCACGACCTTCAACAAGAACAGGCTCAAATGCCTGAATACCAAGACGGTGAAGTGTTGGAGCACGGTTGAGGAGAACAGGGTGTCCCTTGATTACAACTTCAAGTGCGTCCCAAACATTGTCCTTTGCACGCTCAACAGCTTTTCTTGCTGATTTGATATTCTGCTCTGCTTTAGTTTCAACAAGGCGTTTCATAACGAACGGCTTGAAGAGTTCAAGTGCCATTTCCTTAGGAAGACCGCACTGATACATTTTGAGTTCAGGTCCTACAACGATAACCGAACGGCCTGAGTAGTCAACACGCTTACCGAGAAGGTTCTGACGGAAACGGCCCTGCTTACCTTTAAGCATATCCGAAAGTGACTTGAGGGCACGGTTGTTAGGTCCTGTAACCGGTCTGCCTCGTCTGCCGTTGTCGATGAGTGCGTCAACTGATTCCTGAAGCATTCTCTTCTCGTTGCGGATGATGATTTCAGGTGCGTTAAGCTCAAGGAGCTTTTTAAGTCTGTTGTTACGGTTGATAACTCGGCGATAGAGGTCGTTAAGGTCACTTGTTGCAAAACGACCGCCGTCAAGCTGAACCATAGGACGGATATCCGGCGGAATTACCGGAACAACATCGAGAATCATCCACTCGGGACGGTTGCCCGACATTCTGAAGCTTTCAACAACATCAAGTCTTTTAAGGAGTCTTACTCTCTTCTGACCCGATGCAGTTTCGAGTTCTTCTTTAAGTGAAGCGGAAAGAGCATCAAGGTCAATCTCGGCAAGGAGCTTTTTGATTGCCTCGGCACCCATACCTGCTTCAAAGTCATTTTCATACTTCTCACGCATATCATTGTACTCACCCTCGGTAAGACACTGATACTTTGCAAGGTCACGGCAGTCGCCGGGATCTGTTACGATGTACTGTGAGAAATAGAGTACATTCTCCAAAAGCTTGGGAGAAATATCAAGCATAAGGGCAATTCTTGAAGGAATTCCCTTGAAATACCAAATGTGCGACACGGGAGCGGCAAGCTCAATGTGTCCCATACGCTCTCTTCTGACCTTTGAACGGGTTACTTCAACACCGCAACGGTCACAGATTTTACCCTTAAAACGGATTCTCTTGTATTTACCGCAGTGACATTCCCAGTCCTTTGTCGGTCCGAAAATGCGTTCGCAGAACAAGCCGTCTCTTTCAGGCTTGAGAGTACGATAGTTAATTGTCTCGGGCTTTTTAACTTCGCCGTAAGACCATTCTCTCATCTGCTCAGGAGAAGCAAGTCCGATTTTAATTGAGTCAAAAACATTATTATCTATCATTGCATTTCCTCCTTACATATCGTCACTGCCAAAGTCATCGCTGAAATCATCCGATGTGTAGCTGTCCTCTTCAACATCGGCAAGTGAATCGTCAAACATATTGCCTTCTTCGCCGCCCTCGTCAAGAGTGTAGCCGTCCATTGATGTCATTACATGGTCTTCTTCAAATTCCGGATTTGTTGCATCAACAATATCCTCGTCCTCATCAAACTTCTGCTTAATGTCAATTTCCTCACCGTCAGAGTTAAGAACACGAACATCAAGTGAAAGTGACTGGAGTTCCTTAATAAGAACTCTGAATGACTCAGGAATACCCGGAGCAGGAATATTCTGACCTTTAACGATAGCCTCGTAGGTCTTAACACGGCCGACAACATCGTCCGACTTAACTGTAAGAATTTCCTGAAGTGTATAAGCAGCGCCGTAAGCCTCAAGTGCCCAAACTTCCATCTCACCGAAACGCTGACCGCCGAACTGGGCTTTACCGCCGAGTGGCTGCTGTGTAACGAGAGAGTAAGGACCTGTGCTTCTTGCGTGGATTTTTTCATCAACGAGGTGATGAAGCTTGAGGTAGTACATATAACCTACTGTTACAGGGTTATCGAAACGCTCGCCTGTACGGCCGTCAACAAGCCATGTCTTACCGTCCTCGCTGTAACCTGCGTCTTTAAGACACTGGAAAATGTCCTGCTCATGAGCACCGTCAAATACAGGAGTCATAATCTTCCAGCCAAGTGCCTTTGCGGCATAACCGAGGTGAACCTCAAGAACCTGACCGATGTTCATACGAGAAGGTACGCCCAACGGGTTAAGTACGATGTCAAGCGGAGTACCGTCAGGAAGGAACGGCATATCTTCCATTGGGAGAATTCTTGAAATAACACCCTTGTTGCCGTGACGACCTGCCATCTTATCGCCTACGCTGATTTTTCTCTTGAGTGCAAGGTAAACTCTTACAACCTTGTTTACACCGGGCTGGAGTTCGTTTCTGCTGTCTGCACGGGTAAACACCTTAACATCAACAACAGTACCGCATTCACCGTGAGGCACACGAAGAGATGTATCTCTGACTTCTCTTGCCTTTTCACCGAAGATTGCACGAAGGAGTCTTTCCTCGGCTGTAAGCTCTGTTTCACCCTTTGGAGTTACTTTACCGACAAGGATATCGCCTGCTTTAACCTCAGAACCGATCTGAATGATACCGTCCTCGTCAAGATACTTGAGAACATCTTCACCTACATTCGGGATATCTCTTGTAATCTCTTCGGGTCCGAGCTTTGTATCTCTTGCCTCTGTGTCATATTCTTCAATGTGAATTGATGTATAAACATCATCACGAACGATTTTTTCGTTGATAAGAACAGCATCCTCGTAGTTGTAACCTTCCCATGTCATAAAGCCGATGAGAGCGTTCTTACCGAGAGCAACTTCACCGTTTTCGGTAGCGGGACCGTCTGCGAGAACTTCACCCTTCTTAACTCTCTGTCCTCTTGACACGATAGGACGCTGGTTGATACATGTACCCTGGTTAGAGCGGAGGAACTTGATAACCTCAAAGTCCTGAACTCTGCCCGAGTAATACTGTACACGAATGTTACGGGCGTCAACGCTCATAACGATACCGTCTTCCTCAGCGAGGATACAAACGCCTGAGTCTGTACCTGCCTTGTACTCCATACCTGTACCGACGATAGGAGCTTCACTGCGGAGAAGCGGAACTGCCTGACGCTGCATGTTCGCACCCATGAGAGCACGGTTTGCGTCATCGTTTTCAAGGAACGGAATCATAGCCGTAGCAACAGATACAACCATCTTAGGAGATACATCCATGAAGTCGAATCTTTCGGGAGAATACTCTACGAACTCGTCACGGTAACGACCTACGACTCTTGAATGAACAAATCTGCCGTTTTCATCAAGCGGTTCGTTAGCCTGTGCAACAGCGTAGTTATCCTCAACATCGGCTGTCATATAAACAACCTCGTCGGTTACAACGCCTGTTTCCTTGTCAATTTTACGATAAGGAGCTTCGATAAAGCCGTACTTGTTGATACGGGCAAATGAAGCAAGATATGAGATAAGACCGATGTTAGGACCTTCAGGAGTTTCGATAGGACACATTCGGCCATAGTGTGTGTAGTGTACGTCACGAACCTCAAATCCTGCACGATCTCTTGAAAGACCGCCCGGACCGAGGGCTGAAAGACGACGCTTGTGGGTAAGCTCTGCAAGTGGGTTACCCTGATCCATAAACTGTGAAAGCGGTGAAGAACCGAAGAATTCTTTAATTGCCGCTGTTACGGGACGGATATTGATGAGTGAGTTAGGTGAAAGCGACTCCATATCCTGTGACTGGGTTGTCATTCTCTCTCTTACAACTCTTTCAAGACGGGAGAAACCGATTCTGAACTGGTTCTGAAGAAGTTCGCCTACGCAGCGGATTCTTCTGTTGCCGAGGTGGTCGATATCATCTGTATTACCGACACCGTGAGCAACACAGTTGAGGTAGTTGATTGTTGCAAAGATATCGTCAACCGTGATGTGGTTAGGAACAAGCTCATCTGCACGGCTTCTGAGCATTTCCTTGAGGTCATCCTCATTCTCACAGGAATCAAGAATTTCGCAAAGAACATCAAAACGAACATTTTCCTTGATATCACACTCTGCTTCTGCGTCAAAATCAACATAGCAAGCAATGTCAACCATACCGTTTGAAATAACCTTAACGATTGTTTCATCGGCAGCCTTTACATAGGCAATCTTAACACCTGCGTTTTCGATTTCAAAAGCCTTTTCCTTTGTGATTTTTTCATCACGAAGAGCCATAACCTCGCCTGTGCGTGGGTTGGCAATCGGCTCTGCAAGAACCTGACCTTCAAGACGGTTTGCAATACCGAGCTTTTTGTTGTATTTATATCTGCCTACTCTTGACATATCATAACGACCGGGGTCAAAGAACAGGTTGTTTATGTGTGTCTGCGCACTGTCAACTGTCGGAGGCTCAGACGGACGGAGCTTTTTGTAAACCTCGATAAGACCTTCTTCAACATTTGAAGCGGCATCCTTTTCGATAGTAGCTCTCATTCTTTCATCGTCACCGAAATAGTCGAGAATTTCGGCATCCGTGCCAAGACCGAGTGCTCTGATGAATGATGTAACGGGAAGCTTACGGTTCTTATCAATACGAACATAAAAAACATCGTTTACATCGGTTTCATACTCAAGCCATGCACCACGATTCGGGATAACCGTTGTTGAATACAGTTCCTTACCGGTTTTATCGTGATCCATTTTATAGTAAACGCCCGGGCTTCTTACAAGCTGTGAAACGATAACACGCTCAGCACCGTTGATAACGAATGTGCCGCTTGCGGTCATCAGCGGGAAATCGCCCATAAATACATTGCTCTCTTTGATTTCACCCGTTGACTTGTTCAAAAGTCTTGCGGTTACTCTGAGAGCAGCTGAATATGTTGCATCACGAACCTTACACTCAATTACGCTGTAGTTCGGGTGATCAACATCAAGTGTGTAGTCGATAAAATCGAGAACAAGGTTGTCCTGATAATCGGTAATGCCCGAAACATCTTTAAATACTTCTTTAAGACCTTCGTCAAGCAACCATTTGTATGACGCTTTCTGAATGTCGATAAGATTAGGCATATCAATTACTTCATCGATTTTACCAAAACTCATTCTTTCGGTGTTGCCAAGCTTTACGGGTTTGACATTAACCATAGGCGTATCACTCCTTAAAAAATCTATGAAACGGGGCAAGCGGTACTGAAAATCTGCTCATAAAAAGCTCTTGACACAAAAGGATTTTTGTGATAATATCCCCTTGTCGGATAAAGTTTTTTGCGGATTTTCCCGACCTCTTCGGTACATATCCCCATTATGGTACATTTTATTATTCTATATTGAAATAATCAATAAGTCAAGAGAATTTTCGGATTTTTTTCGGATTTTACTGACTTTTTTATATTTTTACAGGTTTTATTTCCCGAAAAGAATTATTTTTCTTTTCGGGCTATTTTTTACATCCAAATGCAACACCCGACACGGTGTATGGTTTTAAACAGTGTAGGTAAACCACCATTCACCTATACCGTCAGTCGCAAGGCTACCGTTTGTTTTGGTTGAACAGCCAAAATAAACAAGCCAATTTTTTGTAAATATTTGTAAATATGAATTTTATATAATAAATGCTTTGGATTAAATCGAACCGATTTTACAATCGTTTCGATTGGCGAACACGGTTCACCGCTACAGTATTACAATCGCTTTGCGGAATTTATAAAGTTTGTTTTTAAATATAATTTCTACTATTAGCAACTGGAATCTGAGTAAAAAATTACGGCATAACCGAAATTTAATCGGTTATGCCGTTTTTATGTTTATGTACCTGAACACCCTTATTCTCGTTTTGACTTTAGATAGTTTTCAAAGGCTTCTTTGATAACTGAATGTTTTTCGTCTTTATCTGCATCACTGTTCCAATCTGTTCCATCTGTTGCGTTTTTTATCATATATGAAGTGCTCCACTCCTTAATATCGTGGTCATATATATCATAAGTTATTTGCTCCATTGTACCATCGTCAACATTAAGATAATAACCGCATCCATAATAACCTCCAATTGGGTAATTGATGTAAAATGCCATTTGTTCTCCGTTGGCAAAATTATAAAAGCTGATTTTGTCGATTGAAAATGTTTTTCCGCTATCATCCTTTGTAACATCCCAATTTTCAATATTATCATAAACAAGTTCAATATATTTAGCATCAGCGTCTGTAATCACGACGGAGCTTTCTGTATTTTCTACTTTTCCGCAGGCAGAGGTCAGTAAAATAATAAACATAGCTGTTATTAAAATAATAAGTTTTTTCATTTTGGTTTTACCTCTCCACATCCGCATGTTCCGACATAATTCTGATTTATCTTTCCGCATTTTGGGCATTGCCATTCACCTGTTTGCGGCTTGGTAAAGGTTATTACTTTTGGCGAACTGCAATTCAAACAATATTTAACACTATCTGCATTTGAGCGTCCACATTTAGGGCATTCCCATTGATTAGATGGAAAAAGACATTCTTTGTTATCAATATTATTTGATCGCGAATTTATATTGTTTAAGTACATATCATATGCTTTGTTTGCCGATGAGTTTACTTTTTGAATTGCACATGCAAAAATTACGGCAATTATTTCGAGAAATGCAGCAATCATCATGCCTGTGATATTTTCATCACGGTGATGATCTATATAAGATGATACATTCATTATAAAGACAATTGTTGCAGCAATTTCTAAAATAATGAATAGAACTACATACACCATTCGTTCAGGGTGTTTTGTATGATAGTCATCCATAAATTCTTCTTTACTTTTAATTCGCTCAGTCTTTCTCTCTGTATGCTGTACATTAAAATTCAGATTTGCATTTCGGTTAGAAAAATTATCCGATACAGAATTTCCTATTTGTGCACCGCAGTGCTGGCAAAACACACTTCCCTCATCAATTTGTTTTCCACATTTTTGACAATACATAATTCTCTCCTTAATTCATAATATATTTTTTGTTGTATTAATTTGTTTTTCAACAATGTTCAATTAACGATTACAATAAGATTATATACTATAGTGTAGGCATTGTCAACACTATAGTGCATATTTTATGCTTTTTATTACATTGTGTGCAAAATAAATGTGTATTAGTATAATTAAAAAGTACCCTAAAGAGCAGGATGAAGCATATGGAACGCACCGAACTTAACAAAAAGATAGGACAAAACATTCGGAAATATCGTTTAAAAATTGATATCAGCCAAGAAAATCTTGCTATGTCGGCAGGTCTTTATCCTGCATATCTCGGCAGACTTGAACGAGGTGAAAAGTGTCCCACAATAGACACACTGTATAAAATATCCTGTGCGCTCGGTATAACAATCAATGAACTTATTTGTTTTGATTCCAAAATCGACTCATCGCCAACTAATAATCAGGCAAAAATGCGAATTGAAGAAGCGTTAAAACAAATTCCTGACACACAACAATTGCGAATTGCAGAAATTGTTGAAAATATCGCAGTCATAATAAAAGAAGAAAAAAATCAGTAGTAGCGGCAGTCAGTGACCACCGCTGCAGTATTACAATCGCTTTGTCGAATTTATAAAGTTTGCTTTTAAATATAATTTCTACCGTTACTAACGGGAGAACACGGTTCTCCCCTACATTTAAACAACAGCTTTTACACAAACAAAAACAGTCGGGAAGACATTGCTTTGCATTTTGCAAACTGTCTTCCCGACATTCATTTTCAATTTTCAATTTTTAATTTTTAATTTTTAATTACTTGCCCTTCCCCATATCATCATATCTGTCCAGAAATGAAACTTTATTATCGCCCTGTTTATATGAAATAATCGTATCTAGGTTGACATTTTCAACGCTGTGGAAAATGTTGCTTTCAATCTGGGGATTGATTTTCTTCAGATTTGCTATAAGCTGTTTTATTTCCTGTCGTTTTGAGCCTGTGTTGCTGTTCGGGGAACAGGTTGTGCAGGTGTCCGTAAAACGGCACGCACATTGAATGAAATTCAGCTTGTTGTAATCTCGCCAATGCTTGATTTCAGCCTCACGAACGAGGTAGAGAGGGCGGATAAGTTCCATTCCCTCATAGTTTGTGCTGTGGAGCTTCGGCATCATCGTCTGAACCTGACCGCCGTAGAGCATACCCATAAGAATAGTTTCTATAACATCGTCATAGTGATGACCGAGTGCGATTTTGTTACATCCGAGCTGCTTTGCCTTTTTGTAGAGATAACCTCTCCTCATTCTTGCACAAAGGTAGCAGGGATATTTGTCAACATTGTAAACAGAATTAAAAATATCCGTTTCAAAAACGGTTATCGGAATGTTCAGCCTACGGGCATTGCTCTCGATTACATCACGATTTTCAACGCTGTAGCCCGGGTCCATTACAAGAAAAACAAGCTCAAACGGAAATTTATTGTGCCTTTTCAACTCCTGAAAAAGCTTTGCCATCAGCATTGAATCCTTGCCCCCCGAAATGCAGACGGCAATTTTATCGTTCGGCTCAACAAGCTTGTACTCGATTATCGCCGCAGTAAATCTGCTCCAAATCGTCTTGCTGAACTTTTTGCGGATGCTTTTTTCAACATCGGTTGCATAGTCCTCATTCTCGAATTGACTTCTCAACCAACTGTAATAACCGCCCTCAAGATTCACGGCATTGAATCCGTCATCACGCAGATTTTCTGCAAGCTCGTCGCTTATCTGACCGCTTTTGCAACAGAGGACAACAAGCTTGTCTTTTGGCAAAAGTGAATTATCCTCTTTGATTTTTGCAAGCGGAATATTCTTTGCACCGTCAATGTGACCGTATTCAAACGAAATTTCATCTCTGATATCGACAAGAGTATATTCCTCGTCAAGCTTTCTCACCTGTTCTATTGTAATCTGATTGTTTTCCGATTTAAACATTCATAACCCTTCAATCTCTGTTTTTGCTGTTTTTTATTGCAACAATTGTTATATCGTCAAATTGCTCCGCATTTTCGGTAAAGTCCGTCAAAGCGTCATAAACTCCGTCACACACACCTCTTGCAGTCTGTTCGGCATTTTGACAGGCAGACACAAATCTATCGTTGCCGAAAAATTCATTATCCGCATTTGTTGCCTCATTCACACCGTCGGTGTAAAGGCAAATTATATCGCCGTTTCCAAATTCAGCGCTGTTCACAACATACCTTGCATCATCAAACACACCAAGCATTATACAGGGCTTACATTCTAAAAATTCAGCCTTGCCGTTGCTCACCGCAACAGGCTTGTTATGACCTGCATTTATGTACAAAAAGCTGTCGCTGTTTTTGTCAAAAATCACGGCGAATGCAGTTACAAACATTCCCTCGGGATTTGACGAACAGAGTTCCCTGTTGATTTCTTCAAATGCCCTGTCGGGTTCTGCATTTTCGGTCATTTTTTCGTGGATAAGAGTTTTTGCAAAAGCCATAAACATTGCCGCCGCAACACCCTTGCCCGACACATCGCCGACTACGGCACATATTCTGCCGTCAGGCAATGCAAAGCAATCGTAAAAATCGCCGCCTACCTGTCTTGCAGACTCCATTCTTGCCGAAACATCAAAACAATCGGCAAAGACAACATTCTTTTCTCTCGCAATTATTCCGTACTGAATCCGCCTTGCAACCTCAAGCTCGGTTTCATTTTTAGCCTTTTCACTCGCAAGGGCGGAATTTTTTTCAACATAAGTTTCTACATCGTGAGCCATATCGTTGAAATAATCAGCCAAAAGCTGAATTTCATCGTCAGAGCCGAGTTTTATCGGCACAAACGCTTTCTTTGTATTTGTGCCGTCAGCCTTGTCGGAAAAGTATCCTCGAATTTTTTCAAAAATCAAAAGTATCGGATTATACATCTTTTTTCTGACAAACCGCATTACAAGCAAGAATACAATTGCCAGCACAACAAACAACGCAAGAACTCGCATTGCAGTATAAAAAATAATTTCCGTATAAATCTGCGTCAGCGAATAGTCCGCACCGATTAATGCAACAGGCTTGCCGTCATTGCCTTGAACTGCTGAAAATGCCGTGTAAAAACTGCCGAAGCTGTCGTTCTGATATTCGTAAGCCGTGACAAGGTTAGGATTTTCCCATGCCTCTTTTTCAGCGTTCCACAAGCTGTGGTCAACCTCTGCACCTGCACTTCTCACATTTAAAGCATTCTCGTTTTCGCTGTCATCATCGGCAACAGTCATAACATATGTAACCTTGTTTTCGTCAAAATTCGGAATGTAAATGTACATATATTCAAGGTGATTCGTCTGACAAATCCACCTCAAGGTCTTAACGGCTTTCCGATATTCTTCGGAATCGGGATTATCAAGCAATGCGTTTATATCGCAGCGTTCAAAAGTTTCTGTTGCAACCTTTGACGCACTTTCGGTCAGCTGTCGTGTAAACCGCCTTGTGCGCTGAATGTTTTCAATGCAATTGAGCGTACCCGAAACAATCACCGCCAAAATAAACAGCACGAGTATGTGAAAGAAAAGCCTTTTGAAAATCGACTTTTTGACTTTTATTTTGCCGATTGGTTTTTCGGATTTTTTCATTAACAGTCACCGCTTTCTTCCCACACACTTTTTCATCTTGTATTTTAACACGAATGTATGATAAATGCAAAACATAATAAATGTCATAAAGTAATTGTCAATTCGTAGCGGCGAACACGGTTCGCCAATCGAAACGATTGTAAAATCGGTTCGACTAAATACAAATTATGTGTTTATTGCAGTGTCGATTAATAATAAAATACTTATGTGTAATTTTATTCGTTTTGGTTTTGCAACCAAAACGATTGGCGAACACAGTTCGCCGCTACAAACAATCCATAATTTTCATCACATCAAAACATTTTAATAAAACAAATAGTTTCATCAATGCGGGCGTCCAATGAACGCCCCTACGGGTTTGCGGCATTTATAAAATTTGTTTTGGCGTACAATTTCTGCCTTTACCTGCGGTCGCAAGGCTATCCCAACAAATAAACAACAACTTCCATATACAAAAACAGTCGGGAAACAATGCTTTTCATTTTGCAAACTGTCTGCCCGACCACAATTTTCCATTTTAAATTTTCCATTTTTAATTAAGCAAAAACAGCCGACTGCTTTGCAATCGACTGTTTAATAATCGGATTATATATCAATTACCATCTTGCGTCAAGTTCGGCTTTGGTGGCTCTTTTTTTCTTTCTTGCGACATATCTTGAATATCTTGAAAGCTTTCTGTCACGAAGGAAGAATACAAAAGCAATTGCGCCGAGGATAACTGCAACAAGCACAAACCAAAGACCTACATTTGCGGATCTCTGAACTGCGGCAACAAGAGTCGGTGTGCTTGCGGCATTTGACTTTGCAAGAGCCTTGTCGGCAGACTTTACGGACTGAACGGCAACGCTTGACGCTGTGTCCGAGTAGTTCTGATTCTTTTCGTTTGAAAGAATGAACTGCGACGCACCTGTTGAAGAAGGCATCTCAATCGGAGCAGCTGAAACCGCCGGAGAAACCTCACCGCTTACAACCTCTGTTTTGGGGTTTGCAACTGCGTTGTCGCTGAACAGTGCGTTGTATGTTTTCTCATCAACAATACCTGTTGAATCGAGTGAATTCTGATTCTGGAAATTTGCAACGGCCTGCACTGTATATTCACCGTAGTAGCCTGTTGCATCCATTGCAAAGTAGCCGAGTTTTATAAGCTGCTGCTGAATTGCAGTTACTTCATCGTTTTCGTCACCGTTCTGATACTGAACTGCCTCTGTTACAGGCTCTGTTGTTGCCTCTGTGGGAGCAGTTGTTTCTTCTTCGGGCTTGTCCTCAGTCTTTGTTGTTGTATCGGCTTTTGGAGCTTCGGGAGCATTCTCCGAATAAAGTGTATTTCTCGAATCGCCTGCAATACCGTCAACTGTAAGACCTGCAGCTTTCTGGAATGCCTTATAAGCCTCTTCTGTTGCGTCACCGAAGTAACCGTCAACTGCACCGTCATAATAGCCGAGGTCAGCAAGTCTTTGCTGAATCTTCTTTACCTCAGCACCCGATGAACCGTTCTTGTAAACACTCGGTGTGTTGCTTGAAGATGATGAGCTGCCTGATGAACTTGAAGAACCCGATGAGCTTAAACCCGATGAGCTTGAACCCGATGAACTGCTTGACGAAGTGTTTGAAGGAGTCTTGCTCGATCTGCCCTGTGAGTCAAAGTAATATGTAGTACCGTCAATTGTTCTTGAAGTATTTACAATGTACTCGCCGTTTTCGTAGTAGTAGTAGTTGCCGTTAAAGCTTTCCCAACCGTTTGTTACATATGAAACTGCGGCAAGCTTGAACCAGTATGTCCAATTGTTATAACCGCCGATTGCCTCATAGCAAACACCGTATTCATCACCTCTTGCGTCAACCTCCATACCGTTGCCGACATAGACACCGACATGACCGGGACGCCAAAGTCCAAGACCGTGAACATTAGGAATGCCTGCGCTTACCGAACCTGTTTCGGTAGCTGTTTCAAGCTGTGGATTACCGCATCTTTCGCCGCCGGCATATGAATAGATAAGACCTGAACAGTCAACTGCTCCGGGGGTTGAACCGCCGTAAACATATGACCATCCGCTGTTATAGGCATTGAGTGCCCATTCTGCAAGACCTGCACCCGTGCCTTTTGCACCGGCAGAAAATGAAGAACCGAATACGCATACACTTGAAAGTGTGAGAACACTCAGAATGATTGCAGTAATCTTTTTTATTCTCTGCATCGTTAATTACCTCCATTTTTATCAGAGAGTCAAAGCTCTTACAGAAAAATAACGACCGACTCAAAGTACAGTCCGTTTTAATCTGTACGGAAGATTTGACCGAAAAATTGTTACCAAATCTGACAGTAAATTACAAATCAGGTTACACCTTGATAACAACATTGTAACCATTATAACATCACTCTTTTAAAAAATCAACCCCAAAGCCCGTATTTTTTGCTAATTCAGAAAATTTGATGCAGTTTCACTCACAAAATCTTCATTTCAAGCACCAAATTAAAGCGAATTATTACAAAATTTGTAACCTTTTGTAATATTTACAGCGTACCGTCAACATAAATTTCGCATTAAAAAAGCAACTCCCGCACCAAGCATTTGGAGCGGGAGCTGCTTTTATTCGGTTTCCGTAATACAATTATGAAAATATGAAAAAATAGAGGAGAGAAAATTTCAATATGAAATTTGGAAATCAATCAACGGTCAGTAATGTTAAAATACCTTTAAAAAGCGTCGCATTACTGATATTCACAAACACTTGCCCATTTGAGAAGGAACTCTCTCTCTTCGGGTTTGCCCTTAACAGACTGTGATGCGGCTACAATCGGAAGCCAGCGGTCAACATATTGACGGGCTGTGTCGGTCTTTGTGCAGTAAAGCTTCATATACTTTTCTGCAAGCTCTTCCTGATGATTCAAACGGAACAAGAGGTAAGTTCTTGCGGCATCGGCTGAACCGTTACCCTGTGTTGCGTGTGACCAGTCAATAACATACGGTGTACCCGACTCGTCAATGATAACATTACTCGGGTTGAAATCGCCGTGACAAACCTTTGTGTGGTTCGGCATACCGTTAAGACGGGTTTCAAGCTCATATCTTGTTGTTGCGTCAAGGTCGGTTTCGCTGATTTTGCGTTTCATCTTATCCTTGAGTTTGTTAAGCAACGGTGCTTTTTGGCTGAGGATTTTAACCTGAATGTCAACAAAGAGATTGAGGTATTCGTCCTCTTTTTCGGGATGCTCTGCCATAAGCTCCGCAAGAGTTTTGCCCTCGATGAAGGTGGAGATGATTGCCCATTTTCCGTCAATCTTTGTAACCTCTTCAATTTTCGGAATATTGAGTCCTGTTTCCTCAACTCTCGCCTGATTAAGAGCCTCGTTAAGAATATCTGATTTCGGATAACACTCGTCAAAAACTTTGGCTGCAAGCGCACCGTCTTTATAAACTACCTTGTTCTCTCTTTTTGCTAGAACTGTATCTAATTTCATAATAAAGCCCCTTTCGCTTTAAAATATTAAAAATTCATCAAGCAATCTTTCATTGCTTCGGTTATATTATACAACAATTTCAGGGGTTAGTATAGTGTAAAAATAACAAAATAATTTTAATTTTCTTTGTGCATTTAGCAAATGCAAATAAAATATTTTTTACCTTTCAAACAAAAAGAGCAAGATATTTTATGCGAAGTGCATAAAAATTTGTTAAACTTTTAACTAAATATTTGTGAAATTTTTAACATTCTTTTGTGCATTGTGCATAATAGTTTGTAATATTAAAAGCATATTACGCCCGAGCGGAAGGTTTAATTAAATGTAAAATTGAAAATGGAAAATGGAAAATTGCGGTCGGGCAGACAGTCTGTAATGCAAAAAAACATATTATGCCCGAGCGTAGCATTGCAATTGTTCGCACAATCCTGTAGGGGCGTTCATTGGACGCCCGCACGGCGAGCCGCCGTACCCAATTCGTGCAGATAGTTTGTAAATATCCAAAAACATATTATGCCCGAGCGGAAGTTTATTTAAATTGAAAGTTGAAAATGGAAAATTGCGGTATTATCCATATACAACAAAACACCCTGCCACGGGGGCAGGGTGTTTTATAATTATGCATTACGAGATAGATTAAACAGTCTCGCTGTTGTTGCCATAGTAAGCATTGAGGTACATCTGCTTGATTTCCTTGAAGAGCGGATATCTTGGGTTTGCACCTGTGCACTGGTCATCAAATGCCTGCTCTGTCATAGCGTCAAGACGGTTGAGGAAGTCCTCTTCGTCCGGAACATAATCCTTGATAGAGTTCTTGATGCCGACTCTTGCCTTGAGGTCGTTAACAGCCTTGATAAGGTTTTCAACGCTCTCTGTATCGTTCTTGCCGCCGAGGCCGAGGTAACGAGCTACTTCAGCATAACGAGCGAGTGTGTGCGGGTGATCATACTGTGGGAATGTACCCATCTTAGCAGGAACTTCTGCTGAGTTGAATCTGATTACCTGCTCAAGCATAAGTGCGTTAGCAATACCGTGCGGTACATGATGGAAAGCACCGAGCTTATGAGCCATTGAGTGACAAACACCGAGGAATGCGTTAGCGAATGCCATACCTGCCATTGTAGCAGCGTGAGCAACCTTCTCACGAGCAACAGGCTCGTTCATACCGTTGTCATAGCAAGCAGGGAGATACTCGAAGATAAGCTTGAGTGAACGGAGTGCAAGACCGTCTGTGAAATCTGTAGCCATCATTGAAGCATAAGCCTCAAGTGCGTGAGAAACAGCGTCGATACCTGATGCAGCTGTAAGTCCCTTAGGACCGCTCATCATGTTGTTAGCATCAACGATTGCCATTTTAGGCATAAGCTGATAGTCAGCGAGCGGATACTTAACGCCTGTATTCTGGTCTGTGATAACTGCGAAAGGAGTAACCTCAGAACCTGTACCTGATGATGTTGGGATAGCAATGAAGTATGCCTTCTCACCCATCTTCGGGAATGTGTAAACTCTCTTACGGATATCGCAGAAACGCATAGCCATATCCTGGAAGTCAACTTCCGGATGCTCATAGAGAACCCACATAATCTTGCCGGCATCCATTGCTGAACCGCCGCCGAGTGCGATAATGCAGTCAGGCTCAAACTTACGCATAGCCTCTGCACCCTTCTGAGCTGAAATAAGTGATGGGTCAGGCTCAACATCTGCGAATGTTGTATATGTGATGCCCATTTCATCGAGCTTGTCTGTGATTGGCTTTGTGTAGCCATTCTTATAAAGGAATGAGTCAGTAACGATGAATGCTCTCTTCTTACCCATTACATCCTTGAGTTCCTGAAGAGCTACAGGCATACAGCCCCTCTTGATATAAACCTTTTCAGGTGCTCTGAACCAAAGCATATTTTCTCTCCTCTCGGCAACTGTCTTAATATTGATAAGGTGCTTGCAACCAACATTCTCAGAAACAGAGTTGCCGCCCCATGAACCACAGCCGAGTGTGAGTGAAGGAGTAAGCTTGAAGTTGTAAAGGTCACCGATACCACCCTGTGAAGAAGGTGTGTTAACAAGGATACGGCAAGTTTTCATTCTTGATGCGAACTCGTCAATCTTTGCTCTTTCGTTTACAGCGTCAACATAAAGTGAAGATGTGTGGCCGTAACCGCCGTCAGCAATAAGGTGCTCAGCCTTTGCAATAGCATCTTCAAAATCTTCAGCCTTGTACATAGCGAGTACAGGAGAAAGCTTCTCGTGAGCAAACTCTTCGCTGATGTCAACTGATTCTACCTCACCGATAAGAACCTTTGTTTCCTCAGGAATTGTTACACCTGCAAGAGCTGCGATTGTAACAGGCTTCTGACCAACAATCTTAGCGTTAAGAGCGCCGTTGATGATGATAGTCTTTCTAACCTTCTCTGTCTCTTCCTCGTTAAGGAAGTAGCAGCCACGAGCCTTGAATTCCTTCTTAACTTTGCTGTAAATCTTCTTTTCAACGATAACAGACTGCTCTGAAGCACAGATCATACCGTTATCAAATGTCTTTGAGTGGATAATTGAGTTAACTGCGAGTAAAATGTCAGCTGTTTCATCAATGATAGCAGGTGTGTTACCGGCGCCAACACCGAGTGCAGGCTTACCTGATGAATAAGCAGCCTTAACCATGCCGGGGCCACCTGTTGCGAGGATGCAGTCAGCTTCCTGCATAAGTGTGTTTGTGAGTTCGAGTGAAGGAATATCAATCCAGCTGATGATACCCTCCGGAGCGCCTGCCTTAACAGCAGCTTCAAGAACAACCTTGGCAGCCTCAATTGTGCTCTTCTTAGCACGGGGATGCGGGCTGATGATGATACCGTTTCTTGTCTTAAGACAAACGAGTGTCTTGAAGATAGCGGTTGAAGTTGGGTTTGTTGTAGGAATAACGGCAGCGATTACACCGATTGGCTCAGCAATCTTCTTAATGCCGTAAGCCTTGTCTTCCTCAAGAACGCCGCAAGTCTTAACATTTCTGTAAGCATTGTAAATATACTCAGATGCGAAGTGGTTCTTGATAACCTTATCTTCTGCAACGCCCATGCCTGTTTCTTCAACAGCCATCTTAGCAAGCGGAATTCTCATCTGGTTAGCAGCAGTAGCGGCAGCAAGAAAAATCTTGTCAACCTGCTCCTGTGTGTAGGTAGCAAAAATTTTCTGAGCTTCTCTTACTCTTGCAAGGGCAGCTTCAAAGCTTTCTGCGTTATCTACGATAGGATACTCTTTTGTACTCATTTAATCTACCTCTTATCTTGCATAATTATATTAGATTCAGCAAAGCTGAAAATGATATCAAATTAATTTGCCTCAATTACTCGGCTTTCTCGGCAGCCTTACCGCTTGCCTTTGTTGCTTTTGTTGAAGAACTGCCTAAGTCAGCCTTGAATTTAAGGTTGTTTTTCTTAGCATAGTTCTGGGCATATGAACCGCTTGCTCCGTGGATTGTAACTTCCTTACTGCATTCAGCGAATACATTGTCGGGAATACTTGTAATACAAGCCGGAATTGTAATGTCTGTAAGCTCACGTGACTGATAAAAAGCATATTCATCAATCTTTGTAAGTTTACCGCTGTCGGGAAGGACAACATTGTTAAGTGCCGCACCCGAAAAAGCTCTCGGTCCGATTTCTTTGAGTGTACTCGGAAGCTTGATTTCTCTTAACTCAGAGCAGTTAAAGAACACGCTGTTGTTAAGGATTTCAAGACCTTCGGAAAGATTTACCTTTGTGAGGCTGTGACAGCTTGAAAAGGCATAATCTTCAATTTGCTTGATACTTGACGGAATTGTTACTTCCGTAATTTTGGAGTCATTGAACACACTTGCACCGATTACGGTAACTTTGTAGTTCTTGTAGCTTTCGGGAATTTCAATAACCGTGTCAGAACCTGTGTACTTTGTAATCATAAGTTCTTCCTGATTGATAATGAAAAATCCGAAATCTCCGTTTGTAAGGTCAGGCTCTGTCGGCTCAACCTTGTAGCCGGGCTTACTGCTGTTTGATGATGTGTTGTCGTCACAACCGCATCCTGAGAGTCCGACCGCTGCTGATGCGCACATTGTGCACGCCATCAGAAAGCAAAGAATTCTTTTCATTTTTCTGGATCCTTTCAATCGTTGTTTTAGAATTTAGCTAATTCTCGATTGATTCTATTTTATCATCTTTGTTAAATATTTGTCAATGTTTTTTTGACCATTTTTCTACTTTTATCGGGTTCAATAATAATTACAAAAAGATTACACACTTATTGTTGCACTTCTCACAAAAAAGATAAAAATCCCGTAAAATCCGCTGTTTTTTGCGGTGAAAAATGTAAGAAAAATCCTCAGAAACTGCCGTTTTCGGCATATCATTGACGAATCAATCGACCAATGTCATATTTTCACAATAGGCGTTGTAAAATCAAGACCGCTCCTTTTTGGAATTTCATACGCAAGTGCCGAAATATCGTAGGCTAAAATGTCCTTTTCAAGCAATGCCTTTGTGTTGCCGCCTGTTCTGATACCGTTGCTTGCTGAGGTGACAATATTCAGTCGGCAGTCTTTGAGCAATTCCGCCCCCTCGTTTGTAAAACCTAAAACACGGACATACTCAATCGGGATTTGCGTATGAGCTTTTTCAATTCCGAGCAATGCACAGGCGAGTATTCTCCGTATGCGTGCATGAGTGTAGCGCTTTGTCTTTACAAGGTCGGCAATTTCTGATGAGGTACTGCAACGCACTGCCGCATCGGCAATTCTGTTTTCAAGCCCCTCACCCACATCGGGCAGTTTTGCAATGTCCTCTCTTGTCATAGTACGCAGGCGGTACAATAACGGTCTGTCAAGATTTTCGGAGAATGTGATTTCATCGGGAATGTACGGAGCGTACTTCTTCGCATTTTCACCGTTACGCAGCATTTCTCTTATGTGTGACGCAGACGCAAAGCCCTCCCCCGCAATTCGGCTGTCGTGTGCAACACCTGTTCTTGCAACCGAGAACGGCTCAACACCCGTACCGTTCAATGCCTTTATATATTCAACGCCAAGAATATTGTTTGGTTCGCAGAGTACGGACGAAATCTCATCACCGAAAACCGTTTTGACGGCATTTTCAAGTTCACGGGGGTAGTATCCGCCGTTTTTCATTCCGTCACGCACAAGAGCCTGTACCATTTCATCACAAACAGCATTTGCGGATTTTTTGAGCAATTCGCAGTCACCGCTTTCACTGCCGAAAGCAAGATGATTTGTGCATTCAAAAGCCGACGCAATCGCAACACCTGCCTTTGCAAAGCCCTCAGCCCCCGAAAGTGAGAACACAACGGGCAGTTCAAGCACCAAATCCGCACCGTTTTCAAGGGCAGATTTTGCACGGACAAATTTGTCGCACACAGCAACCTCACCACGCTGGGTAAAGCTGCCGCTCATAATTGCTATGACCGGCTCTTTAAGCACATTTTTTGCACTTTCGAGCAAATATTTATGACCGTTGTGAAACGGATTGAATTCGCAGATGACAGCTGTTGCCATAACTATTCCTCCGAAGCCTTTATTTCGCATACATATTGTAAAAAACACTTGAAAACATACATAATTTGGAGTATCATATGTATGTGTGACCTGTCAATTTTGAAAAGTCTTTTTCTGATTTACATTATAGTATAAAATATGACGACAGGCAAATATATTTCTTATATTTTAAACTGAAAACAACTACCAAAGGGGACGATTGTAATGAAAATTCTCGTAATCAACGCAGGCAGTTCCTCGCTCAAGTACCAGCTTATTGATACTGACAACGAGGCAGTTCTCGCAAAGGGTAACTGTGAAAGAATCGGTCAGAACGGTGCTTTCATTGGTTTTAAAACACCCGACGGCAAAAAAATCAACCGCAAAACACAGATGCTTAATCACACTCAGGCTTTTGAGGCTGTTAAAAATGCACTCATAGATCCCGAATACGGTGCAATCAGCGATTTGTCCGAGGTTTCCGCCGTAGGTCACAGAGTTGTGCAGGGCGGTGCGTACTTTGACAAGTCGGTGCTTGTAAATAACTCGGTAATCAACAAAATCAGAGAGCTTGCTCCTCTTGCACCTCTTCACAACCCTGCACACCTTCAGGGCATTGAGGCCTGCACAAGAGTTTTCGGTCCGAAAGTTCCGCAGGTTGCGGTTTTTGATACTGCTTTTCACCAGACAATGCCCGAAAAAGCATTTATGTATGCAGTACCTTACAAATATTATGAAAAGTTCGGTGTAAGAAAGTACGGCTTTCACGGCACATCTCACCGTTATGTTTCCGAAAAAATGGCTGAACTTATGGGCAGAAAAAAGGAAGAGCTCAAGCTTATTACCTGTCACATCGGCAACGGTTCTTCAATCACAGCCGTAAAGGGCGGTAAGGTTATCGACACTACAATGGGACTTACTCCTCTCGGCGGTTTTATGATGGGTACCCGTTCAGGTTCACTTGATCCGTCTGTTATCACATTTATCGCTGAAAAAGAGCATCTCACTCCCGAGGAAATGTCAAAGATTCTCAACAAGGAATCGGGTCTTTTGGGCATTTCGGGCGTTTCGTCTGACGACCGTGATGTTTGTGCAGCCGAGGCAGACGGCAATATGAGAGCTCACCTTGCCCACGAAATGCTTTACTACCAGATTGCAAAGTACATCGGCAGTTATTATGTAGCGCTCGGCGGTTGTGACGGCATCGTATTCACGGCAGGTATCGGTGAAAACCAGCCTATGCTCCGTGAAAAGGTTTGCGACTATCTTGAATGCCTTGGCGTTAAGTTGGATAAGGAATTCAACAAGCAGGCTACATGCGGTGTTACAGGCACACTCTCAACTCCTGATTCTGCAATCAGAGTTGAACTCATTGCAACCGACGAAGAAATGGTTATTGCAAGAGATACAAGAGCCATTGTTGAGGCACTTTAATTGAAATAAATCTGCTACGCAGTAAATATTACATAAGAAAACAGGTTGTCATATGACAGCCTGTTTTTTGTTTATGGTTATTTTACGGCGAGCCGCCGTTCCCCTTTCGTGTAGACAGTTTGCAATGTAAAAAACATATTATGCCCGAGCGAAAGTTTTTTGAAATTGAAAGTTGAAAATGGAAAATTGAAAATTGCGGTCGGGCAGACAGTTTGCAAAATGCAAATCATTGTTGCCCGACTGTTTTTGTATATATAGAAGTTGCGTTTAAATGTATGGGCGGATATCATCCGCCCGCAAGGCTACCACTACTGCAAAAACTACGAATCCGCAACTGTTCCGTCCGTCACGGTGTCGCTTGTATCCCTGAATAAAAGTGTAATGCACCAGATTGCGGAAAGTCCGACAAGGATATAAACAATACGGCTTATGATTCCTGTCTGTCCGCCGCAAATCCACGCAACAAGATCAAACTGAAAAATGCCGACACTTCCCCAGTTGAGTCCGCCGATAATAAGAAGCGTCAATGCTATTTTATCGAGCATTCAAAGTCCTCCTTTGTATTTGCTGAAAATAGTATTGACGCAATTTTTCGTTTTATTCAATTTAAATCAGAATTTAATTAACAATGCAAGGAGCAAAATCAGCACTCCGAGGAAAATTACCGCACCGCCGATCATTCTTGTGATTTTTACGGCTTTCTGAATTTTGAATTTTGAAATCATATTTTCAGTGGGAAACGGAAGAATAATGAGCATAATTCCGAGAATTACACAGCTTGCAAGTGCGACGGTAAGACCGACCTCTCTTGCAAACGAGAGCATAAAAAGTCCGATTGGAATTCCGAACACACAAATCATATTGATTACCGCAAACAGCTTGCCGAAACGCTCGCCCTTTTCGTAAAATTTATTTGCTTTAATATGACACTCATCATCACAATACTGGTCAAAATACGATATCTGTTTTCCGCAGAATTCACATTTTTTCATGGACACACCTCGTTGTTTCATTTTAAATCGTTCACAAAATATTTTAACACACAAATCGACATATTTCAACTTGAATAAATGTACATCTTCGGGTATATGCTTTGTTGAAAAAATTTTTGCAATGTGGTATGCTGAAAAGAGGTGATTTTATGGAGAGCTTTTTCGTTGCGCTTAATGCGGTTCTGCCGATGTTCATAATGCTTTTCATCGGTTTTCTTGTGAGAAAATTAAAAATTTTGCAGGACAGCTTTCTGCCTCAGCTTAACAAAATTGTTTTCAATGTATTTTTTCCGTTTCTGATGTTCCATAACATCTACGGTTCAGATTTTTCAAGCGTTTTCAGCCCAAAGCTGCTTGCCTTTGCGGTTATTGGCGTATTCACGATTTACTTTTTGTCAATCGGGTTTACACTCCTTGTTGAAAAGTCAAATTACAGCCGTGGTGCGATGATTCAGGCGATTTACCGCAGTAATTTTGTCCTTATGGGACTTCCGATTGCGGCGAATATTTTCGGCAAGGATAAGCTTGGCATGACAGCCGTGCTTGTTGCTGTTGTTGTTCCGATTTACAATATGCTTGCCGTCATCACGCTTGAAATTTTCAGAGGGCAAAAGATAAATGTGCTGAAAATTTTAAAAGGCATTGCCAAAAATCCGCTGATTATCGGCTCTGCACTCGGACTTTTGTCTGTTGCGTTCAATATAAGCCTTCCGGAAACAATTGACAAAACGGTTTCGGATATTGCGGCGGTTGCAACTCCGCTTGCGCTGATTGTACTCGGTGCGTCTGTCACATTTGACAGCATAAAAGGCTGTTCACGCAACCTCATAATCTGCATAATTGCAAGACTTGTTGTTGTGCCGGCACTTTGTCTGGGTACGGCGGCGCTTATAGGAATCAGAGGTGTTGACTTTGTGTCGCTTATCGGACTTTTTGCATCGCCGTGTGCGGTTTCGTCATTCACAATGGCTCAGCAAATGGACAGCGACTTCAAACTTGCAGGTGCGGCGGTTGTGTTCACTTCGGTTTTAGCGTGTTTCACGATGTTTTTGTGGATTTTCTTCTTCAGACAGGCAGGTTTCTTTTGATAATCTGCATAAATTTCAGACACATGATTTATTCAATGTGTAAAGTTAAACGATATTATTACTATCAATAACAAAAAATAGTATAACAGTCTTGACTTTTATTACTGTTAGTGTTAAAATATTCGCATAGGGTAACGGTTTACAGGAAATGACTTGAAATCCTGCAAGGTTAAACTGTTATTTTATTAAACAGCTATTTCCTTCTTTTTTTATTATTTTGTGGGCGTAAGAAAACGGAGTGCGTAATGCACTCCGTTTTCTTTTATACGAATTTTCTAAATATAACAAAATAATTGCAACACCGTAGCATCCGCCCATACATTTAAACGCAACTTCTATATATACAAAAGCAGTCGGGCGACAATGATTTGCATTTTGCAAACTGTCTGCCCGACCGAAATTTTCAATTTTCCATTTTCAATTTTACATTTAATTAAAACTTCCGCTCGGGCATAATATGTTTTTTGATATTTACAAACTATCTGCACGAATTGGGAACGGCGGCTCGCCGTGCGGGCGTCCAATGAACGCCCCTACAGAATTGTGCTAACAATTACAATACTACGCTCGGGCATAATATGTTTTTATTATTACATACTATCTTCCCGAACCGGGTGCAGCGACACGCTGCCGATCAATCTGTTTTTTGATTTTGTCAAAGGTTACACCGTATTTTTCGGCAATGTCTTTGGCATAGCTTACACCTTGAGGCGGAGCGATGAAAACCTTGAACGAACGCTGTCCGTTTTCGACACCTGTTACCAGACTTTCAATCTTGCTGTCGCCCTTTACGGTTGTGTTCACCTCGTCAAGATTGCGAGCCAAATCGTGCATATGGGT
Source organism: Ruminococcoides intestinale (assembly GCF_040095935.1). Classification (NCBI taxonomy): domain Bacteria; kingdom Bacillati; phylum Bacillota; class Clostridia; order Eubacteriales; family Oscillospiraceae; genus Ruminococcoides; species Ruminococcoides intestinale. The sequence goes on along the minus strand of NZ_JBBMFQ010000003.1, from coordinate 147,050 downwards.
ATTAAAAATCGCCCTTGTGCCGAGATATCGCATTGATTTTACAACATCACGGGCAATGTACAAGCCCTCGGCAACATTGGTTGTTGCAAGGCTTTCGTTGAGCAAAAGCAGGCTGTAACGGCTTGCCGAGGAGAAAATTTCGGCAAGTCTTTTGCTTTCTTCACCGAGTCTGCCTAGGTCAACGGTATCGTTTTCATCGGCAGGAAAATGCGTAAAAATGCTGTCGCATGGGCTGAATTTCATCTGCGTTGCAGGAACATATATTCCGTTCTGAGCAAGCAGAAACGCAAGTCCGACCGCCTGAGTAATCGTGGTTTTACCGCCACGGTTCGGACCTGTCAGAATGTAAATTCGCCTGTCATCGTTAAAATCAATATCGTTTGTGACAATATCCAAATTCTCACCGTTTGCAGATTTTATGCCGAGTTTGAGGTTGTAAACATCTCTAAGGCAGCAGTTTCTGTCCTCTTTCGGCAAAACTTCTGCCTTGCACAGCGGAAGATTTTTCTTTTTCATCTTATCACAAAGCTCTGCAAAACGAATATAGAAAATGATTTCGGGCATAAGCGAAACGAACGAGTAGCCGTTGACATTGACATATCTGTTGAGCATTGATTTTATGTCATTTACGGTTCTGCGAAGGATATCGGTCACAACATTTTTGAGTGCGTCAGACATAGGATCTGCGCCGGTCAGCGAGCTGTTCATAGTGTGGTTTACATCCTGCTGAGCACCAACAACGAATTGTCCCAGCCCGAACTGCGAGGTTGACGGATTGGACGGATGAAAGCTTAAAAATCCCGAAACATCGTTGCCGTGGTGCAGTTCGCTGTCACGGTTTGTAAACTTCATAAATCTTTTGAGAATACCGCTGTCGGTAAATTCCTTGTCATTGAGTGAGATTACACCCACACTCTTTGGGCGGAGCAAATCGTCAAGATTCACACCGAGTGTAATGCTCTTGAGCTTTTGAGCCTTTGCAAGCGTATCTATTATATCCTTTTTTAGTTCGGGAAAACCGCTGTCATTGTAAATTGCTTGAACACTTTTCTTGAGTTCAAGCAGTCCCTGCGACTTTACTTCAATTGTTTCAAGCGTGTTTTTTATTCTTGTAATGCAATCGACATAGCCGTCCATTTCACGAAGTCGGTTTACAAGCTGCCACAAGGAAGATGCCTCGGTATCCTTTTGAAAGCGCTCAATTTCACGCAAATCGTTCAGCTTTACAAGAAGTGCGGATAGATCATCACGAAGTTTTGGAAAACGAAGAAAATCCTCAAAAACATCGCAACGATATTTTATAACTTCCTCGTCATCCGTAATATTTATCAGCAGCTGCTTTATGCTGTTGCGTTCATACTGCTCTTTTGTGAGAGCGTCACATATATAATCAACCGACAAATCATTCAGCGCCTCTTTGTTGAGAGTTCTGTAGGATGCATTTGAATTTGTCGGGTGCAATAAGCTGAAATTTTCCATAATTCACCGCCGAAAAAATTTGCCGTATAACGGCTTTAATTGAATGATAGCACAAAAAATTTTTGTTTTCAACCGAGAAATCGAAAATTTGCACTTTGGCTGATTGTGTGATATCATAGCTGTGGAGCAGATTGCTCTCAAAAACAAAATAACGGTCGGGAGGATTGACTTATGGATAAAAAGATGCTTGACAGAATTAACGAGCTTGCAAAAAAGAAAAAGGAACAGGGACTTACCGAGGCTGAGCAAAAAGAACAGAAAGAGCTGTACAAAATTTATCTCGGCGAAATCCGCACACAGTTCAACGCAACACTTGACAATGTAAGCGTTGAAGAAAAGGACGGCACTGTAAAACCGTTCAAAGAGGCATACAAAAAGCCGTATGACAAAAACTGATTTTGTCATTCAGACAGAAGTCATGCGAAAATTTAATTACACAGTCAAACAAAAAAGCAGTTCCGATTTTGGAACTGCTTTTGTTTTATAAAGTTATTTAATTACTTGTATCTTCTTCCGCCCTTTTGGTTGTTCGTTGGAAGCTGAATTTCGGCAGTATCGTACTTACTGCGTCTTTCGGACTTTCTGCCTGAAGATGAGTAATCATCGGCATAATCATCGTTACTGCTGTAACGCTGTGGCTGTGCAGATTTGCTCTTTGGAGCGTTACTTCTGCCGCCGACTGTGACTCTCTTCTTTCTGTTGAGAACAGTTGAAATTACAAAGTACGCAATGCCTGCAACACCGAGTGAGAGTAAAACGAGTGAAACATAGAACATCCAATGACCGTTGTCACCCTTGCTGTTATTGTTCTTGATGAAGTTAAAGTCATCACCGTCAGAACCCGATGTGTCGGTATTTTTAAGATTTTTTGCGATATCCGACCAGTCGTTGCTTGAAAGAGTTTTTTCGTCAATGTTATCGTCAGACTTGATGAGCGACGCTGACGGAGCAGTATTTGACGGAGCAACATAGGACTGACCGCCGCCTACATATGACGGCTCAGAGTAGTAGTAAGTCTGACTGCTGCTGTAATTATTGTCATAACTGTTATTGTTGTAGTCATAGCTACTGTCATAGTTATAGCTGTTGTCATATGACGAATCACTTGACGAATAGCCGGGATCTACATATGATGAACTGTCCGACGAGTCCGGATACACAGGATCGGGCTGCGGCTGCGGCTCCGGCTCCGGTGATGGTTCCGGTTCCGGTTCGGGCTCAGGCTCCGGCTCTACGGGATCAACAATAACGCTTGAATCTCCGCCGGGATCAACCTCCTCACCGACTGCCGATACGGAAAAGCTCACAGCAGAAATGCTCAAAAGTGCCGTCAGAAAAATTGCGCAAAGCTTTGAATGTTTTTTCATAAAAGCCCCTTTCTTCAGAATAATCTGAAAATGCGTCTGTTGTATGTCCGATATCAATTATTTTGAGCTTTTATCGGATGCCGATGTTGTTGACGCCGATGTTGTAGGCTCAACCGCAACGAAGAAGAGTTCGGGCTTATACTTGTCAATAACCGAAGTGTTTTCTTCATACTTGAGTTTCTCTGCAAGACTGTCAATGTACTTTGAAAATTCGTCTGACTTCATTGACGCAAGTACACCGGCTCTGTTTGATTCGTTGCCGATATAGCTGTCAACATCCTTGTTGACGTCTTTCTTATAAACGAGATAGTAGATTGCGCTGTCGCCGCTGCCAACCTTGAGAGTTTCAGCCTTGCCTGTTTCAAGCTTGCCGATAGCCTTTTTAAGCTCGTCACCGATTGAGCTCTTGTCGAGAACTTCTACATTTGAAACAGAAGAATCTGTTCCCGAACCGCTTGACTTCTTGTATGATGCAATAACATCATCAAAAGAACCGCCCTTGTTAAGGTCATTCTTGTAGCCGTTAAGCTGATCCTCAACCTTCTTGATTTCCTTGTCGCTCATTGCAACATTCTTTGATGAACCTGCCTCATCTTTTGTTGATGTATAAAGGTTCACGGGAAGATATGAGTAGTCCGTATAGTTTTCCTTGAAATACTTTGTAAGGTCGGCGTCGGAAACTTCCTTTGAACCGCCCTTGCCGTAAACTGCTTTGAAAAGAGCCTCATACTTTGTGTTGTAGAGAGTTGTGCAGTATGCAAAGCTGTCGAGTGAAACGCCGTACTTTTCATACTGCTTCTTCATCGGCATTACATAACCCTGTGACGCATACGGGCCGACATTCCAGTATGTTTCAGCCTGACTTGTTGCGGAGTCAAGAGTTGCCTGACCGATGTTTACATTTTCCTTTTTAAGCTGTTCGTCAACTACGAGGTAGCTGAGGCACATTTTCTTAGCCTGATCTTTAATCCACTCTCTTGCAACCTGCTCGTTGCCGTCATCGTCCTTGATTTTTTCATCAAGCCACTTGTCAGATGTCGAATCATAATCGTCAAGCTTTTTAGCAAATGACTCAGCCTGACTGTAAGCTGCATTGAGTGAGTAGATATAAACGCCGATGGCAAGCTCGTTATCGCTTGTCTTATACGACCATTCTTTGTTAAGAGTTGTGGGTGTACAACCTGCAATTGCAAAAACTGAGAACATCATAACAATTGCAAGTAAAAATGAACCAACCTTGATATTAGGCTTCATAGTTTTTTACCGTCCTTCTGAAAAATTAAATGCAAAGTGTCCTGCAAACACACTTTCACAGGATAATGTACCTTACGATTATACACAAAAAAATCGTCATTGTCTACATTTTTATAAAATTTTGTTGAGAATTTCCACCGAAAAACAGCGTTTTTGTACTTTCGGGGGATTTTTTCTTAACAAATTACGGTTTCATGCCGTAAAATTACTGCACACCGAAAATTTTGGTGAGGATTTCAAGCGGAGCGGAACTGTTTTTGCACTCAACCGCAACGCACGGTTTTGCTCCGGCAACAAGCTTTGCCTTTCCGCCCAAAGCAATGAGCAAGTCGGCAACCTGAGGGGATTTGAGTTCGTTTACAAAGAGCATGAGTGTTGTGCCGTTCTGTCTGATTTCGTAAATGCCCATTGAGTAAGCCTTGTTACGCACAAGGGCAATGTCGATAAGTCCGAGAACCGAGTTCGGAATCTTGCCGAATCTGTCCTGCAGCTCGTCAATAACATCGTCTGCGTCCTCGTTACTGCGGATATCGGCAATTCTGCGGTAAACATCAAGACGAAGTGTAAGACTTTCAACATAGCTTTCGGGAATATGAGCGTCAACCGAAATATCAATAAGACAGTCGAGGTCTTTTGTGACATTCTGCTCGCCCTTTTCCTCGCTTACTGCCTCATCAAGAAGCTTGAGGTACATATCGTAACCGACCGATTCCATATGCCCGTGCTGTTGTGCGCCCATAATATTGCCCGCACCTCGCAGTTCAAGGTCACGCATTGCAATGCGGAAGCCGCTGCCGAATTCTGTAAATTCCCTGATTGCGGCAAGCCTTTTCTGCTGAATCTCCGTGAGAACCTTGTTCCGTCTGAAGGTAAAGTAGGCATATGCCCTTCGTGAACTTCTGCCCACACGGCCTCTGAGCTGATGCAACTGCGAAAGTCCCATACAGTCGGCATTTTCTATAATAAGGGTGTTGGCATTCGGCAAATCGACACCCGTTTCGATAATTGTCGTGCAGACAAGCACATCAATCTCCTGTTCAAGCATCTGTCGCCAAACTTCGCTGAGTTCGCCCTCTTTCATTTTGCCGTGACCGATTGCGATTTTTGCCTCGGGAACAGCCTCCTGAATTTTTGCGGCACATGAAGAAATTGTTTCAACATTGTTGTGAAGATAGAACACCTGACCGCCACGGCGGAGCTCACGGCGGATTGCCTCGTTGATAACCGCATCATCGTGTTCAAGCACATAGGTCTGAACAGGCTGACGGTTTGTCGGTGCTTCTTCGATAACGCTCATATCACGCAGACCGCTCATCGCCATATTGAGGGTTCTCGGAATAGGAGTAGCCGAAAGCGTAAGAACATCGACATTTTTGCACAATTCCTTGAATCTCTCCTTTTGAGCAACACCGAAACGCTGTTCCTCATCTATGATTGCAAGTCCGAGGTCACGGAATTCAACATCCTTCTGCACCAGTCTGTGAGTTCCGACAATCATATCAATTTCTCCTCGCTTTAGCTTTTGGAGAATTTCTTTCTGCTGTTTTGCTGTACGGAATCTTGAAAGCAGTTCCACACGAACGGGATAGCCCTCAAAACGCTTGATTACCGTCTGATAATGCTGCCATGCGAGAATTGTTGTGGGGCAGAGCAATGCGCATTGCTTTGAATCTGCAATACACTTAAAAGCGGCACGGAGTGCAACCTCTGTTTTGCCGAATCCGACATCACCGCAGAGAAGTCTGTCCATCGGCGACGAACGCATCATGTCATGCTTGATTTCCTCACAACAACGCAACTGGTCGGGAGTTTCGTCATATTCAAAGCTGAGTTCAAAATCTCTCTGCCACTCGTTATCAGCCGAAAAGGCATAGCCCTTGGCTTTCATACGCTGTGAGTAAAGCTCAATAAGCTCCTTGGCAATGTCCTTGACAGAGGTTTTAACCCTTGCCTTTGCCTTTTGCCAGTCGCCCGAACCGAGTCGGTTAAGCTTAACCCTTGAATCCTCTTTCGGTCCTATATATTTTGCAACCATATCAAGCTGTGTGACAGGCACATAAAGCACATCGCCCTTTGCGTAGTCAATCTTGATATAGTCCTTTATAACTCCGTGAGTATCAATTTTTCTTATACCGCCGAACACACCGATACCGTGAACATTGTGTACAACATAATCACCGGGGGCAAGCTCTGAAAGGCTGTAAATTTCCTGTCCCGTCTTTTTCTTCTTCTTTTTGGACTTTTCGGGACGGTACGAAACCTGACTGTAGGTTATTGCAAAAAACTTTTGTGACGGATACTCAAAGCCCGCACTCAATGCACCCTGCATAACAAGCAGTTCGCCCTTTGAAATCTTATCCGCACCCTCGCTGTAAACAGCGTTTATGCCGTCTGCGTTAAAGGTGTCACAAAGATTTTTGGCGGCTCTTTCTGTTCCTGCAAATATAACGCCCTTGCTTTCGGGGGTAAAAAGTCCGTCAACATCTTCTTTTAGCTGTTTATACGAACCGCCCCATGCCGAGAGCTGTTTTGTTGAAAAGCTGATGATTTCCGACAGCTTGATAGGCATACTTCCGTGAACAAAGTTTTCAAGCACGATTGTTCCGTGACTTTGCAAAAACTCGGTACATTCGTTGAATGTGAGCGCAAAGCGGTCAAAACCTCTGCAAAGAGTTCCGTCCTCAAAGCCTTGCATAAGGGTTTCATTGCTGATAAAGTCCATTGATTTTCCCCGTTCCTGAATTGCAGTAAATTCAGATGCAAAAACGAGGGTGTTTCTGTCGAGATAATCAAAAAGCGACTCGGGTTTATCGTAAATCTGATTGATAAATTTGTCCGCATTGGCAATCATTGCACCGCTGCGGATAAGCTGTGCCTCTGAAAAAAGTTTTTCCTTGGCTTTGGCGCTGTTCTTGGAACGGAGGAGCTTTGCCTTGTGTTCAATTTTATCTGCAAGGGCGGCTCTGTCCTCAATTACGATTTCGGTTGAGGGCGAAAGCGTAATTTTGTCAGCCTTTTTAAATCTTCTCTGTGTTTCAATGTCAAAATAGCTGAGGTCGGTAATTTCATCGCCCCAAAATTCACATCTCACGGGATAGTCGCTGTCGGGCATAAAGAAGTCGAGAATACCACCTCTCAGAGAAAACTGACCGCTGCCCTCTACCGCATCAAAGCGTTCGTAGCCGAGCAGAGTAAGTGCCTTTGTCGCCTTTTCAAGCGAGAGCTCCCTGCCCTCTTCAAATTCAATAACCGACTGTTCAAGCACATTTCTCGGAACGGTAAGCTGTGCCGCCGCATCAACACACGCAATTGCAACATCACATTCGTGGTTGATAAGCTTGAGCAAAACTTTAAGTCTTGCGTGCTCGTACTCGTGCGAACGGCTCTGAAAGTCAAGAAAGTTGAAGTCACGCACTGGATAAACATAGGCGCGAAGTCCCATGCACGAAAGGTCGTTGCACAAAGTTTGCGCCTCTTTTTCATCGGACGCAAGACAAAATGCCGTGACGCCCTTGAGGCGGCACAGCGCATAGATGATATTTGATTTGTTAATTGTTGAAAGTCCCGAAGCACAGACCGCTCTGCCCGGCTTGACATTCTTTTCAAGCGTTTTGAAAACGGGTGACTCTTTGAGGACATCAACAAGAAAGTTGAGATTATTCATTTCTTTGTCCCTTTTCAGTTGAACAAATTCATAGCACGGTCGGTTTTGCCGTCAATAATCAGCTCGATTGCTTTTTCGGCATTGTCAAAAATTTCATCAAGCTTTTTCATTTCATCGGGAGTGAACTTTGAAAGCACCCAGTCGGCAAGGTCCCAGTCGGGATTTGGCTTTGCGCCTATGCCAACCTTGATGCGGGGGAATTTATCGCTTCCGCTGAGATAGATGATACTGCGCATTCCCCTTTGACCGCCGTCACTGCCCTTTGAACGGATACGCATTTTTCCGACATCAAGCGAAATGTCATCAAAAATTACAATGACATTTTCGGGTGGGATTTTGTAGAAGTTCATCGCCTCAACAACTGCCTGACCGCTGTTGTTCATATATGTTGTGGGTTTCATCAGCATAACTTTTGCGCCGTTTACAGTGCAAGTGCCGATAAAGCTTTTGTATTTTATTTTGTTCACATCACAACCGAGCTTGTCGGCAATGCGGTCAATTGCAAGCCAGCCTGCGTTGTGACGAGTGTTTTCGTATTTTCTGTCGGGGTTGCCGAGTCCCACTACAATGTACTCGATTGAACCCGTTGATTTGTTTTTTCCGAACATATCCGTTTTCCTCTTATTTATATTATATGTATTCTGAAATTTAAATTAACCTTTTCCGAAGCTTACAACAACCCAGTCATCGTTGCCGAGATGATAAGCATTTCCGCAATACGGGCAGTTGCGTTCTCTTGTTGCGTCAAAGCTTGCGCCGCAGCTTTTACAGGTTACTTTTTTCATTGTGAAAACTCCGTCATCCATGGCGTTCACACTTCTGCAAACGGTAAGTCTGAACTTTTCGTTTTTAACCCTAAATGAAGAATTTTTGTTTTTCACGGTCGTTGCGTAAACGGTCATATCAACATAGCAACATCCGTTTGTGACATTGAATGAATTAAGCTTTGACACTCCTCTGTACTTGATGTCAACAATATCTCCGAAAGGATTTTTCATCGGATTGCCCTCATAGACTGCGAGGTTTGTGTAATCATCGCTGAAAATCATAATCTTGAGCAAAGCAAGCACCTTGCCGATAAAGTATTCATATGAGAAGTTGGGATTAACCTCTTTCATAAGCCACGGAAGTCTTTTCTGACAATTGAAGTGCGGACCTATCATAGGAATGCTCTTTGCCGCACCGACAAAAAGTCCGAAAAGCGTTTTTAATGCCCATGCAAGGTACCCCGCCAAAAGTCCGCCGAGCAGTACGGGGATTGCTCTTATGCCGATTTCATAGACCATATTTGCGGTTGCGGGATCAAAAGTTCCGTCCTTTACAACCACCCATACCGTAAATGCCGCAACGGCGGCAATTCCGCCGAGAAGGTACGGTGCAAGCACCTTTTTCGTTGACTTGTTCGCAAGCGAATAGGTTTTTACAAAGTAGAAGTTTGTAACCTTCGGGAACAAATCGTCCATAATAAAGCGAGTTTTGCAGTTTTTACAACCGTTGAGAAGCTCTCTTACACTGCTTACCGCACCGCAGTTCGGACACGAACACGCAACCTCGGAATTTTGGTTTTCAAGCCTTGTAATCATTGTGTAAAAGAAAAATCTGTCCTTGATTTTTTTCTTTTTCTTTCCGTCTTTAAAGTATTTCTCCGTAACCTCATATGTCTTTGACGCAATGTTACTCTTACATTCGCCCATATCGTAGGCAGTACAAGCATTTATGGGGACTTCATTCTTCACCGTTTCCTTATCGGTAAAAGCGGTCTGAATCTTTACACCCTTTTCGTCAAGTCTTTTCTTCTGTAGGTCAAGCGCAAAGTCGAGGTCGATTGACGCAATATCCGGATTTTTGCCCTCATTGCACCACAATTCGTACTCATCGACAAAGCGGTTCATTATTTTGTTATCTGAATCGGAGCCGTAAACTATACCAAACAAAATTAAATCACCCTCACATATTGTACCGTTTTATTCCTGAAAAATTTGCAGTAAAACAGCGAAATGGCGGGTTAGTTAAAACCCGCCTGTTTAATTACATAATTAAATTGTTCGCCTATCAACCGAAAGCGGCTGTGAACGGCTTGTCGTTGTAGATTCTTGCGATAGTCTCTGCAAATGTAGGAGCAACAGGAAGAATTGTGAACTTGTCAATCATCTTTTCCTTCGGAACAGGAATTGTGTCAAGAAGAACAACTTCTTTGATTGCGCTGTTCTGGATTCTCTCGATTGCAGGACCGGAAAGAACTGCATGAGTAGCGCAAGCGTAAACCTCTGTTGCACCGCCCTTTTCAACGATAGCGTTGGCAGCGTTGCAGAGAGTACCTGCTGTGTCAATCATATCGTCAACAAGGATAACCTTCTTACCCTTAGCGTCACCGATGATGTTCATAACCTCACAAACATTAGCCTTTGGTCTTCTCTTGTCGATAATAGCAAGACCTGTGCCGATTTTTGAAGCGAAGTTTCTTGAACGAGTTACAGAACCGAGGTCGGGAGATACAACGATATAATCATCATTTTTGCCGCCGATTTTCTCTCTCATATGGTTTGCGAGAAGTGATGCGCCCTGAAGGTGGTCAACAGGAATGTTGAAGAAGCCCTGAATCTGATTTGCGTGAAGATCCATTGTAAGCACACGGTCAGCACCTGCACAGGTGATGATGTCTGCACAAAGCTTAGCCGAGATCGGATCTCTTGCCTTAGCTTTTCTGTCCTGTCTTGCATAGCCGAAGTATGGCATAACAACAGTGATTCTTGCAGCGGATGCACGCTTCATGGCATCAATCATTATGAGCATTTCCATAAGATTGTCGTTGACGGGAGCACAGGTTGACTGAACAATAAAGCAGTCGCTGCCACGAACAGATTCGTGAAGAGAAACAGAGATTTCGCCGTCTGAGAACTGTGTACAGTCACTCTTACCAAGCGGCAGACCAAGACAGCCTGCAATTCCCTGAGCTACATCAACATTTGAACTGCCGGTGAAAATTTTAATGTCCTTACCGTGAAAATTCATTGCAATAACTCCTTTGAATTTTAATGTGTGTAGTATATGTTTACCAATGATTAACCGAGCAATTAACAGCTGTAACCCTTTGCTCTTGCAATTTCGTTAAGCTGTTCAAGCTGAGCCGGATCATTTGCACCCAGAACCGTATCACTGCACTGAGCCGTGAATGCTCCGACCTTTCTTCCGTCCTCAAGCAAAAGCTTGATTGCGTCGGGAAGATAATATTCCTTTGCGCTGTTATCCGACTTGATTCTGTCGAGAACCGAAAGAAGAAGCTGACAATCAAACCAGAAACCGCCCGAGTTTACCTCATTTATTTTGAGAGTTTCCTCATCGGCGTCTTTCTGCTCAACAATTGCACGCAGATTTCCGTTTTCGTCACGGACAATTCTGCCGTAACCTGTCGGATCGTCAACCTTTGCGGAAATAACCGTTGCGGCACAACCGTTCTCAATATGAGCCTTCAGGGAATCCTCAATAGTCTTGCTGTCCATAAACGGAGCGTCGCCGTTGAGAATAACAACATTGCCGCTGTGCTTTTTAAGGAAATCCTTTGCCATCATCACAGCGTGACCTGTTCCGAGTCTTTCAGCCTGAAACACGCTTTCAACGGAAAAATCGAGGGTTGAAAGATACTCTTCGACACACTCTTTTTTAAAGCCCTTGACAACACAGATGTCGTCAATACCGGCTTTCCTTAAAGCTGACATAACCCAGCAAAGCATCGGTCTGCCGAGCACCTCCGACAATGTTTTCGGTTTGTCGGATTTCATTCTTTTGCCCTCGCCGCCTGCGAGGATAACGGCACAATTCTTCATTTTTTCTCCTTTTATCTGTGACAAAACAACAAAGATGCAGACAGTCCTGTCACAAGGCACTCGTTCATACCATAATATTATCTCACAAAAATCACAAAATTCAAGAGAAAATTACAAAAATCGGGCAAAAAAAGGCATTTTAAACGATTTATACAATATTGTCGAAAATAAAACTCGTTTTTTATAAGAAAAAAGTTTGAAAAAAATATAGCTATTTTGACCAAAGTTTGTTATAATATTCGATAGGCTTATACAAGCAGGCAGGTTTTACCAAGGGGTAAGTCTGCCACAGCCGTATATCTTAATTTATTTTTTTAGGAGGATTACCAGTTATGGCAAACAAATGGGTTTACCTTTTTACAGAAGGTAATGCTAACATGCGTGAGCTCCTCGGCGGTAAGGGTGCCAACCTTGCAGAAATGACAGGTCTTGGACTTCCTGTACCACAGGGCTTCACAATTACAACAGAAGCTTGTACTCAGTATTATGAGGACGGCAGAGAAATCAACGCTGAAATTCAGGCTCAGATCAACGAGTACATCGAGAAGATGGAAGAGATCACAGGCAAGAAGTTTGGCGACAAGGAGAACCCCCTCCTCGTTTCAGTTCGTTCAGGTGCTCGTGCTTCAATGCCGGGTATGATGGATACAATCCTTAACCTCGGTCTTAACGAAGATGTTGTTGAAGTTATCGCTAAGAAGTCAAACAACCCTCGTTGGGCTTGGGACTGCTACAGAAGATTCATTCAGATGTATTCCGATGTAGTTATGGAAGTAGGTAAGAAATATTTTGAAGAGCTCATCGACAAGATGAAGGCTGAGAGAGGCGTTACTTATGACGTAGAGCTTACAGCTGACGATCTTAAGGAGCTTGCAGGCCAGTTTAAGGCTGAATACAAAGAGAAAATCGGTCAGGACTTCCCTGACGATCCTAAGGAACAGCTCATGGGCGCAGTTAAGGCTGTATTCCGTTCATGGGACAACCCTCGTGCAAACGTTTACCGTCGTGACAACGATATCCCTTATTCATGGGGTACTGCCGTTAACGTACAGTCAATGGCATTCGGTAACATGGGCGACGATTGCGGTACAGGTGTTGCATTTACAAGAGATCCTGCTACAGGTGAGAAGAAGCTCATGGGTGAGTTCCTCATCAACGCACAGGGCGAAGACGTAGTTGCAGGTGTTCGTACTCCTATGCCAATCGCTAAGATGGCTGAAGAGTTCCCGGAAGCTTTCGAGCAGTTCCAGAATGTTTGTCAGACACTTGAAAACCACTACAGAGATATGCAGGACATGGAGTTCACTGTTGAAAACAAGAAGCTCTATATGCTCCAGACAAGAAACGGTAAGAGAACAGCTCAGGCTGCTCTTAAAATTGCTTGTGACCTCGTTGACGAGGGCATGAGAACAGAAGAAGAAGCTGTTGCAATGATCGATCCTCGTAACCTTGACACACTTCTTCACCCACAGTTCGATGCTGCTGCTCTTAAGGCTGCTACACCAATCGGTAAGGGTCTCGGCGCTTCTCCTGGTGCTGCTTGCGGTAAGATCGTATTCACAGCCGAAGATGCTGAAAACTGGAACGCTAAGGGCGAAAAGGTTGTTCTCGTTCGTCTTGAAACTTCACCTGAGGACATCACAGGTATGAAGGCTTCACAGGGTATCCTCACAGTTCGTGGCGGTATGACATCACACGCTGCCGTTGTTGCTCGTGGTATGGGTACATGCTGTGTATCAGGTTGCGGCGACATCGCAATGGACGAGGCTAACAAGAAGTTCACACTCGCAGGCAAGGAATTCCACGAGGGTGACTACATTTCAATCGACGGTTCTACAGGTAACATCTACGACGGCGTTATCCCAACAGTTGACGCTACAATCGCAGGTGAGTTCGGCAGAATCATGGCTTGGGCTGACAAGTACAGAACTCTTAAGGTTAGAACAAACGCTGATACACCTGCTGACGCTAAGAAGGCTCGTGAGCTCGGTGCTGAAGGTATCGGTCTTTGCCGTACAGAGCATATGTTCTTTGAAGAGGACAGAATCGCTGCATTCAGAGAGATGATCTGCTCAGATACAGTTGAAGAAAGAGAAGCTGCTCTTGACAAGATTCTTCCTTATCAGCAGGGCGACTTTGAGGCTCTTTATGAGGCACTCGAAGGCAATCCTGTAACAATCAGATTCCTTGATCCGCCGCTTCACGAGTTCGTTCCTACAGAGGAAGCTGACATCGAGAAGCTCGCAGCTGCTCAGGGTAAGAGCGTTGAAGACATTAAGACAATCATCGCTTCACTCCACGAGTTCAACCCAATGATGGGTCACCGTGGTTGCCGTCTTGCAGTAACATATCCTGAAATTGCAAAGATGCAGACAAAGGCAGTTATCCGTGCTGCTATCAATGTTCAGAAGGCACACGCAGACTGGACAGTTGAGCCTGAAATCATGATTCCGCTCGTATGCGATGTTAAGGAACTCAAGTTCGTTAAGAAGGTTGTTGTTGAAACAGCTGACGCTGAAATCGCTGCTGCAGGCATCGACCTCAAGTACGAAGTTGGTACAATGATCGAAATCCCAAGAGCTGCTCTTACAGCTGATGAGATTGCTACGGAAGCTGACTTCTTCTGCTTCGGTACTAACGACCTTACACAGATGACATACGGCTTCTCAAGAGATGACGCAGGTAAGTTCCTCAACGCTTACTATGATGCTAAGATCTTCGAGAACGATCCGTTCGCTAAGCTTGACCAGACAGGCGTTGGCAAGCTCATGGAAACAGCTATCAAACTCGGTAAGCCTGTAAACAACAAGCTCCATGTTGGTATCTGCGGTGAGCACGGCGGCGATCCTTCTTCTGTTGAGTTCTGCCACAAGATCGGTCTTGACTATGTATCATGTTCACCGTTCCGTGTTCCGATTGCTCGTCTTGCTGCTGCTCAGGCTGCTATCGCAAACAAGTAATCCACACAGGATGTATTGACAGGTAACTTAATACAAGTTTATTCCTGATATAAATTTGACCTTGCAGATTTTACTCTGCAAGGTCTTTTTATGTCTTATAAAAATCTTTAAAGGTTTCCCACAATTTATATAACGGCGTATTTTGAAAATTTTTATTGTTTTTGCAAAATCTATTGATTTTATATTTGTTCTTGGGTATAATAATACCAAATCACGATTTAGTAAATCAAGATTAGATAGTACAAGAGGTGTTTTTATGTTTATAGGCAGAGAAACCGAGCTAAAATTTCTGAACGATAAATACAATTCAGATGGCGGACAGCTTGTAGTTTTGTATGGCAGACGGCGTGTCGGCAAAACGGAAACCTTAAGAGAATTTTGCAAAGAAAAACCACATGTATTCTTTTCCTGTACTCAGACAACCGACAGGGTGCAACTTCAAAAATTTTCAAAACAAATATTAAAAGAAAACATTCCCGCAAAAAACTACATTACCGAATTTGCCGATTGGGAAAAAGCTTTCGGCGCTGTTCTCGATTTGCCGTATGGGGATAAAAAGAAACTCTTTATCATAGATGAATTCCCGTATATGTGCAAAGGGAACAAGAGCATTCCTTCTATTCTGCAAAATTTGTGGGATACACAACTTCGGGATTCAAATGTTATGATTGTTTTGTGCGGCAGTGCAATGAGTTTTATTGAAAAGGAAATTCTTGCCGAAAAAAATCCGCTCTACGGTCGTGCTACCGGAATTTACAAAATGAAAGAAATGGGATTTTACGATGCAGCTAAATTCTTTACCGCATATTCCGAACGGGACAAAGTTATTGCTTATTCTGTTCTTGGCGGTATTCCCCACTATTTAAGGCAATGGAATCCGAAACTAACTATTGAAGAAAATATTAAACAAAACATTTTGACCAAAGGTTGTGTTCTATACAGCGAGGTTGATTTTCTTCTTCATCAGGAACTTCGGGAAACGCCTGTATATAACTCTATCATTGAAGCGGTAGCACTTGGAAATACAACTTTAAACAATATCAGTCAAAAGTCACTCATTGAGGATACTTCCAAAACAAGCGTTTATTTAAAAAATCTGATTGAACTCGGCATTGTGGAACGAGAATTTTCTGTTGATGCAAAGATAAAAGAACAGGCAAACGGTAACAGAGGAACATATAAATTAACAGATAACTTCTTCCGATTCTGGTATGCATTCGGTTTTGCAAATTTTTCACAGCTTGAGGACGGCGATGTTGACGGCGTTTACGAATATATTGTAAAGCCCGAACTCCATGAATTTGCATCAGTCGCATTTGAAGATGTTTGCCGTGAGTTTGTTCGGAAAATGCAGAAAAATAACGAACTGCCGTTCCGATATTCCAAAATGGGACGGTGGACAGGAAAGACAACAATAAGGGATAAAAACACAGCAAACGGACTTAGAATCGGAGAAACAGAAATAGATATTTTATGTATCGACCAAAAAGCAGAAAATTATTTAGTTGGGGAATGCAAATTCAAAAAAGAAGCATTTACCTATGCAGAATATCTGAACACACTTGCAAAATTAACACCATTGAAGGAAAAGGCACAGTTTTATTATGCATTGTTCTCTGAAAACGGTTTTGATAAAAAAATAACAGCCGATACAAAATCAAGTGGCACACTTCTCTTTTCCCTTGAACAAATTGTCAATTACAGTTGACATATATTTTGAATTAACCTAAAAACCGCTCTCGAATATGAGGTATAATAATAGCAAAAATATAATTAAGCCTAAGCGTTTGCAGAGTGCTTTTTATAAGAATTTATATTCACACACAAAAAATGACAAGCTGAGATTTTTCAACTTGTCATTTTTATTTTTGGTCATGGTTATTTAATTATTTGAATGGTTTTGCAAAGCTGCAAAATTTATTAACATAGCTTGATTAAAATTTTAATCAGGATTTTATGCATTTACATAAGAAATTATCACATTAAGATGTAACGGAAAATCTGCTTTCACACGCTTTTCTATGAGCTTCTTCTCTGCGTCTGTTTTTGTATCCGAAATTTTAATGTCCACACGGTTTCTTGTGGGAGCTTCAGCAATTGTAAAATTTTCCACACCGTAACCTCTGACAATTCTTTTGAAATCGTCGGGAGTGCATTTTCCGCCGACCTTCTGCTCAGATATTTTAAGCATTTCCCTTCGTTTTTCAAGCGGATAATCGGCATTGATTTTACCGACAAATCTTTCCCTTTCGGTAATTCCGCAGTTTTCCGCTGTGTCAATAAACAACTCCCGTTCCATAGTTTCAAGCATATCAAATTCCGTGTTCAAACCCTCTGCATATGCCAAAAGTTCCGCTCTGATATTTGATTTTGCCGTAACTTTGTAAAGCCCCGTACTTTCTAATTTGGTTTTCATCGAATCAAAGCTGTTCATCACTTCACCCCAATCGTAACTGTACCGACAGTAAAACATTGCGACTTTGCCACCGTCACATCCTGCATATCCGTGTTCCAGTTGTAGTTGGTTATACAACCCGTGTCAATCAGTCTTGCGCCGAGTTCCGACAATCTGAATGTTCCGCCGATAGGGATTGAATTCACATATTCCGCAAAGGCATTTTTGAGCAACTCCTTGACTTCACCTGAAGAATATCCGTCCTCCGCATAGGCAACAACGCTCATATTGCAGGCGGTACGCTGGGCATTCGACACAATAACATCAACATTAAGCTCTCTCTGCTTTTCCAAAAGCGACTGAACCCTTGCAACAACATTCGTACCCAATGATGCATCCGCACCCGTAACATAGACATTAACCGTACCTACGCCCCTCGCTTTGCCGATGGCACTCGCCTTTGCAACACCGTCAACCGTGAGTGCAAGCTGTTCGTAATATGCCGCATTCGTGCCGTTGGAGGTGTTTATATATGTATCTCTTATGCGTTTGCGAAGTTCATCGTCCGTTTCGGCATCGCAACCGCCCGTAAATTTCTCACGGTTTGTAACCGTTTCAATCTCTGTCGGCACACTCACGGGAACAACCGCACAACCAAGCCCGATATTACCGTTACTTCCCGCCTGTTCAGCCTCGGCATAAACACTCACAAGCGTGTTGCCGGCACTGATTTCTTCATCCTCGGTCGTAACAAATCGTATCGGCACAAGGTCGGCAGTAGCCACAACACACCCCTTTGGAATTACAATATCGTGACTGCACGGCTGAGAAATATTGAAGGTAATTTCGCCCGTTGACTTCATCGCCTTTTTGCGTTCAATACCTCTCTGCGATGCGAGTTTATCAAGGCATTCACCGCTTGCGCTCACTGCAAACATCTGTCTTTTCCACCATTCAAGATTCGTCTGCAGCTTAAAAATCTCGCCGGCAAGCACCTTGAGCCTGATTGCAATGTCGCTCACCTCGTTAAAGCTGTCGCCCGTTTCCCGCTCATAGGCATTCTTCATTCTGCCGTAAATTTCATCATAGGTTTCCATTTATCTGCACCTCCCTTGTAATATCGTCAACCGTAAGGTCAATCGTAATCGTTTTGCCAACCGACTTAACGCTTGCATAGGTATTTTTCATTTTTGCAAGCGATTCATTGGCAAGCAGTTCAGTCTGCTTTGCCGAGAGTGTTTTGTCCTGCAAAAGCACCTTTGAACCTAAATTTCTGTCATAGACAAATCCGCCGAGTTTTGCCGAAATGCAAAGCACAGCCTGTTGGAATTTTGCGTCAGTCCCCTCAAGCAATACCGTATTGCCCGAAGAGCCGATAACGATATCACCGTTTTTAATCATCGTATCCCTCATACTACACCGCCTTGCCGTTGATAAGAACCCTGCCGTCATTTTTCAGCACAATACTCGCTCCGCCCTTTGACGAGAGCATAACCTCGCCCTCATCAAGTTCAACATTTTTCGCAAGTACGCCAAGGCTCACTTCACCGTTAGCAAGCGGCAAAACAACCGCCGACTCTCCCACGGGAACAACGCTTGCAAAGCCATACGGCACGCAACATTTTATCCCCCTGTGTTCTTCCGAGGAATCCACCGAAACCGTGTTTCCCGAACTTTTCACACCGCCCTTTTCGGCTTTCGGGGCGGTAATCGAATTTTTAGTTATGTAATTCATCAGCCACATCGCCGTTCTCCTTTCCAAGCACAACCGTTGTGCTTTCACCGTTTTTCCCAAGTGAATATTTAATGCTTTTCACAATCAAGCCCTCTATTTTTCCGATGAGAGAGTCATCAATCACAGCCCTTCTGCCGACAACTCCGCACAGACATTCTGCACATTCAAGCATTATTTCAAAGCTCTGCCTATTGCCGTTTTCAATCATCCTGTCGGCTGTTTTTACCGCATTGTTGTCGAGAAAAGCGTTTACATATCTCACCCTTTTAATCCTGTCGGCAACGCATTTGTTGCTTATAACGCTCTTGTAACCGCCGTATTCCTCGGTGCGTAGTTTGACCTGCGAAATCACCTTGCACGGCTTTATGTACTCACGGAGAGATGTATAGCCTACTCCGTTTCTGCCGAACACAATCGGCTTTGCACCGCCGTAAGTTCCGCACATCAAAGCAAATCCCGCACCCGTAATTCTCGGACTTTTGCCGTATCTGCCGTTGCAGAATTTTTCAAGCACCTGCCACTCGGTCATGCCCTTTTCAATTTTGATTGTTCCCATAAACGGATGTTCGTCACCGTCATATCCGATAATTCCGAACGGCTTTAAATGCCTTTCAAAAATGAACTTTGCCGCTGGGTTCACATATGTAACAGGCTCTGCCTCATTATCGAGAAGCCTTCCGGCAAGACTTCTTGCACTCAGCCTTACAATCGCACCGTCGGTTCTCACAATGCTGACAATCTCGTCAGCCTGTCCCACAAACACAAGCGACTTGCCGTCATAAGCCTCAAGCATATCGGCATTTCCGAACTTCTCGTCATACGGCACAGTCATCACAAGCTCATCGGCAGGCACATCGACATCTGCCGAAATTTCTGCCGTGAGAACATTTTTAATTTCACACCTTTTGCCGTTTTTGTCCGTAAAAAAGTAAGTCAGCACAGCTTAACCCTCCTTGTTCCGAGGTTTTCATCGGGGAACTTAACATCGGGATTCAGTCGCACAAGCTCGTCAATTTTCACCCCTGTTTTGTAGGCAACATCCCACAGGGTTTGTCCGTTTTCACAGTCAAAATATGTAATTACCGTTTTCTGCTTTTTCTCCATAACCTCACGGAACACAAAGCTGTATTCAAGCACATTCGGCTTTGGCTCGCCCTTTATTTCAAGCTTTTCAAACACAGCATAAATGCTCGGCAGGTTTGGCACGGAGAGCACTTCTTTTCCGCTGTTTCTGAACACCTCAAACAGCCTTTCAAACTGTTCTGCACAATTCTCACCGTACAGCTGTCCCGAACCGCTGATTTTCATATTCTTCCGCCCCATATCCTGAACGGAAGCTTCGCCGAACGGACTTTTCATTTCTGCAACGTTCCTGTCACATTCAAAGCTGATATTCTGCGGATTGTGATGCCACACATATTCACCGAATTTCATCGGCACCGGTTTCATCGGCTTTTCGCCTCCTCTTCTTCGTCAAGTCTGCGACTGTAACGACGGCTTTCCCTTTCAAGGAATTCGCCTAACATTTCGGTATCTTTACCGCCGTTCTCAGACTCCGCAAGCCTGTAAAGTTCGTCTGAATTTTTATCATTCATATAATTTTCCTCTCGTCGGCACTGATTTTCACGGTTGCAAGAATACTTCCGCTGCCCTGAGTAACGCTTGAAAATTCAAGCACTTTGCAATCCGTGTAAATGATTTTCTTCTTTGCAAGGTCAAGTTCAAGACTCTTAAAGCTGTCACGCTCCAAAAACGGAGTTTCATCCGTAATCTTCATCACAAAGGTAAGTTCCCATTCATTTGAAACAATCCTTTCAACGGGCTTGTCATTGAAAAATTCCTTGATTTCCGTGAAGGAGTTCTTTCTTGTACAGGTTGCCTTTTCAACGCCGCCGAGAATTTTCCCCTCACATTTCAACATGGCATTTCCGCAATTTTCAAATTCAAAGCCGTCCATTTAAACCTCCTCGCAAAGACAGAATTCCATATTAAAACTCACCGTTCTGTAAATTGCGTTCATATCGGGATCAAATTCAATTGACGCCGCCTCGCTGTGGGTAATCGTCTTTTCCGCATCGGCAGTTTTAAGTCCGAGAAGAATTTCACTTACCACTTCCGAAAGACCGCTTCCGTTCTCGGTTGCAGGAGCATACACCCTGATTTCAACTCCTGCATTGTAGCTTTCACCCTTGATAGACGGCGAAAGGTATCCGCCGATATAACTTTTCTCCGTTGACATATCTCTCACCGACACAACGGCAATCATTCCGTTCACAGGTGACGGTGCTTCATCAGAGCCGTATTCTCTTATAAATCTGACATTTTTCAAAGCCTCATTTACCTTTAATCCTGCAATAATACGGTCAACCTGTTTCTCAATTCGATTCAAAATCATCCCTCGTTTCTTCTCTGTATGCACACAGAACAGCCCTTACATAAATCGGATTGTCCTTCACATAATATTTTTCGCACCTTTTAACAGTATATTTACCGTTTTCACTTTCTATTACGCTTTTTTCCGAATCAAGCAGAACATCGGGCGGTGCAATAAATAAAAACAACTTTGTTTTTCTCATACCCAGTTTATGCCGTACACTGTCATAATTCTGATTGCTGTTGTATCTCAAAGGTGAAATAAAGGCCTTTGTCCTAACCGATTTACCGCCGTTTTTAACGGTAACATCACAGCCGTATCTGTTTAATATTTTCCCGATAGACGGTGAAATATTCATCATATCACCCCAAGCAAAAATTTTTCTCTGCCGATAAGGTCCTGCGACTTGTCGGCATATTCCCTCCACAGCTTTTCGGCACGGCTTTCGCCGTCCGCAGATGATGAAATTTTCAAATCACCTGCGGAAAAAGAAGAAATGCTGTCATCATTGCAAAGGGAATACAACTTAAAAGCGTAAACGGCACACAGGTTTTCAAGTCTTAATTCGTCATCTTCCGAAAGATTTTTCTTCGTAACAATTGAATTAACATACACCACGGCATCGTCAACAATGCTCTTCCATTTGTATGCTTCAGCACCGTCAATACCGCTGTATAAGGCAAAACGCTTTGTAATGTTTGCAATGTTCAAGGCAATCCCTCCTTAACAGCTCATCACCTTTGACGCCTCTGTAAAGATTTTTGAAAAACCGGCGGTACAGGTAACTGCGGCTCTTTCAAGCTGACGGTCAATAAGCTTGTCGTAATCTGTAACAACACCGCCTGCCTGAACCATTTCAAGCGCACAGTTTTTGTCAAGACCGATAATCTTACCGCCCTCAAGCTCAGGAGTGTGAAGAAGGCTTGCACCGAGAGGTGTAATCATTCTGCCCGTAGCCTGAAAATCAAGACCTGCGTTTGAATCCTGAAGCTGAGAGAGTGAAAGAATCTTCTGCATTTCGGGAGTTGACGCAAGAATTGTGTTGAGTTCATACGGAGCAAGCTCTGTCCAAAGCTTTAAAAGGTCCTCATATGTAACCTTGCCGCCTGTTGCAACATTAAGTGTGCCGGCGGGATTTTCATTGCCGTCACCGTTCACAAGCACATCAATCGCATCTTTAAGCTGTGCTCTTGCAATATATGCGCCAATCTGATTGAGTGTTACGGTAAAGAGGTCAAGACGCTGAAAGCGAAGCGCCTCATATGATGCAACAAGCATTCTGCCACGCTTGTGAAGCTTAACAAGGTTTTCTCTTGTCTTAACCTCAGTCTGCGGAATCTTAGCACCCTCGCCGACGAGTTTAAGACTCTTATCATCCTCACTCGGAACAGATGCAATACTGCGGTAATCCATACCCTCAATGTCTGTCACGGTTGCCACAAGGTTCGGGAGAATATCCGCTCTCTCCATGCCCTGCATAACGGCTCTGCTCACATATTCGGGGAAAAGTGCCGCAGAGTTTGAACTCTGAAAAAACTTTTCAACACAGTCGCTGTTTCTGCCCTTCACCTTAATGTCAAAGCGTTTGAGCTGACGGGAAAATGCGTCAAGTCCCTCAAGTGCAGTACCTCTGTAATTTTCTGACGGATCAAGCTTTTCAAGTGCGCCCGAAATTCCGCCCTTTGTCTGATACATACCCTTTTCAATTGTAATATTTTCAAAATTTGCCATAATATCTTCCTCCCCTTATCAAAGAATAAATCCTACCGAAGTGTCTGTTGAGTCAAGCACAAGGTACTCTCTGCCGGTTGTTGTAACCGACACGCCGCCGTCTGCCGTTGCAGAAAGCTTTTTGTAGCCGACGGCAATTTTCTTGTCGCTCTCAATCTTTACATAGCCCGAAAGCTGAACAACCGCATAACCGCCTCTCACGCCTACGCACACACCGCAAAAGTTCTCGCTTGCGTCACATTTTGCAACTGTGCCGTTGTCCTTCATCTTAACAGGCACGCCTGCCTCTGTAAGTGTTTTGTCTGCAATAAATGTTGCGGCATTTTCGCCATAACCGTTAAAATTTACATTCATAATAATACCTCCGTTAAATACTGAACTGACCGTTTTCCACGGTGTTATTTCTCTTGTCCTGCTTGCAGTAAAGCTGCGGAACAGGCTCAAAAGCTGCTTTCTTTTTCTTTTCAAATGCTGACTTAAATTCTCTGAGCTGTTCAATTGTCATGCTCTTTGCAACGCTCTCCATTGTTTCGCCCGAAATGTCAGGCTGAACAAAAGCGGCAAGTCCCACAACATCACGGGTAAGGCTTTCACGGTACAGCACACCGTCCTTAGCCGACTTTTTAAGCCCGTCAATATATTCGCACAGCTTTCTGCTGTCGCTCTCATCAAGTGCAAAAGCCTTTTTGTTTTCAATGGCTTTAAGAATTTTCTCCATATCATTTTCCTTTCCCAAAATTTTGTGACCTTTCGTAATGCCTGCCCTCTTTTGTGACGGCACGGCAACAAAGCTCCATTCGTATGCGTCATACGGGTTCACAAGTTCACCGCAACAAAGCTTTGAGCCGTAAACCTCGCCCTTTTTGTGAGTACACATTGAGATGTCCTCACCGCACACATTGCACACAACCCTGTCAACGGCACAGCCAACGCTTACTTCCTTGATAATTCCGCTGTCAATCGCAAGGATAATATCCCTGTTGCTCTCACAAACGGGAAGATATGCCCTTGCCTTGAGCCTGTAGTAATCGTCACCCAAAGCCGTTTTCTGACCGTCAATTTTCTCAACCTTACAGCTGAAAATTCTTGCCGTCTGATTTTTGGCACTTGGATTGTGGTCAATAATTCCTGTCTTGCCGACAAAAAGCTTTTCAAGCTCATAAAGTGAATCTGTTGTAAAGCGTTCGCCGTCACGGTCAACATCGTTGTCACACAGCACAACCGAAAACGCATACACCTCATTTTTTGCAAGATTTCGCCTTGTAAAGCGGTTAATCAGTTCAAGTTCATCATCGCCGACAGTCTGATTTTCACCGTCAACAGCGCCCGAAACACCGCTTTTAATAAGTTTGTTATCCTTCATTCTGCACCTCCGCTCCAATCTGTCTTTCAATGTTCATCGCATTTGCATTGTTAAGTCTTGCCTGAGAAAGCTCAACCGCATCCTGAAGATTAATCTTGTCCCACTCAATCTTAAAACTGTCGTTATAACCGCACATTTTAAGATGAGCCGACACAATTTTTGTAATCACGGGTTCAAGCACTGTGCGGTAGTAAGCAAGCTCGCTTGTGAGAATATCCGCCTGCTGTTCGCTCATTCTCTCCGTACTCGACCACGAAATGCCGAGCAGAAACGGCGGAATACCAAGCTTTGCGATAATCTGCTCAAGAATATGCCTTACGGGAATGTCGCAGTCGGGCATATCGCTTTCAGCGCCGATAACCTTAACGCTGACATCGCCGACCGACACAAAATCACACACGCTGTCGCTTCTCATCGCCTTTTTCCACTCATCGGCAACCGCCTGTGCATTTTCTCTGCTCACAGCCGAACCGTTTGAATCGGGATTGAGAGTAACCGCAAAACGGATATCGCCAACCCTCTCCCAGTTTGTTTTTACCGACTCAAAAATCCTCAAAAGTATTGAGCTGACAAACGGCAGACCGCTGAGTATGGAAGTACCGCACACAGTACCCGGCTTGGGATTAAGCAGTGTTGCAAAAATCCTTTCCGGATGCTTAGGTTCTTCGGCTGTACCGTTGCCGAGTGTGTAAACCGCAAGCTTCAGCGGTGAAGAATCCGCTCTGATTTCAACATCGTCAAGGCTTGCATTGTACAATGCACAAATCCCTTCACCGCCACTATCGGGAACAATCTCACCGACCGCCTGTCCGTAGGTGAGAAGCGAATCAAGATAGCAAAGTACAAAACTTTCAAGTCCCGTCATTTCACCGTTTGTGCGGACATTTTTAACAAAGCTGTCGGCAATCTTCTGACTTTCAGCCGATGAAGTCACAATTTTGAATCCGCCGATAAGTCTGATAATTTTGCAGAGTGCCGCATCAATAATCGGCACAGACTCACGCAAAGTTGTATACAGCTGCCTTTCCGTTCTCGTCTGAACGGCAAATCGTGAGAAAATCGGCGAATTATTTCTCGTTTCTCTCAAAACGGTCTGCACCGTCTTTATGCTCTCGGTCTTTTTATTTTTTCTGCCAAGCCTCAAGCTGTTTCCTCCTGTCTTTTGGTTGCAACGGCAAAGAATCCGTCACAACCGTAAATTTTCGTAGCGACAAAATATCTTATGTCGTCCATTGCATGGTCGTTTTCCTTAACAGGTGCGTCACTGCGCCCCGAACCGTCCCAACGGTAAAGCGAAAATTCCCTTCTTGCGGCTCTGCAATTTTTGCAGATTCTGATTTTTCTGTCCTTCAAAGCCTGCGAAGTCTGTCTTATGCCGTTGATAACATTGTTTTCAGCCGACACAACCGTATATTTCCCGTGTCTCCTTATAACTTCAATAAAGCTTGCGGCGGACGGATCGACAATCACACAGTCAATTTTTCGCCCGTCAATCAGCTTTTCAAGTCCGTCATAATGCTCCTCGTCGGTCTTTTGAAAGCCCTGCGTGCGAGAATTGAAGTAGTATTCGTCAACCCTGTACCACACACCGTTTTTTCTGCCCCACAAACCGAATGATGCGGGATTTACAGTACCGTAATCACACGATACCGCCCAGCTTTCAATGTCTGACGGAATATCGCAGTACATCCTTTCATTGTCCATAAACGGATAAACCGCACCGAAAACGGCTACCCATCTGCCTTTTACGAACCTCTCGTAAAACACACCCGAATACAGACTTTCATACCTCTTGATAACCTCGGGCTTCAAAGACGGGTTGTCCTGCATTGTAAAGTGCAGATATAACGCATTTTTGTCACCGCACTTTTTAATCCACTCACGGTAGAACCAATGCTCAGGAAATTCGGGATTGCAGTTAAACCAAAATCTTGAACCCGACACGGAACATCTCGCCAATGCCTGTTCAACGAACGACCTCGGCATCAACGCAACCTCGTCAAAAAGCACACCCGAAAGCGTCATGCCCTGAATGAGTGATGCGGATGACTCGTCCTTGCCTCCGA
The DNA here is from genome assembly GCF_040095935.1 of Ruminococcoides intestinale. Lineage (NCBI taxonomy): Bacteria > Bacillati > Bacillota > Clostridia > Eubacteriales > Oscillospiraceae > Ruminococcoides > Ruminococcoides intestinale. The sequence goes on along the minus strand of NZ_JBBMFQ010000003.1, from coordinate 120,838 downwards.
AAAGATAAAACCTGTTCATCACTCCGTTAACGCTCACGGTCAAAATATTCTGCGACAGCTTTTCTTCACACTTAAAACCGAGTGATTTCAAAATCGGAATCACGGGTGTAATCATATTTCGCCTTAAAGAACGGATTGTCTTTCCGCAAAGTGCAAAGTCCGAATTTGCAAAATCGTAAAAGCTCCACAAAATGAACGACAGCGACATACAAAAAGTCTTTCCGCTGCGCACAGCACCGTCACAGATGATTGCGTCCCTGTCACGAAAAACCGACTCCCTGTTCCACCACGAAAGCACGGTAAGCTGTTTTTTAGAAAAAGCTTTAATTTCCATTTTCCTTGTCATTCACCGCCCTTGCGCTGTTTGAAATGGCGTCAAAAAGCTGTTTTGCGCCTGTTTCATGCTCACCGCCTGCACCGAGTTTTTCAAGTGCCTTTAGCCTGTCAAAAAACTTGATTTCCATTGAACCGTCCTTTGGTCTTTTAATCTCCGACACAAGAAACAGGTCCATTCCCTCAAGATCCTCCTTGCTCGGATCACTTTTGTAAAGCAAAGAAATTGCATCGCAAATGCTCCCGAAAGCCAACCGCTGATACCCTGCCGCCGCCATGTTGGCAAGGGATTTTTCTCTTAACCGTGACAGCCGTTCAAGCTCGGCTGAAATTTCGGGACGGCAGATAAGCTCTTCCCCCTTCTGCTCACAATCCCCAGTGTAGCCTGCCTTTTCTGCGGCAAGCTCGGAATTTCCCGAACCGAGAAATAAACTGCAAAACTTCTTTTCCCTACCTGTCAATTTTCTGATATCTCGTCACCTCCGTTTTTCGAGAGGCTTTATCAACGCCCCTCACTTATACCTGCAAAATTCAAAAAAATTGCATACTTTAATGCATTTTTTCAAAAATATTTTTAAAAATAATTAGTCACAACCAAAAATCAATAGTCAAAGATATCCGCCTGATCCCCCTCAGAAAGCCGTCTTTTCCAAATCAGGTAATAAAAAAACCGTGTGTACTTTTTCTGTACACACGGTTTTGTGTTATAGTCGGTATATTTACTTGAGCATTTTAAGGATTTCGTCCTTTTCACGATAGCCTACTGCCTTGTTTACAAGCTGACCGTTTTTGAACACCATAAGAGTCGGGATACTCGACACATTATACTGCATTGTAAGGTCGGGTTCTTCATCAACATTAACCTTGCCGACAAGAATTTTGCCGTCATATTCGTCAGCGATTTCTTTCACAATCGGGGCAATCATCTTGCACGGACCGCACCATGTTGCCCAAAAGTCTACAAGCACGGGGATATCCGACTGCAAAACCTCCTGCTCAAAAGTTTCTTTGTAAAGCTCTATTTCCATAACAATCCTCCTGTTCGGTTATTTTAATCTTTAGATTTGTAGTAAAGCATACAATGACAAAAGCCCTCAAAATCAGGATCGGCAATTTGCTCCTTGAATTCCTTGCACATACACTTGTATTCCTCTGTACGCTGAATTCTGCACGGGCAGTAACCGCCTGTCCTCTTCAAGCCCTCTTTAACTGTCTTTACTGTTTCTTTGTCGGGATTAAGTGTTATTTTCATCTGCTCACCCCACAATTTTTACGGCGTTTGCCGTTAATCTCTTCCCTTGACTATACTATATATCGCAACCCTAAAATTGTCAAGCGGCGGTGTGTCACCGCACCCCGTTCGTATAGACAGTCTGATATAGTAAAAACTACAACTCCCGAGATTTGCTTTGTACTAATATTGCCCCATGCATACGAGTGCCTCGCTCTCAGTTCGTGAAGGGGCACACCGTGTTCGCCATTTGTTTTATGTGCAAACATAAAACAAGCCGTAGGGGCGTTCATTGGACGCCCGCCTTGATGAAATTATTTGTTTTATGTGTATGTTATGATGTGATGAAAATTGTATATTCTAATGTAGCGGTAAATTTCCAACATTTATATAATTTAATTCACCATAAAATCTGTACCGTTACTTGCAAGTGTTCATCGGATCACCTACTGAATTGTGAAAACAGTAACTAAAATTATCTTTATTATTTGCCGTATAAAGAAAAAACTCTGTTAAATTTTTCAAAAAATGCATTAAAATATACATTTTTTCGCCTTTTGTGCTTATAAGCGGAGGCGATTTTATGACAAACTTTTTTATAGTACCAAACGAGGTGTTTGACCTCAATCTAAAACCGCAACAGTTCGCTGTTTTATGCTACATACTCAAATGCTGTGACGAATCGAACACCTGTTATCTGTCAATACACACCATTGCAGAGGCCTGTGCAATCTCCGACAACACCGTTAGGGAAAGCATAAAATTCCTTTGCAAAAGAAAAATCATTACCAAATCGGGCGGTTTCACGGTCGGCAAATACGGCAAGATTCAGTCATCGTCCTATCTGTTCTCGATCAATCCGAATTTTTATGACGAAGGTTTCGGCAGAGACAACCTTGTCGAATATTACAAAAACGAAAACTGTGCCACCTCATAATCTGCAACAACACACTCTGCGAATATCACTTCATACCCCATGTAAAATACTGCACCCCCCTACTTCAAATATTACACCCATGGGGTTCAGAATTTACACCTCCCCCCTTCAGAATTTGAACCCGTCCCCTTCAGAATTTGAAGCCTAATAATACCCATAGAAAAAGACTAAGAGAAAAATACCCAAGGAACAATACCAAATGAATAACTGCAATGAGTGGAATCGAGAGCGAATACTGACGAATTGCATACTTGTAATCGCAGAAATCTGTGTTATACTTAAGTTGAAAATAATTTGATGAGGTGATAGCATGGTAATAAGAGAGGTTCAGGACAGAGATTTCGTTCAGCTTGCGGAAATGAGATGGACACATGCTGTTGAGGACGACGAAACTTACGGTGAACATAACACTGACGGTGTGACAAAATCGGTATTTATCGAGGAGTTCGTTGCCTTTTTATACACAAACAAGGAATATAAAATCTTCGTTGCGGAAGATGAGAATGCGAAAATTCTTTCGGCAATGTTTGTATATCTTATTCCGACAATTCCCACCCCGAATGCAAAGCGTGAATTTATTGCGTATCTCACAAAGGTGTTCACGCTTGAAGAATATCGTGGCAAGGGTATCGGCACTCGACTGCTCGATTATGTAAAGAACTACCTTTCATCAATCAACTGCGAACTTGTCTTTGCATGGCCAAGCGAAAATTCGGCAGAATGGTATAAATCTCATGGGTTTTCCGACACCAACGAAATTTTTGAGTGCAGATTATAACAATAAAAAATATATGAGAACAATCGGGTAACAGTTTACTGAATGTAAACTTCTGCTACCCGATTGTTATTCTATACCGAGAATATCATGGAAATATTTAAGCGTGGAATATTTGTATTTTCGTTCAAAAGATTTTTTGTCAAGCATTTTTAAGCTGACATAACACTTCGGATACACTTTTATTATAAGCATATTTTGTAAAATATTACGAACAAATAAAATAACAAAAAAACGGCACCCCGATTTTACTCGGAGTGCCGTAATTAATTTTGATTACAGAATCAGAATCGTGTTGAGTGTGGAATATTCCGCATTATTTAGCGTAAGCAGAATCTCCGCCGATCTGACCGTCGATACCTGTAAATCCGCTTGCGCAGCATACATAAACTCTCATGTTAGCCTTAGCAAGTTCCGGAACTGTAAGTGTACCGTCAGTAACATACTTAACATCACCTGTAACAGCGTCAATATACTTGCCGTTAGGAATGTTCTTGAATGTTGCACCTGAAGAAATTGAAACGAGTGCAAGGCTGTCTGTGTTGTCGTCAGTATAACGGCGAACATAAGACATATCACCGCCTGTTACATATGCGCTTGATGCTGTGTACTGTCCCTTCTGGAGAGCGGGGATAGCACGACGAATAGCATTAACCTTTGAAAGGTGCTTACTGAGCGGGCTTGCAAGAGTGTCAGCAACAGTGCCTGATGCTGTGTACTCACTGAAGTCAGTAGCGTTTACAGTACCCTCAAGATAATCACCGAAGTATGCACGACCTGAGTTTTCAAGAGAAATAAGTGTACCCTTATCAATAAGCTCACCCTTCTTGAACTCAACTTCTGAACCATAGTATACGCAAGGAATACCACGGAATGTGAACATAAGATCCATATTCTCTGCCCATGTCTGTGTACCGCCTGTGAAACGAGTTGTTTCATCCGGCTGTTCAGGAGCATAGTCGTGTGAATCAACATACATTACGCTGTATGTTGCATCATTGTAATACTGGTCGTTGTTAATAGCGAAGTTATAAGCGTTCTTAGCGCTACCGAACATTCTGTGCATCTGGAAGTCAATTGCATCCATGCCTGATGCCATAGAACGGTCGGAACCGTGATATGTAATACCGTCAAGGTAAGCGTTGTCGCTCTTTGGCTGTGTAGAATCCATATCACCGTTGTAATTATCTTCTTCAAGATAATGCTGAAGAACGAGGTTCATGTTGTCGTTGATGTCTGAAGCTGATGTGCCCCAGTTCCAGCTGTCTGCCCACTTAGAGTTAGACTCTTTCCATGTGTAGTAAGGAGTTGACTCCTCGGCATGGCCACGATACCAAACTGATGTGTATCTTGTGCAGATTTCGCCGAACATATAGAAGTTAGGCTTGCCTGCTGCCTTAGCAGCGTCCATAAGCTGATCATTGAACATAATGTTGAGAGATACTCTCGGAATGTGACGAACGGTATCAACACGGAAGCCGTCAACGCCCATATCCATATACTTTGAATATGAATCTACAACATATTCTGCAACTGCAGGGTTCTCTGTGTTAAGGTCAACGCAGTCGCCTGCAATCTGGCTGAACTTTGTTGTCCAGTCATCATAGTTAGGACTCTGGAAATAGCCTGTATGATAGTAGTTGTTCGGGTTGTAAGTATCACTCTGTGAAATCTTATTCATAGAGAAGTCCTGAGCTGCAGGCTGAGGACCGGTTGAGTTACCGTTGTCGCCTGAGTAAGTAACATTCTTCATAAGGTTAAGTCTCTGCTGATACTGAACACCCGGCTTCTGAGCCCAGTATTCCTCAGGTGACTTAAGGCCGTATGTATCAAGAAGATACTGTGTAGGAATCAATGACTCCTGAAGGTTGCCAAGGTCTTTAGTTGTATCCTTTGTGAAAAGATCACAGAAGTGTGCTTCACCAAAGTTACCTGTGTGCTGAAGAACTACGTCCTGAATAATCTTCATGCCCTTCTGGTGAGCATCATGAATAAGATCTTCGTATGTGTAGTCTGAGCTTTCATAACGAGCATCAACTGTTGACAAGTCCATAGCATGATAGCCGTGGTAGTCATAGCCTGATCCGTTTGTAACAACAGGTGTTACCCAGATTGCGCTGAAGCCGAGAGCCTTGATGTAGTCGAGCTTTTCGCCAAGACCCTTGAAGTCACCACGCCATGCAGGGTCGTCATCACCGTTGCCGGCTGTGCCGTCATCCCAGCAATGAACATCGTTGCCTGTATCTCCGTCATAGAAACGGGTTGTCATAACGAAGTAAATTGTTTCTTCACGCATATCAACGCTGCCAATCGGATCCGGCTCGTCAGGGTTGTATTTTGACCATTTACCGTTTTCACAGTACCAGTCTGCGCTTGCAGCAGATTCAAGTTTTTTCTCCGAAGAATACTGCTTGCCGTTAGCGTCTGTAACAATGGCATTTACCTTTGTAACATCTGCTACATGGTAGTTATACCACTTGTCACCCTTTGTCATTTTCTCACCGGGGTAAGACTTTGACATGGCGCTGTTTGTGGGGAGCGAGTTCCACAAATATACATATGGCTGTGTACCGTCACTCATTCTTACATGAATTGTGATGCCTGTTTCTGTTGTATCCGCAGATACAGCGTCAGAGTCGGAACTCTGAGCTGCATTTACAGAAATTACTCCTGCGGTTACAACCATCATCACAGCAAGAACAAGTGCGCACAGCTTCTTTATTCTTGTCATAGGTATATCTCCAATCTTTCTTTTACTTAATGTTTGGATTATTCAAGGTTTACAACGATTTTCTGAATGATTGTTACATCCTTAACACTGATTGTACCATCGCTGTCAAGGTCGCAAATCTTGAGGTCAAGTGTTTCGAGAGCCGGAACATCCGGAAGTCCTACAATTGACTTCTGAAGATATGTTGAGTCCATAACAGTTACATCTCCGTCATCGTCAACATCGCCACGGAGTCTTTCGGGAGCTGTTGTAGGCTGAACTGTTGTTGGCTGAGGAGTTGTAGGTTTAACAGTTGTTGGCTGTGGAGTTGTAGGCTTAACAGTTGTAGGCTGAACTGTTGTTGGCTGAGGAGCAGTTGTAGGAACAACAACTGTTGTAGGCTCAGTAACATCGTCTGCAGCTGTGTAAGTATAAGTCTTGTTTATTGTGCTGTTGTCAGAACTCTGTACATAAACATTAACCTTGTATTCACCCTTCATTGTAGGAACGAATGTGTAAATGTTGTTGAGTGTGTAGTAAGGTGTGTTCTGAACACCGTTAGGATCAGTTACAACATACTTGTAGAAAAGAAGGTTAGTACCTGTCTTACCGCCGCCTGCCTTAACTGTTACAGTAGCAGTTGAGTTAACCTTGATAAGGTTAAGGTTTGCAGGAGTAACGCTCTTGATGATTGGCTTAACAAGTGCTGAGTCGTCCTTAACTTCAAGAGTCATTGTACGGTTGTTTGTGTTGCCGTCTGTGTCCTTAAAGTCAAATGTAATTGTGTATTCACCTGCAACTGTAGGAGTCCATGTTACTGACTTAGCAGAAGAGAAGTCGGAAAGTGTTGATGTTCCGCCCTGTGCGTTAGTAACAGAGAACTTGTAGCTTACTGCTGCGCCGCTCTTATTGGCAGCAGTTGCAGAAAGCTGTACATCTGTACCTGTGTAGATGTTTGATGCAGGATCAGCAGTAAATTCCTTAACCTGGAGAGGGCTTGTATCATAAACAGACCATTGATTAGTCTTGTTGTTGTAGATATAGCCGTCCTTTGCAGTAAGGTCTCCTGTCTGTGACTGACCGCTGTTGCTGAAGATACAGCTGGTATATGTCTTGGATGCGGTGTACTGATATACATTGCCACCGATGTTTGTCATCTTTACACCCGGCCATGAACCGTTGCTGTCAGAATTGCTGTTCCACATATAAGCAACAGGTGTTGCCCAACCTGCCTCGTTGTTGAGGTAAACAGTTGTGCCTTCACCGCTGGGAGTTGTTGCTGTTGTAGCAGTTGTTGCTGTTGTTGCGCTTGTAGGTCTCTGAGCAGTTGCGTCCTGTGAAGGAGCGCCTGCATAATCCGACCATGTACCCTTTGAAAGGTCATAGATTTTGCCGTGACCCGGGTATGTAAGGTCTTTTGTCTGATTTGAGCCGTCGTTGAAGATTACCGATGTGTAATCATTGTCAAGAGTGTAAGAATATACACCGTCCTCAACCTTTGTCATTGCTTTACCCGGCCAAGATGCGTTGCTACCGAGACCGTCAGTCCACATGTAGCAGTTAACTTTTGACCAGCCGTTGTTTACTCTAACGTAAACAGTATCGCCTGTTGCAGCAGAAGCACTGACTACACCGACGAATACGGTTGAAACCGCCAGCATAAGGCAAAGCACAAGGCACATGATTTTGTGTTGTCTTTTTACCATTTTGATTTCCTCCAGAATTATTTTTTTGTTGCACGTGTGAAGCTACTCAACACTACTCCACAATTACTCTTTAATTCTACATTATTGAACCGCTAATAATTTTCCTTTAAAGAATAATAAAATTTCTTGCGTCACAAATTATTCACATTCAAATTGTGCATAATAGACAATGAAACAATAATTAGCAAAAAAACAGGATAATAAAAGCAAATAGTCAGATGTTTGGTTAGCAACATCTGACTTTATTTACAGTTTCATGTCAAAAAATTTTCATTTGATTACTTCTTTTTGATTTTGTCCCAATAGGCTTTGAACGCCTGCTCGTTTTTATTTCTGCCGTATTCGTAATACTTCTTGTCCTTTAGGGCATCGGGCAGATATTGTTGCTCAACATAATGGTTCGGAAAATCGTGGGGATAAAGATAGAACTGTCCCTTGTTTGGGTTGTCATCTCCGTCACAGTGCCTGTTCTGCAATTGTCTGGGTACAGGTCCCGAGTTACCCGTTCTTATGTCAGCCAAAGCTCTGTTTATACCCATATATGCCGAGTTGGATTTTGGGGCATTGCACACCATAACCACGGCATCGGCAAGCGGAATTCTCGCCTCAGGAAGTCCGACAGCCTGCGCTATATCAACGCACGACTTTACAATCGGCAAAAGCTGTGGATACGCAAGTCCCACATCCTCGCTCGCACACACCATAAGTCTGCGACACGCACTCGGCAGATCGCCTGCCTCAAGCAGTCTTGCAAGATAGTGAAGTGCGGCATCGGGATCGCTTCCACGCATACTTTTCTGATAAGCCGAAATAATATCGTAATGCTCATCGCCCTCACGGTCATATCTGACCGCACTTTTCTGCACAAGCTGTTCAACGGTTTCAAGTCTTACAACCTTTTTTCCGTCAATTTCATCTGTTGCAATCACGGAAAGCTCAACGGCATTCATAGCCTTGCGAACATCTCCTCCGCAACCCGATGCTATTTTCTTTGCACATTCTTCGGGCATTTCAATATCCGTACCGCTCTCCTCGGCAAGAAAATCACTTGCACGGTAAACCGCCTTTTCAACCTCATCCTGATCAACCGGCTTAAATTCAAAAACAGTCGAACGGCTCAGAATTGCGTTATATACATAAAAATACGGATTTTCGGTTGTTGACGCAATCAGCGTGATGCTGCCGTTTTCAATGTATTCAAGCAAAGTCTGCTGTTGCTTTTTATTAAAATACTGAATTTCGTCAAGATAGAGCAGAATTCCGTTAAGCCCCGAAAAAGTGTTAAGCTGTGCAACAATCTCCTTTATGTCGGCAGTTGAAGCCGTTGTGCCGTTAAGCTTTTTGAGGGTACGGTTTGTCTTTTTGGCAATATATGTGGCAAGCGTAGTTTTTCCGACCCCCGAAGGACCGTAGAAAATAAGATTCGGAATATCTCCGCTTTCAATAATTTTACGCAAAGGTCTGTCGGGTGCAATAAGATGCTTTTGTCCCACAATGTCATCAATTGTCTTTGGACGAATCCTGTCCGCAAGCGGTTTGTTCATAATTTTTTCTCCCATGACTTCAAGTTGCGTATTTGATGTCAAGCCTCGTTGTTCTGTACTGTTTCCAAAAATAACTCTCACTCGTCTAATCCGTTCCAATCACTTGCGTGATTTCCTCGGCTTACTCCTCGCCGGTCGTTATTTTTGGGTACAGAACCTCGGCTCTTCTTGATGTCAAGCCTCGTTGTTCTGTACTGTTTCCAAAAATAACTCTCACTCGTCTAATCCGCTCCAATCACTTCCGTGATTTCCTCGGCTTACTCCTCGCCGGTCGTTATTTTAAGGCTCCGAACCTCGGCTCTTCTAATATAGTACATTTGTTCGGGTGATTTGTCAAGCAAAAAGTTACTGCTATTTTGTAGGGGAGAACCGTGTTCTCCCGTTCGTGTGCATTGCACACGATTGCACGCATTGCGTGCAAAATTGAATACACAATTTTCATCACATCAAAAATATATGTATAAACATTCATCAAGGCGGGCGGCCGATGACCGCCCCTACGGGTTTGTGACATTTATAAAATTTGTTTTAACATATAATTTGTACCATTACTTGCAGGCATACACAGTTCGCCCCTACATTTAAACGCAACTTCTATATATACAAAAAACAGTCGGGAGACAATGATTTGCATTTTGCAAACTGTCTGCCCGACCGCAATTTTCAATTTTCCATTTTCAACTTTCAATTTAAAAAAACTTCCGCTCGGGCATCTACGCTCTCGCCTTGAAACGACTGTATTCACGCACCGAGAACGGTGGCTCGCCGTTCATTTTCAATTTTAATTAATTCCCACAACTATTTTCTGAATTTTCGTGGCATCGGCAACCGTGATATCTCCGTCACCGTCACAATCGGCATTGCAAAGCTGTGTGTTGTCAAGCTGTTCAAGCTTTACTATATACTTCTGAACAAGGGTTGCGTCCTTAACGGCAATATCTCCGTCAAGGTCAACATCGCCGTTCAAAATCTTATCATTTTTGAGTGTAACAGCTTTGATAACAAATGTACCGCCGAGCATATCATCTCTCTCGGTTTTGTACCAGTCGAGCAGTTCACATGTTGTGCCGTTATATTTAATGTAGCTGTCGCCATAAGATGAATCATTGAGGAATGTCATTTTCGTTGCACTTGTAAGCCATTCGCCTACACCAAGCTGACTTGATTCCTCTGAATTTGTCTTGATTCTCACACCGACTGCACCTCTTCCGAGCGGTGCAACAAATCCGTTTGCATCAACAGACTGATAACCGCTGTATGCAACCTTGCCCGATGCAACAGACTTCCATTCGCTCTCATCATTTGAGGGAACACCGTCTCTTACGGGAATGTAGTAAATCTCATAATCCGCACCGTTGCTCTTTGTTTCAAAAAGCACCTTATCAAGTGTACGGCTGTTTTCGCCAAAATCAAAGCAATTGATGAATGTAATGTCGTTGCTGTCAACATAATTAAAGCTGTATGTAGCACCGTAGCGTTCATCCTGCAACAATGTCATATCGTCGGTAATCTCCGTCACCTCGTCAATTGTGAAATTCGGGGAATACTTTTCGCCGAAAATGTACTTATCCTCATATGAAAGCCAGAAATAACCGCCCATTGTGTTGTTATCGCCCCAGCTGTTGCGCACAAGCCATGCTCCGTTGTTCTGCGGTAACACACCTGTTCCGTTAGAAAATCTGTACCTGCTGAGATTATCGTTCCAACCCACAATGCTGATTGTATGGCCGATATAGTCGCCGTCATACGACTGCGGCATAAAGTAGGTTGTGCCTGCATTGTTAAAGCACTTGTTTGATGTGGCATATGACGCTGTCACCGAGCCGTTGTCGATAATTGCCTGCTTGATTTCGTTTGAATCAACGCCGTCAAGATAACGCAGTTTTGTTGTGCCGTATTTAGTCTTGTCGGCTGTCATATCATCGCCGTGAATATTTTTTGAAAAATCAATCTTACCGACATCGGCAATCTCTGCACCGCCCTGCCATGAGGTGAGATAGCCGGGATAAATATTTGTAAATCCGCCGTCACAGTATTTTCTCTGCCAGCCCTTACCGTTTGTCTGGGTTGTGGAACTTGCGTTTGCGTGGTCATGTGACATCTCGGTAACGGGATAGCCAAGCTTCAAAAGCTTTGTTTCAAAGCCTTCTGTGCCTGCAACCGCCCAACAATCGTTATACTGCTGAGCCTTGATAGGTGTTACAAAGCCGAGTTTTTTTGAGCTGAAATTACTCGGAAGTCCGTTTTCGTCAACAAGCGAATAGCCGATTGCGGAATATGCAGACGGAAAAGACGAATCCGAAGATTGTGCATTCTTTGTGACCGACTCAAAACCGTCATCAATTTCAGCCGCATTTACGCTTGCAATGCCTACCGAAATCATACACACCGCAGAAACCACTGCGGTAAATTTTTCAGCAAATTTTTTGTTCATAAAATCACCTGTATATAATGTAAAGTTGTGTGTTTGTTTTAGAATTATAATTTGTCTCTTTTTCTTCATAATAAAGAATTTAAATCTGAGCAGTTTCCGCTTTGCTTTATAACAAAGAATTTAATTTTGCTTAGCTTTATAACAAAAAATTTAAATCTGAACAATTTCCGCTTTGCTTGCAAGGAGCGGAAATTGTGACAGAAATAATCTATGATTGAATTATAACAAAACAAAATAGTCTTGTAAATAGAATACATAATATAAAATTGCACAATAATAACAATATACAAACAAATTTGCGAAACGGGGGATTATTTTGCAGTTCAGAACCGACCTTGCAATTGAGGCAAGAGAAATTGCAGGAGAAAACACAGGCGGTATTGAATTCAAAAAATACAGTGAAAACGGTCTTGAAATTTCACGGCTGATTGTAAAGAACCAAAAGGCAAGACAGGCACTCGGCAAGGAAATCGGCACATACATTACAATTGAGTTGCCGTCACTGACCGACAATTTTACCGAAACCGACAAACGGCTTGAAACCGTCGGCAATGAAATCAAACGGCTGTTGCCCGTAAACGGACTTGTGCTTGTTGCAGGACTCGGCAACATGGAAATCACTCCCGACTCACTCGGACCGAAAACAAGCCGACGAGTGCTTGCCACCCGTCACATAGGCGGAGAAATTGCCCGTTCAACGGGACTTGACCGACTTCGCCCCGTTGCCGTAATGCAGACGGGAGTCACGGGACAGACGGGCATTGAAACAGGCGAATACATTCTCAGCATTGTACGGCGGATAAGACCGACAGCCGTTGTTGCAATTGACGCACTCGCCTCACGCAGAACCGAAAGGCTCGGCTGTACACTTCAGATAAGCGACACGGGAATCTCACCCGGTGCGGGGGTGGGCAACCACCGAACCAAAATCACAAAGGAAACAATCGGAGTTCCTGTTATTGCAATCGGAGTGCCGACCGTTGTTGACGCACAAACACTTGCGGTTGACATTCTCGGCAATGACTGCAACCGAAAAACGCAGAAAATGCTTATGCCGCAGGGCAGACAGCTTGTAGTCATTCCGAGAGAAATTGACCTGCTCACGGAAAGAGCCTCAAGGCTCATAGCCTTTGCACTCAACGGAGCGCTGCAAAATGAATTTGATTTGCCCGACCTCATCTCGTTGATGTAAATCCACGCATATTTACACATATTCACCTACGGCATAGCATATATTTATTGCAGAAACCGATAGCCAACATATGTACGGATTGCAGGTGATTTTGTGAAAAGTGAAGGAACATCAAAAAAGAAACTGAAAAAAGCCTTAAAAACAAGCACAGCCGTTGTACTGTTGACAACGGCTGTTTTAAGCGTTATATACAGACTGCCTCTCTGCTTTGAATCACAGAATCCTGCGGCACTTGCCGCTGCCGCTTTTACTCTCACAAACGGAGAATACAAGCTTGAAAATTCAAAGGCGGAAAAGCCCACAGCTTCCGACCAAAAGCCCACAGAATCAGCCGACACAGAACCCACAGTCCCAAAAAATCACAAGCGTGACAAAAGCACCTATTACGATTCCTACGGCAACCATGACGGCGAGAACAAATACACAGTTGAGGAACGCACCATAGGCGACACGGGAACTCAGGTTGACAACTGCTTTGTCAAAAACAAAACGGGACTGTCGCTTGACTTTGACGGACTTCTTTCGGCAAAACTGCCGTTTTCAATTGACAAGGGCATAAACTCACCGCAGGTTCTTATCTACCACACCCACACAAGCGAGGCATATCTTGACGAAGATGTTGACTTTTTCTATGACAGCTTTTATTCACGCACAAACAACAACGATTTCAATGTTGTGGCAGTCGGAGATGCACTCACCGAACAGCTCAACAAGCGTGGAATAAAAACGGTTCATGACACGACAATTCACGATGAATCCTACAACGGTTCGTATGACCGAAGTGTTGACACAGTGTATAAAAATCTTGAAAAATATCCCGATATCAAGGTTGTTATCGACCTGCACCGTGATGCAATCGGAACGGACGAAAACAAGGTTAAGCCCGTGTTTACATACAACGGCAAAAAGGGTGCGCAGATTATGATTCTTGCGGGATGTGACACAGACGGTGAACGGGGTTTTGACTGCTGGGAGGAAAATTTAAACTTTGCCCTGAAAATCCAGGACAAAGCCGAATCCCTCTACCCCGATATGACCAGACCGCTGAATTTTGACTACTTTGCATACAATGAATATGTATGCAACGGTTCGCTGTTAATAGAAGTCGGCACAGAATCAAATTCCATTGACGAGGCAACCTACTCGGGCAGTCTGTTAGGCAACGCAATTGCCGATGTGCTTTTAAATTAACGACGAGCCGTCTTTCCCAGTTCGTGAAGACAGTTCGTAAATATCAAAAAACATATTATGCCCGAGCGTAGTATTGTAATTATTCGCACAATTCCACATATAAAAAACAGTCGGGAAGACATTGTTTTGCATTTTGCAAACTGTCTTCCCGATCTTTATTATAATCTTTTCAATTTACTTACGACTTTTTCCACGCTGACGGGGCGAACAGCAACATCAACGGGAACAATTCGAGTCTGCCTGCTAACATATCGAAAATCAAAATAATTTTTGACAAAATACTGAATTCCGAATAGTTGCCGACAGGGCCAACCATTCCAAGACCCGGACCTGTGTTGTTGATATTTGCGGCAACAGCCGTGAAATTCGTCACAAAATCCGTCTGATCAAGCGAAAGCACAAGCCAGCTTAACGCAAAGATTCCAATGTACAGCACAAGGAAAATTGAAGTTGACCTCATAACGTTGTGGTCAATCGCCTTGCCGTCCATTTTAACGGTCTTAACATTTCTCGGATGAACGAGGAGTGAAAACTCCTTTCGTGTTTCCTTAAATAGCAAAATAACTCTTGAAACCTTAAAACCGCCGCCTGTACTGCCTGCCATTGCACCGATAAATGTGATAATCATAATCACGGTTTTTGAAAATTCAGGCCAGTTATTGACATCCGTCAAACCAAAACCTGTTGTCGTGATAATTGACGAAACATAGAAAAAGCTCTGGTGAACCGCATCATATGCACTCGGATAAAGTGACCTGATGTTAAACGCAATCAAGGCTGTTGACAGCACGATAATTCCGAAATAAACCCACAGCTCCTGAATGCGGAAAGCCTGCTTAAACTTCTTCGCAAGAATGAGGATATACACGGAAAAGTTAATTCCGAACAGCATCATAAAAATCGCAATAACCGTTTGCAGATAGTTGCTGTATGACGCAATACCTGCGTTGGTAACACCGAAACCGCCCGTACCTGCCGTTGCAAAGCTTATGTTAAGTGCGTCAAAAACAGGCATTTTGCCTACAATCAGAAATATAAATTCAAGTGCAGTCAAGCCGAAATAAATTCCGTAGAGCAGCATTGCGTAATTTCTCATTTTCGGAACAGCCTTGCCCACAATCGGACCGGGGCTCTCGGCTTTCATAAGGAAAATATTCTGCTGACCGCCGAGCCTCGGGATAATCGCAAGCAAGAACACGATTACGCCCATACCGCCCAACCAATGGAGAAAGCTTCGCCACATAAGCATTCCATGGCTCAATGCCTCAACATCGGTAAGTATAGTTGAACCTGTTGTTGTAAAGCCCGACACGGTTTCGTAAAAAGCGTCAATAAAACTCGGAATCTCACCGCTCAGCCAGAACGGAAAACATCCTACAAAAGACATAAGAATCCAGCTTAACGCAGTAGCCGCAAAGCCTGCCTTCTGATAAAGCACGGGATTTTTTGGCTTTTTTACTTTTACGGCAAGCAAGCCCAAAAGTGCCGACAAAGCACCTACTCCAAGAAAATAAAGTCCCTCGTGTTCGCCGTATATAAATGAAGTAACGGTTGCAATCTGCATAGCCGCACCCTCGACAATAAGAACCCAGCCGAGGATATACACAATTAATCGTTTATTCATTACGCTCCCCTCAACGCTTTACAATATCTTCAAGCTTGCTAAGACCTTTTTGCATGGTAAGCACAATTACCGTGTCCTCAGGTTTAATCACATCCGTACCTTGCGGAAGAATAATTTTTCCGCCTCTGTTAATGCAGATAATCTGAAGATTAGCCTTCAGATTAAGGCTCATAATCGGAACATTCGTAACCCTTGATTCCGCATTAACCTTGAATTCAAGAGCCTCAACCTTGTCGTCGTTAAGGCGGTAAAGCGATTCAACATTGCTGTCGCCCGTATTCTGCATTGCTCTGATATATCTTGCAATATATTCGCCTGTAAGGCTCTTTGGATGAATAATACATTCAAAATTCTGATCATGCAAAAGCGGATCAAATGACGCATTATTTACCTTAGTAATCAATTTTGCCTTTGTAATGCCCTTTAGGTACATCGTTATGATAATATTTTCTTCGTCATAATCCATAAGAGCGGCAATGCCGTCAGCGTGTTCAACACCCTCCGAAAGCAACAGCGACTGATCCATGCAATCGCCCTGAATTATAACAGCCCCAGGTATAGCCTCCGAAAGAAAGTTGCAGCGTTCGGGATTTTTCTCGATAATTTTGACATTCGCACCGGATTTAATAAGCGTCTTTGCAAGGTAGAACGAAACCTTGCCGCCGCCGAGAAGGATAACATCCTTACTTCTGCCGATTGCAATACTGATACGCTTAAAGAATTTTGCGGCAATTTCGGGCTTTGCAACAACAGAAATCCTGTCACCGCCGTTAATAACAAAATCACCGTTAGGAATGAACATCTCATCCCCTCTCTCAACCGTACAGATTCTCACCTTACCTCTGAGGTTGTCAACTCTGCTCAAAGCAGTTCCGACAATTGACGAATTCTGCGGTACAGTTACCTTGATAAGCTCAACAACGCCCTTTGAGAACGAATCAATTTCAAGCGCACCCGAAAATCTTAACAGACGACTGATTTCATTAGCAGCGGTCTGTTCGGGATTGATTGCCATAGAAAGACCGAGATGCTCTTTGATTCTGTAAAGGTCGTTTGTGTATTCGGGATTACGCACTCTTGCAATTGTGTGGGTAACGCCTGCCGCCTTAGCCATAAGACACGAATACAGATTGATTTCATCCCTTGCAGTTGCGGCAATAAGCAAATCGGCATACTCTGCGCCTGCCTCAATAAGCACATCATATGTTGCACCGTTTCCCTCTATGCCGAGAACATCAAGCGAATTTGCAAGTTTATCGACTGCACCGTGGTTAATATCGACTACGGATATTTCATGTCCCTCCAAATTAAGCTCCGACGCTATCGAAGAGCCAACCTTTCCGCATCCAACAATTATAATCCTCATAAATTTTCCTCTTAACCAATATTTAAAAACAAGGTGCGGACCACTGAAAAAATTCACCCGTCCGCATATCAAAGTCATAATACACCTATTTTATACTAAAATCAATACCAAAATAGAAAGAATCCAGCTATATACAAATTTAATTTATTGTGCAAAACAGAAGAGCCGAGGTTCTGTACCCAAAAATAACGACCGCAACATATTTTGTCGAGCATTAAATTATGACCGCATGCACAAATTATAATGTTATGTATTCATTTGTAGTGGCGAACCTCGTTCGCCAATCGCAACGATTGTAAAATCGGTGCGAGCTAACACAATACATTGTTTCTCAACATATCATTTTATATAACAAAAATTGCATCAGAGCCTTTCTCGGGCATCTGATGCAATCTCTTTATCTAACTATCTTCTCGAATAGACAGCGGTGGCACACCGCCGACCTTAATTTTACATTTTTAATTTTCCATTTTCAATTCAGAACAAAAATTACTTATTTTTGTTCCGGATGTATTCGTCAATAGCGGCTGCGGCTGTTTTGCCTGCACCCATTGCGAGGATAACCGTTGCAGCGCCTGTTACAGCGTCACCGCCTGCATATACGCCCTCACGGGATGTAAGACCGTTTTCGTCAGCGATGATACCGCCCCACTTCTGAGTGTCAAGTCCCTTTGTTGTAGCCTTGATAAGCGGGTTAGGTGATGTACCGATTGAAATAACAACAGCGTCAACATCAAGAACGAACTCACTGCCGGGGATTTCAACAGGTCTTCTTCTGCCGCTTGCGTCAGGCTCGCCGAGTTCCATTTTAATGCACTTCATACCCGTTACGAACTCATCTTCGTTGCCGAGAATTTCAACAGGGTTATTGAGGAGCTTGAAGATAATTCCCTCTTCCTTGGCATGCTCAACTTCTTCCTTACGGGCAGGAAGCTCTTCTTCGCTTCTTCTGTAAACAATATAAACCTCTTCTGCGCCAAGACGCTTTGCACAACGAGCGGCATCCATTGCAACATTACCGCCGCCGACAACTGCAACCTTCTTTGCGTGCATAATCGGAGTTGTGCTGTCATCCTTATAAGCCTTCATAAGGTTTGTTCTTGTGAGGAACTCATTTGCCGAGTAAACACCGCAAAGGTTCTCACCGGGGATATTCATAAATCTCGGAAGACCTGCGCCCGAACCGATAAATACTGACTCAAAGCCGTAATCGTCCATAAGCTCGTCAATTGAGAGAACTCTGCCAATAACCATATTTGTTTCAACCTTAACACCGAGCTCTTTAAGTGTGTCAACTTCCTTCTGAACGATTGACTTTGGAAGTCTGAACTCAGGGATACCGTAAACGAGAACACCGCCTGCAAGGTGAAGAGCCTCAAATACTGTTACATCGTAACCCTTCTTTGCAAGGTCGCCTGCACAGGTAAGGCCTGCAGGACCTGAACCGACGATAGCAACCTTGTGACCGTTTGACTCAGGCTTATTTACCTTAACATCTGTCTGAGCGTTGTGCCAGTCGGCAACAAATCTCTCAAGTCTGCCGATTCCGACAGGCTCAGTCTTGATGCCTCTTACGCACTTTGACTCACACTGTGACTCCTGCGGACAAACACGACCGCAAACAGCAGGAAGTGAGCTTGACTGCGAAATTACATCATAAGCGCCTGCAAAGTTGCCCTGAGCAACCTCTTTGATAAAATCGGGGATTGCGATATGTACGGGACAACCGTTTACGCAAGGTCTGTGCTTACAGTTAAGGCAACGCTGAGCCTCCTCAATTGCAACTTCTTCCGTGTAGCCTGTTGCTACCTCAAGAAAGTTTTTATTTCTTACATTAGGATCCTGTGATGGCATATGAGCCTTTTTTGGTGACATATTTGGCATGATTACTCAACCTCCTTCTTGAACAGATTACATGTTTCTTCGTGTGCATGACGCTCAAACGGCTTGTACATTGCGCCACGCTTCATAGCCTCGTCAAAATCAACCTTAAAGCCGTCAAAGTCGGGGCCGTCAACACAGGCAAACTTTGTCTGTCCGTCAACTGTAAGACGACAGCCGCCGCACATACCTGTGCCGTCAATCATAATCGGGTTCATGGAAACTGTTGTGGGAATATTGTAAGGCTTTGTTGTTTTAACAACAAACTTCATCATGATAAGCGGACCGATTGTAATAACGAGGTCATAGTCCTCGCCTGCCTTAATCATCTCTTCGAGAGGAGCTGTAACAACGCCCTTTTGACCGTATGAACCGTCATCTGTCATAAGAATGAACTTGTCTGAGCAAGCCTTGAATTCATCTTCAAGAATAACAAGATCCTTGTTTCTGAAGCCGACAATTGAGTGAACCTCACAGCCGATTTCGTGGAGCTTTTCGGCAACCGGAAGTGCAATTGCACAGCCAACGCCGCCGCCTACAACGCAAACCTTTTTAAGACCGTCTGTATGTGTGGGAACACCGAGAGGGCCTACAAAATCGTGAATATAATCGCCTTCGTTAAGGTGATTGAGCTTTTCTGTTGTTGCACCGACAATCTGGAAGATAATACGAACTGTGCCGGCCTCTCTGTCATAGCCTGCAACCGTAAGCGGAATACGCTCACCGTTCTCGTCAACACGGAGAATGATGAACTGTCCGGGCTCTGCCTTTTTGGCAATAAGCGGAGCGTCAATTTCCATAAGTGTAACGGTTGGATTCAGAGATTTTTTCTTAACTATCTTGTACATTCTCTTTTACCTCTTTTCCTTTCTGCGAGTGCCTCGCACCCTATTCGTGCAGACAGTCTTACTTTTCAAAAACTTTTAATGCCCGAACGTAACTCTGCAAGCACCTGTACATTCTGAAAAGCGAGTGCCTCGCACCCTATTCGTGCAGACAGTCTTGCTTTTCAAAAACTTTTAATGCCCGAGCGTAGCCTTGCAAGGATTTTATGCTAAAGCACAACTCGGCAAAATTTGACAGTTTTCAAAAACAAGAATCTCGCAATTGATATTTTCCTATAAAATAAAAATCGGAATATGCCTAATGTATTCCGAACACCTTGTCGAATTAATTTTAGCACAATTATATCTGCGTTTCAAGTGAATTTTGATGATTTTTACATATAATCTTTGCCATTTCACCAAACAAACAGCCGATTCTGCCGTTATTTTTTTCACAACCCCCCAAAAAGCACAATTCAATCAATTTTTTAAACCAAAGAATAATTTTTGCACATATGAAAACCCTAAAAAAAGAATACAAATGAAAGGGACGGTCATATGTCGGGAAACAAAAGAAAGGTTGTACTTGTGGGAACGGGAATGGTCGGAATGAGCTTTGCCTATGCGGCACTCAATCAAAATGTGTGTGATGAGCTCATTATGATTGACCTCAACGAAAAGCGTGCCGAGGGTGAGGCAATGGATTTGAACCACGGGCTTGCATTTTCGCATTCAAGCATGAAAATCCGTTGCGGAGGTTACGGTGAATGTGCCGACGCCGACATTGTTGTAATCTGCGCAGGTGCAAATCAAAAGCCCACCGAAAGCAGGCTTCAGCTTTTGCAGAAAAACGCAGTTGTATTTTCTTCAATTGTGCCAAAGGTTGTGCAAAGCGGTTTTGAGGGAATTTTCCTCGTTGCGACAAATCCCGTTGACATTATGACACGGGTGACCTATGAACTTTCTGGATTCAATGCGTCAAAAATCATCGGCACGGGAACTACACTTGACACGGCACGGCTCAGATATCTTCTCGGCGAATATTTTGAGGTTGATCCACGCAACATTCACGCATATGTAATCGGCGAACACGGAGACAGCGAATTTGTTCCGTGGAGTCAAGCACTCCTTGCCGCCAAACCGCTAAAGGATGTCATGCGTGATAACCCAAAATCGTACTATATGGAGGAGCTTGAGCAGATAAGCGATGATGTGCGTTGTGCCGCCCACAAAATCATTGAGGCAAAGGGAGCAACCTACTACGGCATCGGTATGTCAATCGTTCGTATCGTCCGTGCAATTCTTCAAGATGAAAACAGCGTTCTGACAGTATCGGTTCGTCTGCGTGGCGAATACGGGGGCAAGAAAGATGTGTTCATCGGCAACCCGTGCATAGTAAGCGCAAACGGTGCAAAACGCATTTTGGAACTTAAATTAACCGAACAGGAATTGCAAAAGTTAGATAACTCCTGCACAATTCTGAATGACAACTTTAAAAAATTGAAATTATAAAAACCCTGTATTGTCTGTAGTGGCGGATATTACCCGCCCTACGAAACAGCAACGACTTTTATATAAAAAATCGCATCAGAGCTTTTTCGGGCATCTGATGCGATTTCTATATTATACTATCTTCTCGAATTGGTAACGGCGGCTCGCCGTCAACTTTCAATTTGAAATTCGTCAGAACGGCAAAAGCCCTAAATCTTCAAGCAAAATCTTGAGTCCAAGCAAAATCAATACTGCACCGCCTAAAAATTCTGCTTTTGACTTATACTTTGCACCGAATACATTGCCTATTTTGATGCCGACAGCCGAAAGTATGAATGTTGTTGTGCCTATAATTGCGATTGCAGGTACGATATCAACATCAATACACGCAAACGAAACGCCTACCGCAAGGGCGTCAATACTTGTTGCAACGGCAAGGGGCAGCATTGTCTTGACCGAAAACGAATCGTCAAGCTGTTCTTCCTCACCGAAAGCTTCTCTTATCATATTTGCACCGATAAGTGCAAGCAGGATGAATGCAATCCAATGGTCAATGCTTGTGATGAGCCACTCAAACTGCTTTCCGAGAAGATAACCGATAAGCGGCATAAGCGCCTGAAATCCGCCAAACCACAATCCGACAGTAATTGCGTGTTTAGGTCTTAACTTACGCACGGAGAGCCCCTTGCAAATTGAAACCGCAAATGCATCCATAGACAAGCCGATGCCGAACAGCAGTAATTCCACAAAACTCATAATATTATCCTCCGTTATATTTTAGTCGGCGGTGAAAGGAAACAGAACACCGTTTGCCGACCGTTATTTAATCAAAATGATATTCAGCTGTTTCAATCAGTTTGAAATGGCTCTTTTTAAATTCAATAATTCCTGCTTTTTTCAGTTCACCGAGTGCTCTTGAAAGTGACGCTCTGTCAACCGCAAGATAGTTTGCAAGCTCGTCACGGGAGAACGGCAGATCAACCTCACAGCTACGCTCACGCCTGCAATAGATTTGAAGAAGGTGCATAAATTTGCCCTTGATACTTCGCTTTGAAAGACAGGCAAGGTGTTCCGAAATCTGCAAAAACACCTGTCTTTGTGACGCAAGCATATTGACGAGGATTTTCTGCTGAATCGAAGCAAGCGAATCCTCGGTTATAAACATCGGCTCCGGCGGAATAAAAAGGATTTCGCAATCCTCTCCTGCCATAATCTCAACAAGCGTATTGTAGTAATCAAACATTGCGTAAAGCGTTCCGCTTGACTCGCCGCTGCGAATTGTTTTGAGCAGACTTTTGTTGCCGTTGTAGTCCACAGAATAAAGGTATGCAGTTCCCGAAAACACAAGTCCCGTCATATGGCTGAACTTGTTTTCAACCCTTGCCGTTTCGCCACGGTTCAGCGACAGATAGTACGGTTTTGCATATTGTATGAACATAAAAATTTCGTGATCCGTCAATCCCGAAAACAACAACTGATCCCTCAGCTTTGGCAAATGATCACGAGTAAAAACTTCTACATATTTTCTCATTTTATATCACGGCGTGTTGCCGTCCCCCTTCGTTCAAACGGTTTGCAACAGAAAAAGCCGTAATTTGTACATCGGCACACAATTCCGTCCTCTTAATCGTCACGGAACAAACCGTTTTTCTTCTCTTCTGTTTAAGTCAATTCGTTCAAATTATTCAAATTAGATTATATCACAAAACATTGCAATTGCAACCGTTTCCCCTTTGTGACGGGAAATTAAAAAAATTTCAAAAATTTTTCTGAAAATTGCATAAAACAATGCATTTTTTCGTGTTTTTGCCTCTTTAAGTGGAGGTGTAACAATGATTATCTATGACAAACGAAAACCAAAAACTTTTGACGGCGCAAACTGCGTCGGCATCACGGGTGAAAATCTTGCCGAAACACAGGAATTTTTAATTCGGGGAATGTGCGACATTACGGTTGACTACTTCATTCATCTGCGTTTTGCCGACGGCAGTGTAAATTCGGTAATTCCCGACAGCACCGCAATTGATGAAACAGGCACAAAACTTGTGTGGAAGGTCAGAAAAAACGACATTTTCATGCACGGCTATTTTGAACTTCAGCTTGAAGGCAGAGGCGAAAACGGCTATGTTTTCCAAACTCAGATCGTCACGCTTTATGCAGACGAGAGTATTCCGATTGAGGACAAAGAGTACCTTAATCCGAACTCCGAAACGCTGAAGCTTCGTGAAGAAACGCAAAAGCTTCTTGACGAAACAAAGCTTTGTCGGACTGAAATTGACAAAACCAAAAAGTTAATTGAACAGTCCGACATTACAAAAAAAGAGGACAACTCAAACAAGGTAAGTGATTCCTCTCAGATTACCGACTATACTCAAAATTATCCGAGTATCAAGTATCTTACCGACAACTACTGGGATAGTGCCGACAGCTACTCATCGGATGAGGTTGACATTCTGCTTAACGCAAAAGCTGACAACAAACCCCTTAATGAAAGATTAGCCCGTATGGATATGAGCATCGGCTCAAAATACGATTCGTCAAATATCGAACTTGGTACAGCTACTCTTACTCCATACTCTACTCTGATTGATAAAATAAAATCTGCAACTTGCCTTTATGAAAAAATTGGCGATATCGTTATTGTAAATGTCACCGTCATTATGAACGCAACAACTTTAGGCGGAACATCTGCAATATCTTTGCTCAATATGCCGTTTCCAAACAAATCGGATGTGATTGTTCATGATATCGGCATAAGCAAAAACGGCGGTATGTTCAGAGGAAATGTAAATAAATCAGCTTGGTTGCAGTTTACTCCGCTCAATAAACAGGCTTATAATTTCGTCGCTGATGAGCAGGTAAACTTTTCTTTGATTTACAAAATATAAAAATAACGGAGGTATAAAAAATGGAACTTAAAGAAAAAATCACACTTGATATGCTCACAAAGGACAGCGTGTCGGTACTCAGACAGCAGTTTTTGACCTTTAACGGTGAAGAAATGCAGGTGGGCGGAAACATCCGCAACGCATATATGAACGACGAATCCGGCATAGAACAGTTGAGAAAGGTTCTCTCTGACGAATACTTCAACGCCGTCATGGCAGTATGGCAGTGCTAATGACAGTCAGATAAAGAAATTGCATCAGATACCCGAGTAAGGTTCTGATGCAATCTTTGTTTATATCAAAATTTGTCAGTAGCACCGAACCGTATTCGCCATAAATAAACAGTAAATTTCATATTAACAAAACAGTCGGGAAGACATTGCATTTTATTTTGCGAACTGTCTTCCCGACATTAATTTTCCATTTTCAATTTTCAATTTTACATTTAATTAAACCTTTCACTCGGGCATGATATGTTTTTTGACATTCACAAACTGTCTACACGAACATAAAAAGTCGGCTCGCCGTTTACGGCTTTTCACCTGTCAAAAATTCAATACTTCTCTCAATTGAATCCTTGGAGCTTCCCCAATCTTTGCCGTGGTTGCGGTAATCAAACATTGAGCAGAAATATGTGATATCTTCTTTAAGCGACAGCAGATATTTTTTTGTAAGACCTGCTGTTTCGGCATAGAACTGCGGTAAAAGCTTTGACGGCAGCTTGCTCTTTTGGGTTGCAACATTCATAATAAAATCGTAGTGTTTAAAGCAGATAAACGGCTGTTCGTTGTACAGCTTATAAAACTCCTCTCCCTTTGCCCACTCAACAAAAATCGTGTCACAAAAATGGTGCATATCCCACTCGATTCTGTCGCATACATAACACGAATCAAGTCGTTTTTTAATGACTTCAAGCTGTTTCTTATCAGGCTTGCCCTTCAGCTTTTTCGGCATATCATTATCAATAATTTCCTGAAGATGACTTTCAAGAATAAGCGCATTCGGCAATTTTTGTCCTTTTTCAAACATCTGCGAAAAATGGCGGTGACAAAAGCCTTTTTTGTTGGTTTCAATCCTGATATTAGGCTCCATCATCGCATCGCCCGTAATGAATTTTACATACTGCTCCTCAAGCATACTCTCCATTCGGCAAAACGGACAACCGCATTTCGGCATAAATATATCGTTAATCGGAATTGTGCAGATAGTTTCTTTCACAATAATCCTCCTTTTGAGTTAATGTGGTGGTTATAACACACCGTTTTCATCATATCAAAACATATGTGTTTAAACAAAATATTTCATCAAGGCTTGCGTTCAATGAGTTCCTGTCTGAAATACAGTCGGGACTGAAATCTGTTTTACAAACAAACTATCTTCCCGACATTCATTTTCCATTTTCCATTTTCAATTTTTCATTTTAAATAAAGTATATCATAATTTGCCCGAATGTGATATACTTTATTAAGAAAATTTCGGCGGTGAAAATCATGGAATGTATTGAACTCGACAACAAAATCAAAATAACCGATGTGCATGACCTTGACCTTGCGCAGACTCTCGACTGCGGTCAGAGCTTTCGTTGGAAGTCGCAGGACAACGGTTCTTTTCACGGTGTTGCCTACGGCAAAAGCGTAACCGTCAGCCTTGACAAAACGGATATGTACATTGAAAATGCAACGGCTGACGATTTCAAAAACATCTGGTACAGCTACTTTGACTTTTCGCTTGATTACGGAAAAATCCGTGAAGAAATCAGCACAATACATCCCGTTCTGAACGAGGCGGCAAAGTACGCCCCGGGCATAAGGATTTTAAGACAAGAGCCTTTTGAGGCACTCTGCACATTCATCATTTCGCAGAACAACAATATAAAGCGAATCAAAGGCATTGTTGAGCGTTTGTGTGAGAACTTCGGCACACGGCTTGATGACGGAGAATTTGCGTTCCCGACAGCCGAAACACTTGCAAAACTTTCGCCCGATGACCTTGCACCGCTGAGGGCAGGGTTTCGCAACCGTTACATTGTTGATGCGGCGCAAAAGGTTGCAAACGGTGAGGTGAATCTTGACAGCTGTTTCACGCTCGGCTATGAAGATGCAAGAGCGGAGCTTATGAAAATTACGGGCGTCGGCAAAAAGGTTGCCGACTGCACACTCCTTTTCGGTATGCACAGAATTGAGGCTTTTCCGATTGATGTGTGGATGAAACGGGCAATGGAAAAGCTGTTCCCAAATATGAACGGTGACGATTTCGGTCAGTACGCAGGCATCGCCCAGCAGTACATTTTTCACTACAGCCGAATGCACCCCGAACTTTTTTAAATGAAAAATTGAAAATGGAAAATGGAAAATTGCGGTCGAGAAGATAGTTTGTTTTTTAACAAATTTAATGCCCGACTGTAGGGGTATCCTTGCGACCGCCGCCGTTCCCAATTCATGTAGACAGTTTGTAATGTCAAAAAAACATAGTATACCCGAGCGTAGTATTGTAATTGTTTTCGCAATTTTGTAATGGCACAGATATTATGCTAAAAATAAATCATAAAACAAAACGGACAATTATAAAAATCACTTGCAAACAAATAGCTTATGTGCTATAATCAAGATAGCTAAAGAGAAGTTATGAACACAGGTTCATGCAAGTGAAACCCCCGAAGGTGGCCGCCTTCGGGGGTTTCTTTTGGGATTTTGTCGGGCTACTTCCTATCAATCCACTTACAGATGTAGTAGCTAATTACACCTGCCACGATAGAAATAAAAAGAGAAGTTATGTAATACAACAGGTTCACCTCCTTCCTGACGGAAGAAGCCGACTTGGTTATTGTATCATGAAACAAAACGCTTTTCAACAAAAACAAATTTTGTAAATGTCGCAAGTCAGTAGGGGCACTCATACACTTCCACATAAAATAAAAATGCATCAGAGCCTTATTCGGGCATCTGATGCATTTCGTTTATCTAACTATCTTCTCAAATTACGGGCGGTGGTACACTGCCAACATTAATTTTCCATTTTCAATTTTCAAATTTCAAATTTCAATTTGAATTATTTGGCTTTTTTCGCTGAACTGTCAAAAAGCAATACAAGAGTTGCGTTATCGGCTTTACCTGTTTCTTTAAGACCGTTCTTTTTCTGGAATTTCTTAACAGCCTCGGCTGTTACTTCGCCGTAGTAGCCTGTCACATTGTCCTTGTCGGCAATGTAACCGATGTTATAAAGGCGGAGCTGCATAGCCTTTACCGTGTCATTTTCATCTTCCTGCTTGAGTGAAAGGTCTGATGTAATGGTAAGATTATACTTATCGGCAACCGACTTTGAATCGCTTGCGGTTGTTGTTGCCTGAGTTGCGGTTGTTGCGTCAGTCTTTGACGCTGTCGCATCCTGAGCCTTTGTTGTGTCTGTTGCAGACTTTGGCTTGAGGTCGGGATACATAAAGTAAACCATTTTTTCAAGTGCTTCCAGAGCAGTATTGCCGGGTCTTGACATTTCTTCAAGCGAAACCTCAAGAATTTTGCCTGTCTTGACTGCGCCAAGACTTGCGAGTGTTGTATCACCCTTAATTTTATCAAGAGTAGCATTGTCTGCATAGAAGATAAAGTTCGGATTTGCAATCTTGAGAGTTGCAACATCAACATTGTTGTCGCTGATGTTTACTGCGGCATTAACCGCCCCCGTATAGCCGAGGAGCATATCACCGTATGTTCCGCTTGTCATCATCTTGAGTCTGTCGTCTTCTGTATAGAGATAACAAACCGTATCAAGAATGCCGGAATTTCTGTTATTAACCTGCTGTTTGTAGTTGTTCATCTTATCAAGCAATTCATTATAGGTATCTTCACCCTTCTTTGCGCCCGTTTTTGTGCCGCCGCAAATTTTGCCGATTGTCACATAGTTTGTTTCAACCTGCTTGGGAGTGTCACCGTGTGACATTGTGACAACCTGAATACCCTTGTCCTGAAGCTTCTTCTTTGCGTCCTCATTTATTGACTGACCTGCAAACACAAGGTTTGTGCCGGAATTGATAATTTTGTCGGTATCGGGATTTTCATATGAACCGACGCTCGGGGCAACTGCGATTGACTGCTGGTCAACCTCATCACTTCTGCCCACAATATATCTGTCATAGCCTGTTGCGATGAGAATATCGGCTGTCGGCGCATCAAGAACAACTATGTTCTTTGGCTGACTTTCTATCGTGATGTTTGCCACCTCAACAGGATATTCTCCGTCAGAACAACCGCTGAAAAGCGCAACTGCCGAAAGCATTGTCACAACTGCAAGAGCAATTGAAATTATTTTTGTTTTCATAACTGACCTCCGATTAATCAGCAAAACAGCGATTCAACATACTGTCTTGCACATCTTGGCGAACGACCGCCTCTTGAAAGTGCAAACTGCTCAGCGCCGAGTGCAAGCTCTTCGTGAGTCATCTTGACGCCTCTCTGCTCTGCAAGAGAATATACAATTTCAAGAAAATCATTCTTTGAAGGAATTGTGTAGCAGACTGCAAGACCGAAACGGTCCGAAAGCGAAAGACTTTCCTGCATATTGTCACGAACATTGATATCATCAACAGTATGCGTTCTGTCGGAAATGCTTTCCTTAACAAGGTGTCTGCGATTTGATGTTGCATAAATCAACGCATTATCGGGACGAGCCGCAAGTCCGCCCTCAAGCACGGCTTTAAGGGTTGTATAGCTCTGATCCTGATGCTGGAACGAAAGATCATCAATAAATATAATGAATTTAAGCGGAAGAGCGGCAATCTTGTCAACAAGAAGCGGAAAGTCAATGAGCCTGTCCTTAGGCATTTCAACAATGCGGAGTCCGTCTTTGCGGAACTCGTTTGCAATTGCCTTGACTGTTGAGCTTTTACCTGTACCCTTATCACCGTAAAGCAGACAGTTGTTACAGCTCTTGCCCTGAATAAATGAAAGTGTGTTGTTTACAACCTGACTTCTCTGACGCTCATATCCCGTAAATGTATCCATATCAATCTTGTCCGGATGCTCAACAGGCTGAATGTCACCGTCACGCCAGATGAACGCCTTGTAACGGGCAAACATTCCGCAACCGTTTTCCTTATAATAAGCAGAAAGCTTGTCAAGTGAACCGTCAAATCCGTCAAAGCACGGAGCGCACTTGCCTGTCTGCCACTTTGGAAGAATCGGAATAAGCTCCTTGATTTCATCGGCATAGGTATATGCCTCAAGCACTTCATCGGAAGTAAGCTTTGCGGCTGTTAAAATAGCATCGCAGTCTGTCTTAACGGCAGAAACAACATTTTCGGGTAACTCGCCCTGTCTGCCGGCTGTTGCGGCACGGGCAAAACAGTTGTCGTCAAAAAGAGCCGTTTCGCTGATTGCAAATGCGAACTTATCCGCACAGCCTCTTTCGCAAAGCATTGAGCAAAGCTTGCCGTATGCACCGAGAAATTCCTCAGGCTTTTTGTCGAGCGAAAGCAAAAGTTCATAAAAGGCTTTCGGAACGCTTCTGTTCATTATACCTCTGAATACAGAGAGTGACGACAAAAGCATTTTACACTTATTTACATTATTCATTCTAAACATCCCAATCTGTTCTAATCTATTTAATTGTACACATTTTTATCCGTTTAGTCAATAATTTACGGCAAACAACGGCATCCTATTTTTTACGCTTTAACAAGCCAAAATATGTATAATTTTTCACCGCATCAAGTATACATTGGGTTCAATGACGATTAAAACGGCGATAAATCGGGATAAATACGGGATTTTCAAGGTTTTGAAAGAATTTTTAAAATTTTTTAAAAAAAGTGTTGACATTTGGTGCAGCCCGTAGTATAATCAATACTGTTCTCAAGAGAGAAACAAAAGTTAATAAGTTGGTGTTGATGACGCTGAGGGTCCACCTGTTCCCATACCGAACACAGAAGTTAAGCTCAGTGGTGCCGAAGATACTTGGCTGGTGACGGCCCGGAAAAATAGGGAGATGCCAACATATAAAGTGTCCACCCAGTAGGGTGGGCGTTTTTTTATACTTTTTTTGCTTTGCAAACCCGTAGGGGCGTTCATTGCGAAAACAATTACAATGCCATATACACTAATTGGAGTATCTATATGTTTAATATAACCGAACTTTTAAAAAACGAAATATCCGTATGGGAACGACTGAAAAATTGCGGAAAGCCTGTTGTGCTTTACGGAATGGGTGACGGTGCGGACAAGGTTCTTGCCGCATTTGACCGATACGGAATCAAAGCGTCTGCCGTTATTGCAAGTGATGATTTTGTGCGTGGGCAGAAATTCCACGATTTCACGGTGAAGAAGCTTTCCGATGTTGAAACCGAATTTGGCGACATTATAATCGCCCTCTGCTTTGCAAGCCAGCTTCCCGATGTTATGGAACACATAACGAAAATTTCCAAAAAACACGAAACGCTTGTCCCCTCCGTTCCCGTTTTTGGAAACAAACTTTTTGACAATGATTTTATTACCGAAAATAAAAAGCAAATTGAAAGTGCATACAGTCTGCTTGCCGATGACCTTTCAAAAAAGGTTTACGAAAACATTCTGAAATTCTACTACACAGGCAGAATTGACCTCCTCCCCCCTGTCACAACCGACAAGGACGAGGCTTTCGGCAATATTCTGAATCTCAGTGAAAACGAAAGCTATGTTGACCTCGGCGCATACAACGGCGACACGATTGACGAATTTCTGCACTACACAAACGGCAGTTACAAGCGTATAATCGCATTTGAACCTAATGCAAAGAATTTTGAAAAGCTGAAACTTCATTGCAAGGGCATGGCGAATGTGTCGCTTTGGCAACTCGGCTCATACAGTAAAAACACGGAGCTTATATTCAACAACAAGGCCGGTCGCAACAGCGCAATTGCCGACAAGGGCGTTGCAACAAAGGTTGCGACAGTCGATACGATTCTCTGCGGAATGGCGGCAGGCTACATTAAAGCCGATGTTGAGGGGGCGGATATGGAAACCCTCATCGGTATGCAGAAAACAATGGAAAACTGCAAACCAAAGCTGAATTTTTCGGCATACCACAGATTTGAGGATATTTTCCGCCTTGCACTATACATTCACAGCGTGAATCCCGATTACAAAATCTTTCTCCGCCACCACCCATATATTCCGGCATGGGATACAAATTTATATTGTATATAATTTGCCGACGGCAAGCCGCCGTACTGATTTTCTACAAAAACAAAAGCCCGGATTCGAGAAATATCGGATTCGGGCTTGCTTATTATCAGAATTTATCAGAATGATTTAAAAAGCTCAATTGCTTTTGCGGGATCTGCGGCTCTGAAAACGGCTGTTCCCGCAACGCACACATCAACGCCTGCCTCTGACGCCTGCTCAATGGTATCTCTGCCGATTCCGCCGTCAGCCTCAATAAGGATATTGTTCAGACCTCTGCGTTGGCATTCCCTCTTGATTTCCTTAACCTTCGGCATCATCTCGGGCATAAAGCTCTGTCCGCCAAAGCCCGGTTCAACCGTCATAACAAGTACAAGGTCAAGCTTTTCAAGATACGGAAATACTGTCCAAGCAGGAGTGTTTGGCTTTAGAACAAGTCCGGGTTTGATTCCTCTTGACTTGATTTTCGCAATTGTATCATCAATGTCAGAGTCGCATTCAACATGGAAGGTGATGATATCCGCACCTGCATCGGCAAAATCGTCAATATATTTAAGCGGATCGCTTATCATAAGGTGAACATCAAACGGGCGGTTTGAGAACTTTCTTACCGCCTTGATTACGGGAGCGCCAAAGGTTATGTTCGGAACAAAGTGACCGTCCATAACATCAAGATGCATCCAATCGGCGCCCGCCAGATCCATTCTTTCAATTTCTTCACCCATTTTTGAAAAGTCACAAGACAAAAGTGACGGAGCTATTTTCATATTTTACATCCTTTCCTACGGTTTTTGGACAGCCGGAGCAAAAACAGCGGCGGCGCCCCAGAACAACGCATAAATCAATACTTCAAGCGAACCCATAACCTGTACACCGGCATAAAGCGAAAGTGTTGATGCAACGAGCAATCCGAAAATTACGGCAATCAACTGAATTATAATTGAAAGCGAAATATTGTGCTTGATTTTTACGCAACCCGTAACTGCACGGGCAAGCGATGCGGCTTTGCCGTTTGTAATGAGATATGAACGGGAGGTTTCCTCAACCGTATCCTCAGCCTCCCTGAGAACATTTCCGAGTCCTGTCGGAAGCACCTTGATACTGCGGTAGAACAAATCGTAGAGTTTTGCAACAAGGTCATTTGTAACATTATAATCGGTTGTTCTGATGAGGAAGCTTATGCCGTTGGTTTCGGCTCTCTGCATTTCAGCCTTGAGCTGAGCGTCGGGAGTGTATCTTGTAACAAACATTGCAACAAGTCTGCCTGCTCTTGACAGATATGTGACCTGTCTGCCCTGAGAAGTATATTTCTCCTCATATTCCATATTCGGAACTTCCACGCTGTACTTTTCCATAAGCGTGCGTGAACCCACAAGGATTCTTTCGCTCTTAATCCATCCCACAAGTCCGATTTCATCCTCATAAAGAACGCTTTCAACCTCGGGAAGTGTTTCCTCGGTTTCTGCAACTACCGAATCAAAAGCATTTGCAATCGGATTCTGAGCCTCTTTAAGAATTGCAATTCCGCAGAGAAGAGATTCATCAATGCCGTAATCCTCAAAGGTTTTGATGCCCTCAAGCGAGATTGACTCGGCAGGGAACAATTCATTTGCATCTATCATTATAGCCGTACTGTCGCAGAACTGCTTTACCGACGGATAACCCGAAAGCATTGAGCCGTAGGAAAGCAGAGTTTTGCAGAGCTTTCTCACGGGGGCATTAACAGAAAGAAGTGTTGCCACAGGCACAGACACAGCAGTGATAAGTGCAAATGCATTCAAAGCGTCTGCAAATGACAGCTTAACAACACCGTACATTACCGCAATGATTATTGATGCAATTGTTGTTATCGGGGCAAGCTTTGACGCCAAATCTTCGCTCGGATCGGGTGCATATGATATTTTGAGAAAGTTTGACGGAAATTCGGTCTTATGCTGATAGGCAATTATCGGACGGTCGGCGGCAGTACCGCTCATCATCTGCATTGCAACAGACTCGTTGTTGTAAATTTTTGACGCATATTTCTGTCCCTTTGACGAAACAAACTTAAAATTGTCCTTTACACGAAGGACCATATAAAGCTTTCCCACATTATTGGCAAAGAACGCAAGCATAGGAATTACCGTGTAGTAGTTCACATGAAATCCGTTCAAATCGCCAAGGCAGAAGAATGACACAATTATCTGAACCATTCCTGCCGCACCTGCAACGGCAACGGCTGTATCGGAATTACCTTTGATATGCACAAGCGGTGAAAGTCCGCTGAGCATTGCCACACGGTTCAGCACAAGCGACGCCGCCATAAGAATAAACAGCAAAATTGCGTATGCCGCCGGTGCAAAAGGAACTGCCGAACATATTGCACTCGGAAAAATTCTTGTAACGATTGTGAGAACAACCACAACTGCGGCAATTATTCCCGACAACAGACTTCTCATAAAGAGCTTTCTTATATTATGATTCAGCTCATAGAGAATACTTTTTTCGTCCTCCTCGCCTGTATAATCCTCAACAGGCTTTGAATTTTCCTCTTTTACGGTATCATTATCGTCGGATTCATCCTTTGAAAAGATTCCGACAAGGGCAGAAATAACCTTTTCGCCTATAGGGCGGTTATCCTTATGCTTTTCCTCGGTCGGGGCAATCTCCTCATCAACGATTGTCGGCTCGGGACGAAGCACATGAGCGATTACCGAAGGATTCTTTGAACGCACATACTCCTCATACTCATTCGCTACAGCCTCGGAAAATCTGCCTGCCTTGACATTGAGAATATTCCTCGGTTCATCGGGACGATACACGGGAACTTTTGCAACCACCTTGCGAGGCGGTTTTTCGGTATTCGGAAACTGATGAACGGGAGTCTGCGAAGCCTCTTTCTTTTCTTTGATTTCGGTCTTTTCCTTTGGCTTATCCTCGGGAATGTCGATATCTATGGTATGGTAGCTTTTAATTTCAGCCTCGTCACGAAACTGGTCAACCTCTCCGAGCACTTCGCCCGAAAATTCTGTATTTTCATCATACTCAGGTGTGAGGGTAACTATCTTATTTTCTTCCTCGGCGGCTTTTTTCTTTGCCTCCTCATACTCACGCTTGGCTTTTTCGGCTTTTTCCGCAGCCTTTTTTTCAGCCTTTGCTTTAAGCTGTTCGGGAGTCACAAGGTCATCGTCATTTCCGTCCATTATAAGTTCTGCCTGCATTGTGGCGGCAGTCTTATCCCCGACTATTGAGTTTGAAGTATCAGGTTCGGATTCATCAAGCGGATTTGTATTTTTTAACCTCGGCTTTTTATCGGCATTGCTGAAAATCTCTTCAATCTTCGGCTTTGCACGGTATTTCTGTGCCGTCTGCTCCATTCGTTCCTGATCGGCAAGATAGTGGGTTTCTTCAAGTATGCTCTCGATTTCAAGCTCTTTAAGCCTGTCCTTGTCCATATCAGCCAAAGCATTCACTCCTTTTTATTTACTCTCGGGCAGATAGTTAGATTTATCGGAAACTATGCCGCCCGAGCGTTGCTATCTGTTTTTACAATCTTT
The DNA here is from genome assembly GCF_040095935.1 of Ruminococcoides intestinale. Classification (NCBI taxonomy): domain Bacteria; kingdom Bacillati; phylum Bacillota; class Clostridia; order Eubacteriales; family Oscillospiraceae; genus Ruminococcoides; species Ruminococcoides intestinale. The sequence goes on along the minus strand of NZ_JBBMFQ010000003.1, from coordinate 86,027 downwards.
GACATTTGAATACACAACTTCAATATCATCAAATGATTTTATTTAAACATAAAATTTCATCAATGCGGGCGGATAATATCCTCCCGTCTGAAATATAGTCGCAATGCGTTGTGCATAAATGCACTGCCTTTTGCTCGTTATTTCAGACAGCGCTTTGCTCCCTTTTTCCGCCACCGGCGGCGGTCGCAAGGCTACCCCTACATACTTTCATAAATTTTACATTTTCAACTTTCAATCTACAAAATCAGCGGTTTTTCATCGCTTTGTACATCAAAATTCCTGCGGCAACCGACGCATTAAGGGAATTTATCTGACCTTTCATGGGCAATGACGCTATTACATCGCACTTTTCACGGACAAGTCTTGAAATGCCCTTACCTTCGTTGCCGATAACAATTGCACACGCACCCGAAAAATCACACTCGTCATAATCCGTGCCGTCCATATCTGCACCGTAAACCCACACGCCTTTTTCTTTGAGCTCATCAAGTGTAACTGCAATATTGGTCACCCTTGCAACACGCATATATTCAATTGCACCTGCAGACGCTTTGGCAACCGTGTAGCTTAAACCGGCACTTCTGCGTTTCGGAATAATAATTCCGTGAACTCCGGCACATTCTGCGGTTCTGATTATTGCACCGAGATTATGCGGATCTTCAACCTCATCAAGCACAACAACAAACGGAGCTTCGCCCCTGCTTTCGGCATATTCGAGGATATCGTCAACCGTTGAATAATCCTTTGCCGCCGCAAATGCGACAATACCCTGATGAGTTGCGCCGCCGCTCACATAATCAAGCTTTGTGCGGTCAACTTCCTTAACGGGAATTTTCTTGTCACGGGCTTTTGCGAGGATTCCCACAATCGCACCGCTCTTTTCACCCTTTGCAACAAGAATTTTGTCAATCGGGCGATTACTGCGAACAGCCTCGCTTACAGGATTTCGCCCTGCAATCACATCAGGCTTTTGTTCTGTATTTTCAAATCTTTCGTTTTTCATCATAATCAGCCTTATTCGGTTTCCTTTTTATTTTTTGTGTCTGCATGGGACACACCACTTCATTTTGCTATCTATTATAACATAACAATTCAAATTATTAAATACTTTTAAGCCATTTGTTTTTAAAAACTCAAACTCTGTACAATGTATCAAGAGCAATCGCTCCGGAGTCGATGTATTCGGGAATTATGCCGTACATTCCCGTTTGTATGTCCTCAAAAAGTATCATGTGCGGAGGGAATACTGTAAAACTGCAGTACACGGCAATCAAAAGCAACATCATAAACACGCAGGGCAAAAAAAGCTGTTCAATTTTTCTTTCGCCGTATTCAAGCCTTGCGCTGAGTGCAAACGCAGAAAAACACACGGCAATTGCACAAATGAACCTTGGCAGACCTGCACTTTCAACGCCGAGTGCATAAATTAGCAGATATGACGCAAGACAGAATATTCCGACAAACCACAGCGAAATTATTCTTGACACGGCAAAGCGATGGAATCCCGAGCGTTTTCCGATTGCCTCAACAAGACTCCACACAAGGTAGGAAAGCATAACGACCTTGGTCTGCTCCCACATACTGCCGTTTACAGCACCGAAAAATATGCCGAGCAACGCACCGTTTGTCAGCGAATAAAGATTTTTGAACACAATTATCATCAACGGAACAATGACAAGCCCCCAAAACCTCATTTTCACGGTTTCCTTTTTCATAAAACACACCTCGCCGATGTATTTTATGAGTATAGATTGTCATATATTACCTTGTCACAATTTGAATCGCAGAAAAAAATGTTTTTTTGAATCACGAATTTGCGATTTATTTTTCTAAATTTGCACTTATACATTCTGTATAACTCAACATTTTGAACATCAATGTGGAAAACTATGTTGAAAGTGTTGAAAGTGATGTTAAAAAATCCCGATACTACACGAAATTTACAAAGTTGTAACTTTTAACATTAAAAAAATAGGTTTTCCACATTTTTGGATACAGGATTGTAACGGGGAAATTAGATTACATTCTGTATAATCCACATGTCAAGTGGTATTTTTTGCTTTTTTTCAACATTTTTAATTTACAGAAAATGTTTTATAAAATCAAAAAAACAGGCACACCGCCGTGTACCTGTAAATTTCGTGTTAAATTGTCGGCTTTTAGTTTCTGAGAAGATGAATCGCCGTTTCAGCTTTCTCAATAATCCTCAAATCATTATCATAGGAGCACATTTTTCGTGCCTGTTGCAAATCAACCCAAATATAACTGTCAATTTCCTCCTCCTGAATTTTGACATTATCCGTAAATGCCTGTGCAAGGAAAAAGACAACCCGTTTGCGAATTTTACCGAAAGGACAGTATTCGCTGATTTCACGAAAGCCCTTTTCAATCACGACATCAAGACCTGTTTCCTCTTTAATTTCACGGATTGCTGTCTGATGTTCGTTTTCACCGTCTTCAATATGTCCCTTCGGAAAGCTCCAATATCTGCCGTTGCTGTTCTTTACAAGCAGAATTTTCGTGTTCTGTCTGCTTTTGTAGAAAATAACCGCACCGCACGACTTTTCGTAAAGGCACACAATGCTTTTCAGCTTAATATTTTTCAGTTTTGAAAGCACCTGTCGCAGTTCGGGCTCATAAAACACCTCACCGTATTGTGAGATTATCGGACGCTCGCCGTCAAGGCCGTCAAATTCGGCAACGGCAACCACGATGCCCTCAAAATATTCTGTTACGGGTTTGTGCGAAATCACATACGCACTTTTACAGCGTCCTGAAACGGAGGTAATTTGTGCCGAATACAGCTTATCGCTTATTTTTCCGAACACGCTCACCTTCACGCTGTCTGCTATCATCGGCATACACCTCCTTACAAGAATTTACCCGATATGATATCAGTTAAAAAGTCCGCTCATACTGTCAAGCTGAACCTGAGTGTTGGCACTCATTACACCGTTCATAAAAAGCACCTCGTCAATTCCGTTGGTTTTGCAGTAATCAACAAGATTCTGTTTGAAATATCTGAAATCGATAACATGAACTTCTTCGTAGTTATTGGTGAGATACGGAACAAAAGCGTTGCCGTAGCTTTCCTTTACAACGGCAATCTTCTTGCCTGCCGCCGCATTTTCCGAAGCTGATTTCAGAACCGTGAGGGCATTATCACCCATAATAAACACACCGTAGGTGTTTGAACCGCCCTCTGCGGCTTCATAGTAGGGACTGTCATAGCTTGCGGAAGAACCGTCTGCCTGTGTGATATCCATTGTTACATTATAAGGGAACTTCCAATAACTTACCGTATCGCTGTCAAGACCGTCTGCCGAGTTGGTAAACGAGCCTGTAAAGCCGTCAATTTTCTGTTCCTCGCAATCATCAAGCGAAAGAACAGGCAAATCGTTTGTATCGGCAAATGCTGTGTAAGCATAGTAAGCGCCGAGGCCTGTCCAATGGTGGTCGCTCTTAAAGTAGATGTAATCTGTATTATGTTCCGCAAGACGGTTGTAGCAGTTAATCGGAGTTACCTTATCGGAAAGAGCCGCATAAGCTGCCTTGATGTTGTCAGCCTGTGAGGTTGACGGAGCGTCGCTGTCTTTGAGTCTTTGCGGAAGTCCCATTTCGGTATGGTTAGGAACAATCATATCATAAACCTTTACGGAACTGCCGAACTTGTCTGCAAAGCCGTTGATTGTCTGAGCATAGTTCTGTGCTCTTGCATCATCACTGCTGAACAATTCGTAGCCTGTTTTGTTCCACACATAAATACTGTATGAAAGAGTTCCGTTTTTATTGTCGTCCTTTATGCTCGGTGTCATAAAGTATGTAGGGGAAAGCTCGTCTGCTTTGTTAGCGGTCGAAGATTTTGCGGTTTCGTCGGGAGATGCCGTTGTGCCAACTGTTCCCGTGGGAACGCTTGCAAGGGCGTCTTCCTTTGAACAGCCCTTAAAAATTGAAGTTATAATAAAAATAATAACAAACAGAATTATCAATGCGCTCGCAACGATAATAATTCTGTTTCTGGTTCTTCTTTTGTTTCTTCTTTTTACAGGTCTTCTGACGGAACGCTGTGACGACGGTCTTGCGGCATAGCTTGCAGGACGGCGCTGTTGCTGTCTGCGACGATATTCACGGGAATCAATGCTGTCATCGAAATTATCAAGATCAAAATAATCGTAATCGTTTCTTCTGCTCATAGTGTTATTCTCCCAAACTGAAGATTTTTAAATTCAATTTGAATTCAATGAATTATATAAGTGTATTAATTACTCGCAGTGTACTCCTGTTTGAATCAAAGCAAGCCTTGCTCTGACCGTAAGGACATTATCACTTAGATTATACAACAGAAACTCATCAAAAACAATACAAAAAGCACAAAAAATACAATTTCCGTGAATTAACATTTACAAACGCAAAATAATAAATTACACATTTTTTGAATAAAATCGCAGTAAAAACAGTCAAATTTCTTGAACATATATGCAATTCGTGATAGAATTACAGGGTATGGAATTTTAAAAAATCCTTATCATCTTAAAAGGAGATATTTTTATGGAATACAGGTTTTCCGACAGGGTTTCAAGCCTGAAGCCGAGTGCTATCAGAGAAATTTTCAAATATGCCGCCGATCCGAGCGTTGTATCGCTTTCGGCAGGAAACCCGTCGCCCGATGCATTTCCCTCAAAGGAGATTGCGGAAATCTCGGCAAAGGTTTTTGCAGAAGATCCGATTTCGGTTTTGCAGTACAGCGTTTCGGAGGGTTACACTCCGCTGAGAAAGCACCTTACGGAATATATGAAAAAGGAGCATAACACAGGCTCCGACAATGACGACATTCTCATCACAACAGGCGCACAGCAGATTATGGATTTATGCTCAAAGGCTCTTGTAAACGAGGGCGATGTTGTAATCTGCGAGGCACCGTCATTCATCGGCTCGCTCAACACATTCAGAAGCTACAACGCAAAGCTTGCAGGTGTTCCCGTTGAGCCTGACGGTATGAGCACAGAGAAGCTTGAAGAGGCTTTAAAAGCCAATCCGAACGCAAAGCTTATTTACACAATTCCGAATTTTCAAAATCCTTCGGGTGTTACAATGAGCCTTGAAAAGCGTAAGAAAGTTTATGAGCTTGCCAAAAAATACGGTGTTCTCATCATTGAGGACAACCCGTACGGCGACCTGCGTTACAGCGGTGAATATGTTCCGAACATAAAAAGCTTTGATACGGACGGAATTGTAATCTATGCCGGTTCATTCTCAAAGGTAATTTCACCGGGTATGCGTGTTGCTTACACAATTGCACCAAAGCCGATTTTTCAAAAGCTTGTTGTGTGCAAACAGGGCAACGATGTACATACAAACATCTGGGCACAATATGTATGCGATGAATTCATCACAAAGTATGACTTCAACGCTCATCTTGCAAAGCTTCGTGAAATCTACACAAAGAAAGCGAACTTCTGCATGGAGCTTCTTGACAAATACTGCGCACCGAAAATCACATATCATAAAATTGACGGCGGTCTTTTCATTTGGTGTGACTTGCCCGAGGATATTGATATGCCGAATTTCTGCAAAGAACTCGTTCTCAAAAAGGTTTGCGTAGTTCCGGGCAACGCATTTTTAACTGACGAAAACGAAACCTGTCACAGTTTCAGAATAAACTTTTCAACACCGACTGACGAACAGCTTGAAAGAGGAATAAAAATCCTCGGCGAGTATGCAAACAGTCTTTAATCACGGAGGGGAATAATGGAAAATCAGACAAAAAAAGAGGTTGTATTCAGCGCAATACAACCCAGCGGAACAATTACACTCGGAAACTATCTCGGTGCGGTTCGCAACTGGGTTACAATGCAGAACGAATACGACTGCATTTACGCTCTTGCAGATTTACACACAATCACGGTAAGACAGACTCCTGCCGTTATGCGTAAGAATATAATTGACGCTTATGCTTCAATTATGGCTTGCGGTATTGATGTTGAAAAAAGCCTTTTCTTCATTCAGAGTCATGTTCACACTCACGCAGAGCTTGCATGGGCACTCAGCTGTTACACACAGTTCGGCGAGCTTTCAAGAATGACGCAGTTCAAGGACAAGTCTGCAAAGCATGCCGACAACATCAACGCAGGTCTTTTCACATATCCCGTACTCATGGCTGCCGACATTCTTCTCTATCAGGCTGACAAAGTACCTGTCGGTGCAGACCAGAAACAGCACATTGAAATTACAAGAAACATTGCAGAGCGTTTTAACGGTATTTACGGCAATGTGTTCAAGATTCCTGACGGTTTCATTCCAAAGAACGGTGCAAGGGTTATGAGTCTTCAGGACCCGACAAGAAAGATGAGCAAGTCCGATGAAAATGTCAACGGCTGTGTACATCTTCTTGATGCACCCGAGGTTATAATGAAGAAGTTCAAGAGAGCCGTTACGGACAGCGAGGCAAAGGTTCGCTATGCGGAGGGCAAAGACGGCGTAAATAACCTTATGGCAATTTACAGCGCAGTTACAGGTCTTTCATACGAGCAGATTGAAAAGGATTTTGACGGCAAGGGCTACGGCGACTTCAAGACAGCTGTAGGCGAGGCAGTTGTTGAAGAACTTCGTCCGATTCGTGAACGCTACGAAAAGCTTGTTGCAGACAAGGCATATCTTGAAAGCTGTTACAGAAAAGCCGATGAAATTGCCCTTAAAATCAGCAGCCGCACAATGGGCAAGGTTATGAAGAAAATCGGTTTTATTTAAACCCGAACAGGAATTTTCTCTATGACAAAAGCAGAAAGCAAAGTCATTGACTTTATAAAAAAACACATTCTTTTATTTTTACTCGTTGCGGTAACGATTATTGCAATTTTCCTCAGAGTCTGCGGAATGGATTTTCAAAGCGATGATTTCAACAGCTTTTTAAATTCGTGGTGGAGCATAATCAAGCTGAATGATTTTACGGGGCTTGCAACTCAGGTGGGCAACTACAACATTCCGTATCAAGTCATAATCTATCTTATGACTCTTTTGCCGCTAAATGCTCTGTATGCGTACAAAATCGTATCAATAATATTCGATTTTGTACTTGCAATTTCAACCGCAATGCTTGTTTATTCGTTTGCAAAGAATAACCGACGGCTCAAAGCGATACTCACCTACTCAGCCGTACTTCTTTCGGCAACGGTGATTTTTAACTCATCGTTTTGGGCGCAGTGCGATTCAATTTACACCTCGTTTATAATCCTTGCAATCCTGTTTTTGCACAAAGACAAGCCGATTGCATCGTTTGTGTTCATCGGCATTGCGTTTGCGTTCAAGCTGCAAACCGTATTCATCATTCCCGTTCTGCTTTATTACTGGATTTCGACAAAGAAAATTTCGATTCTGCATTTCTTTATAATCCCTGCGGTTGATGTGATAATGTGCCTGCCTGCAATTATTATGGGTAGACCGTTTATCGATATCATCACAATATATGCGGAACAGACCGACTACGGAAAGCTTATTCAGATGAACTGTCCGAACTTTTATGCACTCATATGTGACGGAAACGATATTACATATTATTATCTGTTCAAGCAGTTTTCGGTCTTTCTGACAATTGCCGTACTCGGAATTATGATGTGCATTATCATCTATAAAAAGGTTGATTTGAAAAACCTTGAAACTTTTCTTCTGACAACAGCGTGGACTGTGTTCACCTGTATCATGTTCCTTTCGTCAATGCACGAACGCTACGGTTATCTGCTTGACATTATTTTAATTGTCTATGCGGCGGTAAGTGCAAAGCATTTGTGGATTCCGATTGTGTCAACGCTTATAAGCCTGAGAGGCTATTGCTACTATCTGTTCTCCTACGAGCTTATTAGCCTTAAATTTACGGCAATCATCTACACCGCACTTTATGTTTATATAACATTCCTGCTCGTAAAAACAATTTTCAGAGCAAAATCATCTGATAATGTTTTTGCAAAAACAATTTAAAATTAAACATATTTTAAATAACAAACAACCGCCAAAATCCGTTATATCTGGTTTTGGCGGTTGTTATTTTTATTTATTCAATGATTTTTAATTTTTGCAAATACAACAGCAACAAGAAATGTGACAAATTCTGTAATTGGGAACGCAAGCCATATGCCTGTCATTTGAACAGCGCTGTTTAAAAGCCAAATTACGGGGACTAACAGAACGCCCTGTCGCAACAGTTGAACTACAACGCCGGGCATAATACTGTCTGTTGCCTGTTCATAGGTTGCAATCATTGCGGAAAAGCCGCTGAACACAAATCCGAGTGACATAATTCTCATTGCCGGCACTCCAAAAGCACACATTTCTTCCGATGCCGAAAACAAAAACAATATCTCTTTCGGGAAAATCAGCACCAAGAGCATACCGACAATCATCATAACAGTCGCGATAATTGTTCCGCTCTTATTTGCTTGTTTAAGGCGACCGTACTCTTTTGCTCTGTAATTAAACCGCATTATAGGCAAACAGCCTTGAATTAGTCCGTTCACCGTCATAAAAATCAACTGCTGAACCTTGAAATATGCTCCGAAAAATGCAACCGCCGTGTCCGAATATCGCACCAAAAACATATTTGCAAAATTCACGGTGAATGCTCCCAACGCATTCATAACAAACGAGGGCAATCCGTAGGAAAATATCAGCTTTATCATCTTCGGTTCAAGGCAGTTTTTAAACACCGGCTTAACCTTTTGTTTTGTAAGAAACAGCTGTATCAACGCAATGATTGTTGAAACAACATAGCCTAAAACCGTGGCAACTGCAGCTCCGACCACACCCATTTTCGGAAACGGACCTATGCCGAAAATGAGCAAAGGGTCAAACACAAAATTGAATACAACACCTGCAATTTGAAACCACATCGGAGCAATCATATTGCCTGTTGCCTGAAGTATTTTTTGAATTACAATATGCACCATATTTGGTATCTGCATAAAAACGCAGACGCTCATATACGCAATTCCGTATTCAAAAATCTCTTTGTTTTGCGTAAAAGCCGAATAATAGGGATTTATTATGAAAAGCGAAAGGAAATTTATCAGCACTCCGACAACTACCGAAATTACCACTCCGAGAGCCGCTGCAGAATTTGCCTTTTGCTGATTTTTCTGTCCCAAATAACCTGCAATCAAAACATTAACACCCACACCTATCCACACGGACAACGCATTCATAAGCGTTGTAATCGGGAATGCAAGCGATACTGCCGCAAGTGCCTGTTCATTTATCCCCGCAACAAACATACTGTCAACAAGGTTGTATGAATACTGAAAGAACATTGAAATCAGCGGCGGTGCCGACATTTGAATTATAAGTTTGTTGACAGGTTCATAAGCCATTTTGTTTTCCGTTTTAACGCCCATATTAACACCCCTTGCGTAAAATAAAAATCGCCATACACCCATAATGAGTGTATGGCGAAAATAAGAATCACATCTTAGAAAAATCCATACCAATTTAGATTTATCATATCAATGAGTTAAGTATATCATACCTGTAAAAAATATTCAAGATTATCACCAAAAATTTACTTTTTGCTTTCAAGCCACATATCAAGGGCTTTTTCATAGACATCAATGCTTGTGATTCCGAGATTCATAATGAATGTGTGATATTCCTTTGCGTCAAAGCTTGAGCCAAGCTCGCTTTCGGCTGTTTCACGCATATCAATCATCTTGAGGTAGCCTACGGTATAGGGGAGAAAATACCCCGGATTTGAACGGGCAAGGTCATACGCCTCTTTTGTTGCGGCTGTAACGCTCTCATCGTCAGCCGAACCGAGTGCCGTTGACATATACTCCTTGACTTTTTCATAATCCCAGCCGTTGTAGTTCACACCGACATCGACCATGGAATAGAGAATGTAGCCGAGAATATCATTTGCGTAGATAAGCTTCTTAATGCCATCGCTCGTATCAAGGTAATCAAGCGTACATTTCGAGGCATACTGCGCCCAACCCTCGGTTGCGCCCATAAAGCTTAAAATCTTGCGGACATTCGGGATATCCTTGTTTGCATTTGATGCGGTAAACTGATAAAGATGACCGGGATAGCCTTCATGGGCAAGAGTTGTGTACATCTGAGTCATACCCTTATTTGCAAAGTCGGGGTTGATTTTGATGATATTAACGCTTGTATCGTCAATTCGACCCGGAACATAGTACGCTCCCACATTGTCGCTCTTTGCGGAATCGCTCATATAATCTGCCGTGTAAGATGTTGTAACGGGAGTCGGAAAGTCCTCCTCGATATTCTCAATCAAAAATTCAAGCACCTCATCGGCGTCCTTAAAGTCGGGTTTGTAGTCCTGAAATTTGCTCAAGTCATCCTGTGAAACATTGCTCATGCTCATTCCAACCTTTGTAAAGCTGTTTGTAAGGTATGACTTAAGCTCCTCGGGAGTCATGCTGCTGCTTGTTTTGTCCCTGACAATTGCCTCATAATACTTTTTGCCGATTTTGCCGTAACCGCAAAGACCTTCTTCGTTTTTGCCTGATTTTTTGAGACTTTCAAGTGCTGAATTTGCTGATTTCAAAGCAGGAATGTAGTATTCTTCAAAATACTTTTTGTTGGTTTCGACAACAGTCTTTTTCTCGGAATCGCTAAGACCGAGTGACTTTATTCTCAACTCAAACTCGTCAACAAGCACGGACTTGTCATTCTTAATATGCTTTTCGCACTCGTCAATTGACTGCTGTGCAATATCTTCAGCCATAAAGTAACCGTCCTCAGCCTGTTTCCTTGTGAACTCAATGCACTCGTCCATATAGCGTTTTGTGTCCTTCAAAACAGCAAGGTAAAGGTCGGTATCATCCTTTTCATAGAAAGTAAACTCGGACAGGGTGGTAAAGAGGTTTGCAACAACTCCCGACTGCGGTGCAAATATGCTCTGCAATTCTGTTGTACCCTCATATGAAAGCTGAATTTCAAAGTAGCTTTCAAGGGTGTCATATGTCTGCTTTTGAGAAGAAGTAAGTCCCGAACGGTCAAACTCCTCCAAATCCGTTTTTGCCTTTTTCAGTTCATCAAAGGATTCTTTTGTATCTTCATCGGACACATGACCGAGGGTATAGTCCTCCTCGTCATATTTCAGACCGTAGTCCGACGGATTTGAAATGTCAAAATGTGCGGTAAGAGCGTCATCCTCAAGTTCTTCCGAAAACAAATCGTCACAATATTTATCAAACTGAATTTGTGCATCCGTTTTGGTTGGTTCTGTGTCAGAGTCAAAGTTACAGGCACAGACAGAAAACGCCATAACGGCACATAACATAACAGCAAGCGCACCCTTGAGTGACTTTTTATTTATAATTTTCTTCATTTTGTCCTCCGTAAAGATTGTTGTTTACCAAAGTATAACATATTATCGTGCTGTTATCAATAATTATTTTTCATTTTACCCTTTTCCGCAGTAACCGTAGCAACGCTCAACAGGCATTGCCATTCTTTTTCAACAATTGTTGAAAACTATGTGGAAAATGTGTATAATAATCTCGTAGAATTAACACGAAATTTGTAAATTGTAACCGCTTGTAATTATTTGTAATCTTTCACAGACAGATAATAATGCGGTACGAACAGAAAACAAAACGCAATATTTGATTGGTTTTGTCGTAATTTATATAGTATGATAATAATACCATTCACAAGGAGGCATTTTATGGGCAGAACACTTAATCAAAACAACAGCAACAAAGGCGGTAACAACTCTGTTATCGGTACAAATCCTGTAATCCGCAAGCTTTCCAAAGTAGCGGAACAGTCGGACAATTGTGCAAGCTACGGCGGAATTGCCGTAAAAACATTGTACTTTCTCCTCATGTCGGGAGTGGGATATGTACTGTATCTCTATCTTTCGCTTAATGTTTTCAACACAGGCGAATCATTTGACATTGAATTTGACAACTATGTTTCAACCCTACATATGACGCCGCTTTTCATTGGATTGGGTGCGGCAATTCTTTCGATAATTCTGCCGTTCATTGTGGCATTTGTAAGATCAACCGCTCCTGTACTCGGCACAATCTACTGTCTGTGCCAAGGCGCATTGCTCGGATTTCTTTCATATGTTGCACCTCAGCAATATCAAGGGGTTATGGGACTTGCTCTCATAATAACAATCGTGCTTGTACTTGCTATGCTCGCAATTTATGCAACAGGTAAGGTTCGCCCGGGCAAAAAAGTTCGCACGGTAATTTTCGCCTTGTTCATCACATCTGTTTTATCTTCTCTTGCAGTTCTTATCCTTGCGCTCATCCCTGCAACAAGACCGCTTGTTGCCTTTGTTACAACAAATCCGTTAATTTGTATCGGTTTCAGCGTTTTGGGAATTATCATCGCAACGCTGTTTCTCTTGTGTGATTTTGAAACAATCAGACAGACAGTTGAAAACAGACTTCCGAAAAAATACGAATGGTCAGCCGCTTTCGGTCTTGCTTTTACGGTAATTTGGCTGTATTTCAAAATTCTTGACCTTCTCGCAAAGCTGACAAATACCAAATCATCCTAATAAACATCATAAAAAGGTCGGGTAAAACCTGACCTTTTGTTTTGTTAAATCATATGATTCCGGAACACTGCCGACCGCAGATTTTGCAGTCATAAATGTTGCAACATTTCTGTAATACTGCTGTAAAATAACGCACAGCTTTCATTATGTCAAAATATGTTTATGTTTATATAATATGCTTTGATGTGATGAAAATTGTGTATTGCCTGTAGGGGCGAACCTCGTTAGCCCGCCTTGATGAAATATTATGTTCGCAGTAATGTGTTTTGATGTGATGAAAACTGTGTATTCAATTTTGCACGCATTGCGTGCAATCGTGTGCATTGCACACGAACGGGCGAACAACAGAATTGTATGAACAATTACAATGCTACGCTCGGGCATAAATGTTTTTAATATTTACAAACTATCTACACGACATTAATTTTCCATTTTCAATTTTCAATTTTCAATTTGAAATTCGTTCTATCGCTTCGCTTAAATCCGTACACAAAAAATCTATCATCGGTTTAATTTCGTCTGTCGGCTCTGACAAATCGGGAACCATAACCGTGGTCATACCTGCGGCATGTGCAGATTTTATGCCGTTAATGCTGTCCTCAAACGCAACGCAGTCCACCGGCTCAAGTCCGAGCTTCTTTGCGGCAATCAAAAAAGCCTCGGGATCGGGCTTGCCGTTTTTAACATCATCACCGCACACGAATGCGTCAAATTTATCATAGAGATTGATTTTCTTCATAATCTTCAAAGCCGTTTGTGACGAGGTTGAAGTTGCAAGCGAAATTTTACAACCGACTGATTTTAAATAATCAAAAATTTCGTACAAGCCCTTTTTTACAGGCACACCGTTCTTTTCGATACGCTTAAAATAGCGGATTCTCGACTCCGCCTTGTAAGCAGGATAGTCAAAATCATCGCCGTAAACCGACTTGTAATATTCGTAGGAATCCTCACTGCGAAGTCCGATTGTCTTTTTGAAAATGTCAAGATTAAACTCTTTGCCGTCCTCATCAAGCATTTCCTGCCAAATTGAATAAACAAGCCTTTCGCTGTCAATCATAAGCCCGTCCATATCAAAAACTGCGCCCTTAAACATAAAACCGTCCCTTTTTTCGCTTTTAAGTCTGTATATAATAGCATATTTTACAAAAAAAGACAAATCAGTTGTAATTGCGACAAAGTTATGATACAATCGTTTGAATGGTCTGTGAAAAATATAAATTTGAGGGTAAGGAAGTTTTATGGCAACATCAATTTATGCAAAACCTATTAAGGCAAAAACGATTCTGAAGTTCACTCTGCCAACCGTTCTTATGATGGTTTTTATGTCACTTTACACTGTTGTTGACGGAATCGTTGTTGCGAACTGTGTCGGAAGTGACGCATTGTCCGCAATCAATATTGTATATCCGTTCACGCTCGTATTTATGGCTGTGGGCTTAATGTTTTCAACAGGCTCAAATGCTATAATCGCAAAGAAAATGGGAGAAGGCAAACAGGAGGAGGCAAACCGACTTATGTCCGGTGTTGCAATCACGGCAACGGTCATTTCTGTTATCATTGCTGTGCTGTTCACAATTTTTGCCGAACCCATGTACATGATGTTCGGCTCAAACGAAAAGATTCTCCCCTACTGCATTGACTACGGCAGCGTTATGATTCCGTATGGCTTTGTAATGTGCTGGCAGATGCTCAACCAATCGTACCTTGTAACAGCAGACAAGCCACATATCATGCTTGTTTTCTCGATACTGTCGGGTTGCACAAACATTGTGCTTGACATTCTTTTTATGGCAGTGTGGGATTTTGGAATAATCGGCGCAGGACTCGGCACCATTATCGGAATGGCTGTGGGTGCAATTCCGCTTTTGCTCTTTTTCAACAAGAAGCAAACTCTGCACTTTGGCAAGCCTGAATTCAAGGTCAGTGAAATCCTCTTTGCAATGGCAAACGGCTCGTCAGAGGCTGTGACAAATCTTTCAACAGCCGTGACAACAGCGCTGTTCAACATTCAAATGATGCACTTTGCAGGCGCAAAAGGCGTTGCGGCTATAAGTGCTATTTTGTACATTCACTTTATTTTCACTGCGGTTTCGTTTGGATTCACTTCGGGAGTTTCACCCGTCATCAGCTTTAACTACGGCGCACAAAATCACGAAAAACTGCAAAAGCTGTTCAAATTATGCATAAAAATCACGCTGATAATTTCGGTTGCAATGATTACGGCATCTGAATTTTTTGCAGAACCGCTTGTCGGAATTTTCTCGGCAGGCGACGAAAAAATTCAGCAGATTGCACTCAGCGGATTCAGAATTTTTGCAATAAATTATCTGTTGTGCGGAATGAATATTTTCGCATCGGGACTTTTCACCGCACTCAACAACGGCAAGATTTCAGCCGTAATTTCAGTTGCAAGAACGCTTGTTTTCGAGTGTGCCGCAATGCTGATTTTGCCGATGTTTATAGGCATAAACGGTGTATGGTCGGCATTGCCCGTTGCAGAATTGTGTGCCGTTGCAATTTCCGTAACATTTATAATTGCCAATGCAAAAAAATACCATCTGGTCGGTGTACCACCGCACCCCGTTCGTGCAGACAGTTTGTGATATCAAAAACATATTATGTCCGAGTGTAGCATTGTAACCATTTGTACAAATAAACGCAAAAAATCCGAGCATCAAAACAATGCTCGGATAATTTTTTACAACATTAAAGCTCAATTAAAATCAAAATCAGATTGCACGAACTCTGATTACGCCGTCAACTGCTGCGATTTTTGCAAGGTCATCTGCACCGGCGCCTGCAACATCAATAATTGTGTAAGCATAGTCGCCACGGCTCTTTGAAAGCATATTTTCAACATTGCCGCTGATCTGTGTGAGAACCTTCTTGAGAAGCTCTGGAACATTCTTGTGAGCAACGCAGAAACGGGTATCGTCAGCATTTGTTCTTGCAAGTGAAATTGCAGGATAGTTTACGGAGTTGATGATGTTACCGTTCTCGAGGTACTCCTTAACCTGATCACAAGCCATAACAGCACAATTTTCTTCACTTTCGGGAGTTGATGCACCGAGGTGTGGGAGGCAGATAATATTCTCTTCACCGAGGATATCGTCTGTTCCAAAGTCTGTAACATACTTGGCAACCTTGCCGCTCTTAACAGCCTCAAGAACAGCTGTTGAATTAACAAGACCGTCACGGCTGAAGTTGAGAATACGAACACCGTCTTTCATCTTGGCAATCATATCGGCATCAACCATATCTCTTGTGTCGTCAGTAAGCGGAACATGGATTGTGAGATAGTCGCAATTTACCATAACATCTTCTGCGCTCTTCATGAGCTTAACTGTAGGAGCAAGCTTGAGAGCGTTGCCAACAGACATAAACGGGTCAAAGCCGATTACATTCATACCGAGAGCAACAGCGGCATTTGCAACAAGAATACCGATTGCTCCAAGGCCGATAACACCGAGGGTCTTACCCTTGATTTCGGGACCGACAAACTGACTCTTGCCCTTTTCAACCATCTTACCGACAGCTGCACCGTTGCCCTTGAGAGTCTTTGCCCATTCATAACCCTCAATAACCTTACGGTTTGAAAGAAGAAGTCCTGCGATAACAAGCTCCTTAACAGCGTTTGCGTTAGCACCCGGTGTATTGAAAACAACAATGCCCTGCTCGCTGCACTTATCCTTCGGAATGTTGTTTGTGCCTGCGCCTGCTCTTGCAATTGCAAGAAGGTTATCGGCAAATTCCATATCGTGCATTGCGGCACTTCTTACAAGAACTGCGTCAGGGTTCTGAACATCGTCACCGTATTTATAGTTATCACCGAGACGGCTTGTGCCGATAGCGGCGATTTTGTTTAATGTAAGAATGTTATACATCAAAATCAATCCTTTTTAATTTTTTATTTTAAGAATTTACAATAACAGGCGAACAGCGTTCGCCCGTTATATCATAATATTCAATAATTACTTGTTTTCAGCCTCGAACTTCTTCATAAACTCAACGAGTTTTTCAACGCCCTCATAAGGCATAGCGTTGTAGATTGAAGCTCTCATACCGCCGACTGTGCGATGACCCTTGATATTAACAAGACCGTTTTCAGTAGCCTCTTTAACGAATTTAGCATCAAGGTCAGCGTCACCTGTAACGAACGGAACATTCATAAGCGAACGATCCTCGGGAACAACAGTACCCTTGAAAAGCTCTGAAGAATCGAGGAAACCGTAGAGAAGGTCAGCCTTCTTCTTGTTGATTTCATACATCTTATCAAGACCGCCAACCTCGTTCTTAATCCACTCAAGAACAAGCTTTGCAATATAGATTGTGTAGCAAGGCGGTGTGTTGAACATTGAACCGTTGTCAGCGTGAGTTTTCCAGTTAAGCATTGTAGGAGTGATATCCATAGCGTTGCCGATAAGATCCTCACGAACGATAACAACCGTAAGACCTGCCGGAGCCATGTTCTTCTGTGCGCCTGCATAGAGAACGCCGAATTTTGAAACATCAATCGGTCTTGAAAGAATACAGGAAGAAATATCTGCAACGAGCGGAACATCACCTGTGTCGGGAAGCTCGTGATAAACAGTACCGTAAATTGTGTTGTTCATGCAAATGTAGAAATAGTCAGCGTCCTTTGTGAATGTTGAAGGATCAAGCTTTGGAATGTATGTGAAGGTCTTGTCAGCCGATGAAGCAACAACATTAGCCTGACCGTAACGGGCAGCCTCTGCATGAGCCTTTTTAGCCCACTGACCTGTAATAACATAATCAGCCTTACCGCTCTTTGTCATAAGGTTCATAGGGATAGCCGCAAACTGTGTTGACGCACCGCCCTGAAGGAAAAGAACCTTGTAGTTGTCAGGAATGTTCATAACCTCTCTCAAAAGAGCCTCTGCACCCTCAATAATTGTACCGTAAATTTTTGAGCGGTGTGACATTTCCATAACGCTCTGACCACTGCCTTCGTAGTCGAGCATTTCTGCCGCTGCTTTTTTAAGCACAGACTCAGGCAGCATTGAAGGACCTGCCGAAAAATTATATACTCTTGCCATTTCTGATATCTCCCTTTTTAAAGAAAATTTAAAAATATAGTTGTAAAAATAAATACATTTCAATTATACGCTTTTAGCACGCTAAAGTCAATAAATTCATAGCACTAAAGCATAAAAATCGAAAAATTTCGTGATTCTGTTGTGCAAATTAATCAGCCAAGCTTAATTTTGCCGATGCAACCAACGATTTCATCTCTCATACGCTCAGCCTCTTTACGAGCGGCAACGGCAAAATCATCTTCTGTAAGCCCCTGCTTTTTCCATGCACACATAATGCCGCGGCTTGAGTTGATGATTGCACCAAGACCGTTTTCGTCAAATGCGTTTTTAACATCATCGGCACCGCCGCCCTGAGCACCGTAACCGGGAACAAGGAAAAATGTGTGCGGAAGTTTTGCTCTCATTTCACCGAGCTGTTCGGGATATGTTGCACCCACAACTGCACCTACTGCCGAATAGCCATGCTTACCCATAAGGTCTTCGCCCCAGCCTTCGCACATCTTGCCCATATGCTCATAAACGCTCTCATTTGTTTCAAGCTTCATATCCTGAAGTTCGCCCGAGCTTGGGTTTGAAGTTTTTACAAGAACAAAAATGCCCTTGTCGTCCGAATCGCAAATTTTTGCAAGCGGCTTTATACCGTCTGTTCCGAGGTAGCCGTTTACCGTGAGTGCGTCTGCACCGAATGCGTCAATACTTTCGCCTGCAACATCCGTATGACCGAGGTGTGCCGTAGCATATGCCTCCATAGTTGTGCCGATATCATTACGCTTGCCGTCTGTGATAACGAACATACCCTTTGACTTTGCATAAGCGATTGTGTCGCAAAGAGCCTTAACACCCTGCCAGCCGTACATTTCATAATATGCAGCCTGTGGCTTTACGGCAGGAACAATATCATAAAGTGCGTCAATAAGCGCCTTGTTGAATTCAAAAAGTGCAGCAGCCGCACCCTCAAGCGTCTTGCCATACTTTTCAAAGCATTTTGTTTTGATTGATTCGGGAACATAGTCAAGCTTAGGGTCAAGACCTGCAACCGTAGGATTCTGCATTTTTACAATATTTTCGATAAGTCTGTCAAATGCCATAGTGATTCTCCTCATTTTTTGTTATTCTTTCTATGGTCGGGCAAACAATTCATATCCCGACTGCAATATCTTTTTTACAATGCTGTTGTTCGCCCCTACGAATTATTATTTTTAGCTGTTGATAATATCATAAAGTTCATTTGAGAACTTGTAATAATCCTGTCTGTCCTCTTTTACGAACTGAATTGCAGGACGGGGATGTGTGTTGTACTGACCTGTGAGAAGGTACGGAATATCGTAACCCCACTTAACGCCCTCAGCCTTAAACTTGTGGGTGTACTCCTCAATGATTTTGAGAATAGGAGCAACCTGATACTTCGGGTTCTTGAGGAAACCGAGAAGAAGTTCAAGCGCACAGTTGCCTGCGCCTCTGCCCATGCCGTCAACGGTTGCGTCAAGGTAGCTGACACCCTGAGTCATAGCCTCAATTGTGTTGGCAAAAGCAAGCTGCTGGTTGTTGTGAGCGTGAATACCGACCGACTTGCCGTACTTGTCGGCAATTGAGCAGTAAAGGTCTGCAAGTCGTCTTGACTCCTCGGGATAGAGTGCGCCGTAGCTGTCAACAATGTAAAAAGCGTTTACTGGAGTTTTGCCGAGAGTTTCAAGAGCCGCTGTAATATCCTCGGTTCTTGCCTTTGAAACAGCCATAATATTGATTGTTGTTTCGTAGCCCTTCTTTGCAGCGTCCTCAATCATTTCAACAGCCGCAGGAATTGCGTTGATGTATGTTGCAACTCTGATGAGGTCAATCGGGCTGTCCTTCTTTGCGATAATATCCTTCTTAAAATCTGTTCTGCCGACATCAGCCATAACAGCGATTTTAAGAGGAGTCTTGTTGTCGCCTACAATTTTTCTGATATCTGCATCGTTACAGAATTTCCACTTACCGAAATCTTCTTCGTTAAAGATTTCCTTTGATGCCTTGTAGCCGAATTCCATATAATCAACACCGGCTTTAACATTTGCATTGTAAAGATCCTTGATAAATTTGTCGTCAAATCTGAAATCGTTACAAAGACCGCCGTCACGGATTGTTGCGTCTACTACTCTGATGTCCTGTCTTACCGACAGGAGGTCGCCTTTCTGTGCCATAATTTTACTCCTTTATGTCAAATAAATTTTCTGTTTATTTACCGACAGTCATTGACTGTCATTTTAACCGATTGGCGAACACGGTTCGCCGCTACAGTATATCATTATCTTTAATTTCGCACTATTACTTGCGGGCGGATAATATCCGCCCCTACGGGTTTTATTTGCTCAATCTTCAAAAACTACCTTACCGCCGAGGATTGTCTTTTTGACCTTACCTGTGAGGGTTCTGCCTTTAAACGGGGTGTTTTTGCTTTTGCCGTGAAGTTTACCAACATCAACTGTCCATTCTTCATCGGGATTTATAAGAACAACATCGGCATTTGCACCGACTGAAAGTGTGCCTGCGTTGATTTTCAAAATCCTTGCAGGATTAACACTCATCTTCTCAACAAGCTGTGAAAGCGTCATTCTGCCTGTCTTAACCAGGTATGTGTTGCAGACCGCAAACGAGGTTTCCATGCCGATTGAACCGTTGGGGGCTTTTACAAAATCAGCCTTTTCCTCGGGTGTGTGCGGTGCGTGGTCGGTTGCTATGGCATCAAGTGTGCCGTCACAAAGCCCGTTGATAATCTCGTCAACATCAGCCTGAGTTCTGAGAGGCGGATTCATTCTGTAATCAGCGTCACCTCTTAAAAGCTCCCTGTCCGTGAGCGAAACATAATGCGGAGCGGTTTCGGCGGTCACCTTAACACCTCTCCTTTTGGCATCACGGATAAGCGCAACGCTTGTTTTGGTGCTGACATGGCAGATATGAATAGGCTCGTTAAGAGCGGCGGCAAGTGCAATTTCTCTTGCAGTTCCGCAGTCCTCGGCACCGGCAGGGATTCCCTTGACACCGAGCTTTTCCGAAACTTCGCCCTCGTTAATTTTACCGCCGTCGGCAAGAAACAAGTCCTCGCAATGTGCGACAATTGTCATTCCAAGCTTTGGAGCTTTTTTCATTGCGTCACTCAAATACTTTGTGTTTTCAACAGGTCTGCCGTCATCGGTAAGTGCTATTGCACCTGCACTTTTCACAGCGTCAATGTCTGTGGGTTCTTCGCTTTTAAGCCCCTTGGTAACGCTTGCCGCAACATAAACACGGCTGTCGGCGTCTTTAGCTTTGTCAAGAATATACTTTACAATTTCGGGGCTGTCGGTTGTGGGATTGGTGTTAGGCATTGCAAGCAGGCTTGTAACACCGCCTGCGGCAGCCGCCTTGCATCCCGTGATAATATCCTCTTTGTGAGTCTGACCGGGATCACGAAGATGCACATGCATATCAACAAATCCCGGAACGGCACAAAGGCCGTCTGCGTCAATAATCTCTCCGTCTGATGTAATGCCGCTGCCGATTTCGGCAATCACACCGTCCTTTATGAGAATATCTGTTTTTTCGTTAAGCTTGTCGGCAGGGGAAACAACCACTGCGTTTTTAATTAGCATTTCCATGTTTTTCCTCCGTTAAGAAAAGAAATTATCTTCTCTTGTTTCTGTTTGCAGGGCGGTGATTCTGCTGTGGGCGGCGGTCGGTTCTGCTGTGAACCTGAACAAGTCCGTCACTTTCGCCTCTTTCGGCACGCATTCTTGCACGCTCTGCCTTTTGTTTTTCTCTCTCTCTTCTCTCTTCCTCTGCCTTTTTGCGTTTGGCAATTGCACGCTTATGCTTTATCATTATTGAAACATTCTTGCAGAAATATCCGCAGTGAATGCCAAAATTCTTAACTCCGCCTGCAAAGTCCCTGAGAGCGTTACTGATGTTTTTGCCTACATTGGCAAGAACCTCTTCCGTTGACCGTTTATCATTCGGTTCACCCTCGGTTTCTTTATTATTCTCTTTTTCAAGAGCGTTCTGCTTTACGGTTTCTGCTTTTCTTTCAACCTCGCCGATAACATCAACGTCCTCGGCATCTCTGAGGTCTGAGCTTTTGATAACCCCCATTGACTTTTTGGGAGCTTCGTCAAAAAAGTCATAACCGCTGTCAAACTTGTTTTTCTTAGCCTTTGCCCTTACAAGCTCCTCATCATCAACCTCTTCCCCGGTTTTCTCCTCGGGATCGTCACTGCCGAAAATGATGTTTGCGTACTTGTCAACCTTTTTTTCAAGCGGATGCTTTTGTTCGGAAACCTCCTCGGTTTCTTCAACATCGGCATCGTCCTCACGGTCGATATCGTCAGGCTCGCTTGTTTCAAAAAGATCGTGTTCGGGTTCGGGGATAACGAGTGTAGGACCTGACGAAGAGCTTATGTCCTCGTGTTTTTCAGGTGTTTCTGCGTTATCTTTTTCGTTTTCGTCAATTTTTTCGGGTTCAGTCTCTGAGGTATCTGCTGCGGTAGGCTCCTTTTTTTTTTCGTCCTCCGTGCTGTTTTCCTCGTAACCGTAGTTGTTTTTATATGCCTCACGCTCAAGCTCACTCTTGTAAGCCTTTGCGGAGTTGATTATCTCGTCAATTTCTTTTTCCTTGGCATCATCCGTGTCATAACCAAAGTTTGAATACTCACTTGTAATTTCTTCCGGTTCTTCCATATTTTCGATTATCGGCTCGGGAGCATATCTTCTGCCCGGCAAAGCCGGTTCTTCTTCAACCTCTTCCGCATATTTCTGCTTTTTCTTTGAGCGTTTATCGGGCTTTTCGGGAGAATCGTCAAAATTGTCAATGTCGTAGTCCGTACCCTTTTCACCGAGTTTATACTTGACTGCAAGCTCCTCAAGAATAGCGTTATTCTTCTTAGCCTTTTTATGCTTTCTGATTCTCACGGCAAAAATTATGATGAGAACAATCAAAATAAGGATAACAACACCGCCGCCGATGATTATGTACGGAATAAATCCCTTTGAAAACGGCAGGTCGCTGAATTTTACCGAAGATACAATTTGGGAAAAAGTATCGTAGTCAACGGTTGTAACATCACCCTCTGTTTTCTGCATTGTGATATTAATGTTCATACCGTCATAAACCGTGTTGGCAACAAAGGTTTTCACATCGCCCTTACTGCTCTGAGCAGTTGCGTCAAACACAAGCCACACAACTTTTTCTTTTTGGTCGGGAGTACAGCTCCGATACTCATCGGAATTAAGAAAATTGTTGCGTATATTTGAAAGCTCGCTTGAAGAAAGCTGGGCATAGTTGCCGACATTCTCGCTGCTTTCATTTTTTGTCATTGTCACGGTCAGAATAACCGATGACATATTATCCATACCCTGAAGATAGATATTTCCGTTCTGAAAGGTTTTCATTGTTGTGTCATAATCAAGACCGAAAACGGAAAAATATTTATCTGTGCTTTTACTGTCCCTTGTAACAGCGCTCATACCGTCAGGCATTGAAAGCGTCATATCGTCAATCTGCGGAATCTCGTAATCTTTTGTTGCGCCCGAACAGGCAAAAATACCGCAAAATACCGTTACGGCACAAATTGCAAGCGTTACAGCTCTTTTAAAAACAGTTTTCATCATGTCCGTATATTCCCCCGAAACTAAATTAGATTCATCAATACTGCTTTTTAGAATGTATATCTAATTAATTATACATAATCTGTCAAAAAAATACAAGGTTTTTACCGCTGAAATTTGAAAACAAGAGCACCCTATTCGTGAATACAGTATGATATTAAAGAACATATTACGCCTGAGCGTGCATAAAATTGAAAATTGAAAATGGAAAATGGAAAATTATGGTCGAGAAGACAATTCGCAAGAATGCAAAACATTGTCGCCCGACTGTTTTTGTATATTTTTGTTATATACGGAAGTTGTTGCAAAACTGTATGTACGGATATTATCCGCCTGCAGATAACCACGCAAAGATTTGTACAAATTAAAATTATATAAATAAACATTCACTTTCATATAAAACAAAAATTGCATCAATGCCGTATCGGGCATCAATGCAATTTCTTTATCTGACTATCTTCTCGAATTGACTGCGGTGGCACACCGCCAACCGAAATTTTACATTTTCAATTTTCAATTTTCAATTAAATACAAGACCGCCGTTTATTCTACAGTAACCGACTTAGCAAGGTTCTTTGGCTTATCGGGATCAATACCTCTGTTGATTGATGTGTAATAAGCAAGAATCTGGAGCGGAACAACCGCTGTAATCGGCATAAGAAGCTCGTCTGTATGCGGAATTTCGATAACATAATCCGCAACACCGTCCTTGAGTTCTCTTACACAGGCGTCTGTACAAACAAGAATAACCTTCGCTCCTCTTGACTTAACCTCAACAACATTGCTGATTGTCTTGGGGATAATACCTGTTTGAGTTGCAACGGCAATAACGGGAACATCCTCGTCAATAAGCGAAATTGTGCCGTGCTTCAACTCGCCTGCGGCATAGCTTTCTGAGTGAATGTACGAAACCTCTTTGAGCTTGAGCGAACCCTCCATTGAAAGGGCATAGTCAAGACCTCTGCCTATGTAAAGCAAGCTGTCGGTTGCAACAAGCTTTGTGGCAACGAACTTGCAGATATCCTCGCAGTTGTCGATTACATACTGAACTGCCTCAGGCATTTTTGTAAGAGCCGAAACAAGTCGCTTGCACTCGGCTGTGCTGATTGTTTCCTTTGCAAGAGCAAGCTCAAAGGCAAAGAGATACATAACGGAAAGCTGTGTGATGTATGCCTTTGTTGACGGAACGGAAATTTCGGGACCTGCGAGTGTGTAGATGAGCATATCCGCCTCACGGGCAATTGAACTGCCCTTTGCGTTTACGATTGCAAGAGTTTTTGCACCCTTCTGCTTTGCAAGACGCATTGCGGCAAGGCTGTCGGCTGTTTCGCCCGACTGTGAAATGATGATTACAAGGTCGCCCTCGCCTACAATCGGATTTCTGTAACGGAACTCGGACGCAATGTCAACATTTACGGGAACTCTTGCGATATCCTCAATAACATACTTGCCGACCATACCTGCATGCATGGCAGTACCGCAGGCAACGATTGTGATATTTTTGAAATTCTTGATTGTTTCCGTTGTGATGCCGCATTCCTCCAGGAACGGAAGTCCCTCTTTGATTCTCGGCATAATCGTTGTTCTGATAGCCTCGGGCTGTTCGTTGATTTCCTTAATCATAAAGTGCGGATAACCGCCCTTTTCGGCAGCCTCCATATCCCAGTCGGCTGTCTGAATTTCCTTTTCAATCGGATCAAGGTGTTCGTCAACGAACGAAACACCGTCAGGTGAAAGTGTTACGATTTCATCATGGTCAAGAAGATAATAATCCCTTGTGTACTGAAGAATTGCAGGAACATCGGACGCAATAAAGCACTCGCCTTCTGCAACGCCTACGATAAGAGGACTTTCACGGCGAACCGCAAAAACTCTGTCGGGGAAATCCTTGAACATAATTCCGAGTGCAAACGAACCCTTAAGCTCAGCCATTACACTGTCAATTGTTTCAAGAGGATTTCCGTTGTATTTATAGTCGAGGAGCTGAGCAACAACCTCTGTATCTGTGTCGCTTAAAAAAGTTCTTCCCTTTGAGATGAGGAAGTCTTTAAGCTCCATATAGTTTTCAATAATACCGTTGTGAACGATTGTAACCCTTGTACCGCTGTGTGGATGTGAGTTTACATCCGAAGGCTCGCCGTGGGTTGCCCAACGGGTGTGACCTATGCCGACATGACCTTTCGGAGTGCCGACCTCTGCAAGCTTATCCTTTAAGTCCTGAAGCTTACCCTTGGTCTTTACGGTCTTGATTTCTCCGTTATCAAAAACCGCAATACCTGCCGAGTCATAGCCTCTGTATTCAAGCTTTGTGAGAGCATTAACAAGCACCTCACTGCAATCCTTAGGTCCTACATAACCTACAATACCGCACATAAAATTTCTCCTTTTCGGTTAATCATTGACCTTGTGGCAAAAAGTAGGTACAAGTTCTGCCAAAAGTTCAACTGTCTTTTCACTGTCATTGTTTTCTGCGGTCTTTTTGAGAACCTCAAGCTTTGACAGCATATCTGTTTCGTCTATTTTAATTTGATTTCCTATGAAAATTTTCTTGTTCTGTGTTGACTTAAGACCTTCTTCGTCCATAAGAAGCTCCTCAAAAAGCTTTTCACCCGGACGAAGTCCCGTGAAAATAATCGGAACATCTTTGTACGGAACCTTACCGTACATTCTGATAAGGTTCTCGGCAAGGGTTGTAATCTTGACGGGAGCACCCATATCAAGAACAAAAATCTCACCGCCCTTTGCCATTGCACCTGCCTCAAGAACAAGCGAAACAGCCTCGGGAATAGTCATAAAATATCTGATAATATCGGGATGTGTTACGGTAACGGGCGCACCGTTTTCAATCTGACGGCGAAACAGCGGAATAACCGAGCCGTTTGAGCCGAGAACATTACCGAATCTTGTTGTTACAAATTCGGTATCTGTGCTGTGCTGCGCCTTGTACTGAATAATCATCTCGCACGCACGCTTTGTTGCGCCCATAACATTTGTCGGATTAACAGCCTTGTCGGTTGAAATCATAACAAACTTCTTTGCCTTGTACTTTTCTGCAAGGGTTGCAACATTGAATGTGCCGAAGATGTTGTTCTTTACAGCCTCCTCGGGAACGGTTTCCATAAGCGGAACATGCTTGTGAGCGGCAGCGTGGAATACGAGTTCGGGGCGATATGTCTTGAAGATAAGCTCCATCTTATCGTAATCACGAACCGATGAAATAAGCGTTACAAGGTTAAGCTTTGTGCCGTATTCAAGCACAAGCTCCTGCTGAATGTCATATGCGTTGTTTTCGTAGATATCAACAATGATGATTTGTTTTGGATCATTCTTTGCAATCTGTCTTACAAGCTCACTGCCGATTGAACCGCCGCCGCCTGTAACAAGACAAACCTTTCCGTTGATAAGGTCATGAATCTCCTTTCGGTCAAACTCAATGGGTTTTCTGCCGAGAAGATCCTCAATCTTGATTTCCTTTGCCTGTGAAATAAGCTGTGTATGCCCGTCATCAAACAAAAGCTCACCGAGATAAGGGATAATCTTGATTTTGCACTCTGTTGCGGAACAGTAATCAAGAATCTTCCTCTTCTCATCTTCCTCACATGACGGAACTGCAACAATAATATTGTCTATGCGGTATTCATCACATATTTTAACAATTTCGGGACAGGTTCCGACAACGGGGATTCCTTCGATTTTCTGATTCAGCTTTTTCAAATCATCATCGACAAAGCATACCGGAATGATGCTTTTTGAAGGATTATTAACATCACCCTGCTCTTTCGCATTGTGAATTTCACGAACAATCATTCTGCCGGCATTGCCTGCGCCCACAATAAGGGTGCGCTCTCCGCCCTCTGCCCTTCCTGCCTCGGTAAGGTCAAGAAAAGCCCTTCTGAAAACAAAACGGAATGCAAGAATTCCGACAAGGGCTATTGCGAAATGTACTATACAAAAAATCTTTCTCTGCGGAATCTGCAAAAACAACGAGATTACAAAGCCGAGCGTAAACCCCGAAAAAACGGCAATTCCACACACCATATAGTCCTTTGCGTTAAAGTATCGCCACAATTTTGAATATGTTCCGCTTATATAAAGCGTAAACAGACACATGACAAGATCAATAACAATATAGCTCAACAAGCCTTTGCTTGAAGCAGCACCTATGTAGCCGACAAGCAAGAGAATATAATTTGCAAGAATACCGCTGACAACGATAATAAACACATCTGCGAGAGCCAGAAACATCTTACGCAAATTAATCTTCTTCATAACCCATACCTCTTCTGTTTAACTTTGTGTAAATTTCCCGAGTAACATATAAATACAATTATGATTTATTATACAACAGTGCAAAAGGAATGTCAAACAAAGCAATTCCTAAATCAACTCAAAATCCGACAATCAAAGCACAAGGAACAGTAATAATCAGACTTGTTCGACACACATTTGTTGACAACCGCACAAAACGAGCCTAAAATAATACCATACTTAATATGAGCGGTGAATTGAATGAAAAATTTTTCGATAATCCTCGGAGCAATAATACTTGTGCTGTTTGTAACTCTCGTGATATGGGGCGTTTACTGTGACAACACAATTGCAATCACAAATTACTGTGTAAACAATACTAAGAACGACGCAAAGCTGAAATTTGTTGTCATCACGGACTTGCACAACAAGGAATACGGAGAAAAGAACGCAGACCTTGCAGAGCTTGTAAAGGAACAAAATCCCGATTTTATTGCAGTTTGCGGAGATATGGTCAACCGTGGCGATCCCGACACAACGAAGATGAAAGATGTGCTTGAAAAGCTTTCAAAAATTGCACCCACATACTGTTGTCTCGGCAACCATGAGCGTGACAATGCCGCCAAATTCGGAACGGATTTTAAAAGCGAAACAAATTCAACAGGCGCTGTATTGCTTGATAATGAATACATAAAATTCACCAAAAACGGCAAGAGTGTGCTAATAGGCGGAATGAGCGACTACCCTTATTATGAGTTCTACACTCCCGATGACGATGTTCCGTCAAGAACGCTGTGGGAAGAATTTGCCGAAAAAGCAAAGAACAATTTCACAATTCTTCTGCACCACCAGCCCGAATACATTGCCGAGGACGCAAAGAAAACCGACATAGACTTAATCGTCTGCGGTCACACCCACGGAGGACAGATTCAATTGCCGTTCATCGGCGGAGTAATCGCTCCGAATCAGGGACTTTTTCCGAAATATGACAAAGGCGAATTTGACCTTGACGGCACAAAAATGATTGTCTGCGCAGGTCTGAGCAACACCGTATTCATCCCCAGAATCAATAATCAAGTTGAAATAGGTGTTGTGACGGTTGTATAACATCGGTTCTCCCCTAAAAGTATACATTTACTTTCATATAAAGCAAAAATTGCATCAATGCCATATTCGGGCATCTGATGCAATTCTTTTATCCGAGTATCTTCTCGAATAGATTGCGGTGGCACACCGCCGACCGCAATTTTCAATTTTCCATTTTCAATTTTCAATTTAAAAAGCTCTCGCCTTGAAGCGACTGTTTTCACGAACCGAGAACGGTGGCTCGCCGTCAGTTCTTCTCGCTGTAATTCCTAAGTTCCGCAGGAGTTCTGCCGTATTCGGACTTGCAGAACAGGATAAACGAATTTACATTCGGAAAACCGTTTTCAATCGCCGCCTGTCTGACGGTGATTTTTTTGTTTCTCAAATCATCAATAGCGTGTTCAAGGCGAACACGGCGAAGATACTTTGAAAATGTTTCCTCTGTTTTATCCTTAAAATATTTTGAAAAATGAGCAGGCGTCATGCCAACATAATTGGCGATTTCATTGAGCGTGATTTCGTGTTTGTAATTATCGTGCATATATCTGATAGCACTTTTGGCGCAGTCAAAATCATCAGCCTGAGAACCGTGAACATATTGTATATCGTTGTCAATGCAATCACGGATGAGATAGTACGCAACGCTGTACATCACCGCTCTTACCTTCATGCTGATAAGCTTGCTCTCGTACTCTTCATATCCGTGGAATATGTCCATTGCTTTTCTGATAAACTCAAGAGCTTCGCCCTCGGGTTGTTTGAAACTCGGCACAATATGCGGATCGTCAACATACGGTGCAATTGCCTTTGGAATGATATTGAGCATAACAGCCTGAGTATCCTCACCGATGTCCTCATAGGAATGAACCTCCTGACTGTTAAGAACATAGACATCGCCCGCATTGAGAATAATTTCACTGTCAAGCTTGTTAAGCCTTACCTTACCTTTTTTTATATAGGAAATTTCATATGAACCATGCCACCTGAGTCCCGATTCAAAGGCAGCTTTTTTGTCCGGATATCTTGTAACCCTGCCGCTGTAATACGGCTCGGGCGGTAACAACACCTTCTTGTACTTCATGGTTTCACCCTTAACTCAATTAAAATCAATCAATTGTTAATAACATAGTCAGCGCAAAAATAAATATATTTAAGATCCGCAATTACCGCAGAATGGTCTGTTTTTACTACAACTGTTCTGCGTTCTTTTTTGCTGATTTCCTCAACACAGCGTGCAACATTGCACTTTGAAGGCTCGTAGCCGTACTTTTCAAAAAATTCTTCCGCAGTCATAACAAGAGAGCCGTAGCCCTCAAACATATGCAAAAGAGAATAGTCAATCAGCTTGTATTCATCTTCAATAAGGCTGATTCCGATATCGCAGTTTGTGACTGAACCGATGTAATACGGTGCGTCATTGAGGAACAAGCCTGTCTTGAACGAACCGATTGAAACGGTAAGATCCGAGTTTACCGCCGTACTGCACACACCCGTGTCACCGTTGATTCCGCTGTTGATGTCTGCACTTATAACATAGGCATTTGTCATATTAATCTGCTCAACCGCTTCAAGCATTTCACCCTTTAATTCACCCGAAAAGCCTGTTCCGAGCAGACAGTCAACTACAATGTCAAATCCCGTGAAAGCCGCCTGTGACATCGGCATCTCCTCGGCACCGAGCGACATTGCGGTTTTATAATAGTAAAGGCCGTCCTTTGAAAAGCCGTCGCTTGCTCTGAAAATTGTCGGTGTAAAGCCGTTTTTGCATAAAATACAGGCGAGCGCATAACCGTCGCCGCCGTTGTTGCCCTTACCGCAAACTATGGCAACCCTGCCCACAAACTTTGCCGAATTAAAAATCCCCTGTGCGGCTCTGTACATAAGCTCCGCCGAAGGAGTATGCTCCGCAATCGTCCTTGCGTCGCTTTTTCTCATATTTTCAACCGAAACGACCTGAACAAATTCCATATTATATTCCTCCGCTTTCTGAAATTTCCATAGCCTTATCCGCCGTTTGCGGCATTGTAAGCCGTCATAACAGCACTTTCATCCATATTACAACCGAGCAAAAACAACGGTGTGTCCTTAAAGAACTCATCAAGCAATTCAAGCAGCTTTTCCATTCTGCTCCGCTCAACATCAATAACCGTTGCCTCAAGCAACTGTTTCATAACCTGCGACGGCAACACCCTGACTGCCGTGTTCTCTTCTGATCTCTGAAGAATATACACAGCCTTAACGGGTGCTTTTGTATTTGTTCCTATGTCAGCTTTCCCCATCCACGGAGTTCCGTAAGCATAAAATTTTCCGTCACATTTTCGTATAACCGGCTTGTCATCGTTAATCATCGTCACCCTGTTGCCAAAATGCCTTCGCCACAGAGCCGTGTGGGTAGACTTGCCCGTTCCGCTGACTGCCGAAAAAACATAGCCCTCACCGTCAAGCTCAAGACAGGACGAATGAAAAAAGAATCCGTCAAATCCGTCAAGCACGGCGTTGCAGAATTTTGAGAGTATCAGAACATCCTCCGCACCTTGTTCGCTGAGGTTGTCGGAAAGCCTGAGACGCTCACGGATTTCGTCATCCGAAACCGATATCGCAATGTCGGTCTTTCCCGATTCATTCGACTTAACGGCATAGCTTTCAAGCCGTTTCCTGCATATTTTAAATTTTGGATTAACTTCAACATTCAAATCAGCTATTCTGTATATCGGCATATCTGCTCCGCTAAATACTATAATGAAATATTGTAACACAAATTAATGTTTTTTGCTACGGCGAAATGAATAAATATTATTTTACCTTTTAGTGCAAGTTGTTCATTCGCACAGCTTTAAAGGCAAATATTGCACAATATAAGCCGTGTTATTTTGTAACAATGCACATACAGCTTATTTTTTATTCATTTTAAAGCCTGTAAAAAAAGCATTATTTTATGACTTTTTCAATTTTGTTTACTTTACTTGTCCGACTGCTTTTTTGCATACTCTTCAAGGTATGCTCTTTCATAAATTCAAATATCCTGTGCGTAACCGTTCCTATAAGAATCGGAATGAATATTCCTGCGGCAAGGTAGATTATGCAGTAAAAATTTAAGCCGTTCGGACGATAAATGTACCAGATTGTTGACTTGAGTTTTAAAATATCGAAATCTTTGAACAGCGGTGTAATTACGCTCAATCCCCAGAACGCCCATTTTACAATCATAAAGGCAAAAATGTGGTGAATCATAATGCTGTAGGTATTGTCAGAAATCATTCTGACAAGCTTTTTGTTCTTGATAATCGGAGTAATCAGCTTTGCAACCCTCAGCCAGAACGCAATGCCCGTGATTGCGGTTACATAAGGAATGACGCAGCCGTTGTCAAACTTCACGCACTTTGATGGAGTGTATTCAAGATTTTCACAGAATGTGAGGAGAAGAAGCTGAACTCCGAGAACGATTGTAAAATATGCAACGCTGTTGAGATTATCGTGTTTTTCAAGCTTTTCGTGATAAAATCTGCCAAACTCAAAACACGGCAGAAAAAACATTGACCTGAACAATAACAGCAACGCACCCTTTGGGGCAGGATTCCAAATGCAGTATTGCACACCGAAAATTCCGATTGCAAGATACACGGCAAGAATGACATACTCGTTGCCCCTGTGAACCTTTTTGAGCAGTTTGCGAAACAGTATATTAAAAACATAAACACAGAACAGCGGATATACAAACCACGAACCGAGGTTGTAGGCAAAACTTTCGCCGTCAATAAACGGCATAACAAAAAGGTTGTACAGATCAAATTTGCCCTGAGCAATCGTATAGCCGACCTGAGTAAGTGCGAATGCAATTATTCCGTAAACAATGTTCCATAGATACGCAGGAATCAACAAGCGTTTTGTCCGTCCCCATATATATTTGAAAATATGTTCCTCGTGCTTTTCCTTGTAAAAATATCCCGAAATGAAAACGAACAAGGCGAGATTGTACGAATACTTCGGAAACCAATCGTACATCAGCGACACACCGCCGTTGTAGCAATGCCCCGAAACTATGATAATAATGCCGATTGCCGACAAAATTTTAAAAGTAAAATTAATGTTTCCGTCATCGCCGAGCCTTTTGTTTTCAGCTGTGACACTGTTTTGTTTAAGTGCAGATTTACTGCGTGTTTTGTTCTTTCCCATAATTCCCTCTCATCTGTATTTGTCGCAATTTAAAAATTCCGCAAATTCACACGGTAATTGTACCACAAAAGCAATCTGCAATCAATATATCAAATTCACCGTGCTAAACACATATAAATCATTATTTTGCACAATCTCACTTTTGTTTTAACAGGTATTTAAATCTTTTATTTGCATATGTTCCGCCATACAATTGTGTACATACCCTTAAAAAACTAAGATTAAAATGTAAATAAATTCAGTCAAAAAGCCGGACAAAGCATAAAATAAAAAAATATACAAAAAACTATTGACACAACCTTTACATAATGCTATAATAATAAAGCTGTAAAAAACAGCAGAGTTGTATATCGCGGGATAGAGCAGCTCGGTAGCTCGTCGGGCTCATAACCCGAAGGTCGTCGGTTCAAATCCGGCTCCCGCAACCATATCAAGTGGATGTGACTGATTTCGGTTACATCCACTTTTTTAACATTAATATAAATGAGGCTTCGTTGTCGCAAAAAGAGTATCCATTTTGAGTCCTTACCCAGAGCAAGAGGCTGCGTTGATGTTTCAAGTCAACGAAGAAACCCCCTCCTGTATAATTTTGATAAAAATTGAAAATAAAAAAATATCTCAGATTGATATTTGTATGCCACAGCTGTTCAAATACAGATATAAATAAGCTCATTGGTTGCCCAACTTGATGAATTGTTTTGTTTAAACAAATGTTTTGATATGACGAATGTTGTGCATAACATGTAACAGAAACCGTGTTCGCCACGACAGAATTACGGTTATTTTGCGATATTTATATTATGATTTAATCTAAATTATTGTGTCTTTATCTGCGGGCGGCTGATGACCGCTCATACAGGATTGCGCAACCTCACACAATACAGCCCATACAACACACAACAGCACCGAAGTCATATCGGTGCTGTTTTTTGTTTTTATTATAAAGTTTTGGCTGAATAATCAAAGCTTAATGTTATTCATCTCGTCACCGAGGACATCGGCGATTTCTTTCAGGTGGCCTGTGCGTTTGCCTTTTAGTTTATAGAACTGCAAAAGTCCGTAGCCCGGGTACTCGTTGCCCTCAACCATAACGGGACCGTTCTTTGAAAAGGCGATATCCCAACCGATATATCTCACCTGCGGAATCTTTTCCGCTG
Source organism: Ruminococcoides intestinale (assembly GCF_040095935.1). NCBI lineage: Bacteria > Bacillati > Bacillota > Clostridia > Eubacteriales > Oscillospiraceae > Ruminococcoides > Ruminococcoides intestinale. The sequence continues at coordinate 52,161 of NZ_JBBMFQ010000003.1, read as the reverse complement.
CCTCAACAACCATGTCAAGAGCCTCTCGAACGCCTGCAATCTTAACCTCGGAGAACTTTTTGCCTGTCATCGGGTGTTTGTCATAAACATTGCCGTAGTCGTCAATTACATTACTGTCGATTCTGCCGTCTGCATCAAGGCTGAGGTAGAGGTCATTTGTACATCCGATAACATTTGACTCGTCCTGATTGATACGGAGAGCGTTATTTATTATATGTGCCTTGCCGTCCTTATAGAGCGTAACAACTCGCCATGAATTTACAACGCACGGATTGATTTCGTTGAGGTCATCGCTCTGAACGATTGCTTCCTCAACAAGAAGCTGACCGTTTGCCTTGAGTTCATCATAAAGCTTGTTGCTGTCCTTTACATCGGCAACGGTGATTTTTGAAATGCCGTGACCGCCCTCGCCTGTCGGATCTTTTGCAAAAACGGTTTCTCTGCCGTCAAGGAACTTCCTGAAATCTTCCTTACTGCCTGTGCGAAGGTTGATGAAATCTCTTTTGAGATACTTTTTGAAAAGCTCGTCAAAAACAAGCTTGTCACGAAGAAGAACGATATATTCCTCATCGTTGAGATATTCAAGAATTTTGTAGAAAGTTTTTGCAGTTACAAAGGTTTTTTTCTCTTTAGCCGAAAGGTTGATAAAATCGCAACGGAAATAGTCCGTGTAGCCTGTGCCTCTGATGAGAAAGTTGCGGATTATGTCGAACTTGATATAAGCCTTTGACTTACCGCTGTTCTTGGCGATAATGTCAATGTGCTTATCCATTCTGCTGTGGTTAATATCTCTGAATTTATTCAAAAGCCATTTGTGTACCGAAACTGCCATCTTACTTCTCCTTTACAACCTTACCGTCTTTTACATAAAATCTCGGATTGTTCTTGCCTATATTCACAAGCGCCTCAGCATTGCCCATACCCGAACTTCTGCCGAACATACCAACTGTTATACCGTCACCGAGGAGTGTTACCTCGTCATCAATTTTTACCGATGAATCAACCTTAACAGCCGTCATATTCATACACATCTCACCGACAACAGGATATTTTTTGCCGTTGATAACAACCTGTCTGCCGTGATTTGCGTGACCGATGCCGTTGTTGTAGCCGACAGGAAGAATTGCAAGAATAATATCCTCATCTGTCGTATATGACGCATTGTAGCCGAACCACTCGCCCTTGTTCACCTTTTTAAGCTGAAGAATACGGGTTTTCATCTTCATAGCCGGCTGTAAATCTATCTTTACATCAAAATATGTTTCGCTGATGTTGTACTTCTTAATGAAGTAATTGTTTCGCATTTTGCGGAGTTTGTCCTTTGGCGAATTTGAAAGAGAATCGGGGGCAACATTGTAGCCGTAGATTGCAATGCCCATTCTCACGCCTGTTGTAAAAGGCTGTTTCGGGTGGGTGAGCATTGAAACGGAACTGCCCATATGGACAATCGGGATTTTATTCAAATCAATAAGCGATGTAAGCTCCTTGAAGTTTCTGACCTGCTCGTCCCAATGGGGATCAAAAATTCCGGCTGTTGCAAAATGCTGATAAATTCCCTCAAGAACAAAATTTGAACCGTTAATCATATCAACGGCAGTTTTAACCTCGTTCTTATCCTTGAAGCCGAGGCGGTTGAAGCCTGTATCAATCTGGAGATGAACCTTGAAATTGCAGCCAATGTTCAAATCAAGCAACCTTTTGAGGTAATCAAGCTCATTCACGGCAATGGTGAGATTAAGCCGCTTTGCCTCCTCAATTCTCGAAAGATGAACCGGATGCAGGCACAAAAGCGGAGCGTCCTTGTTGACCTTACGAAAGCTTTGAGCCTCCTCAAGAGAGGACACGGCAAAATAGTTAATGCCGTTTTTGTACATTTCATTTGCCACTTCCATACCGTGACCGTAACCGTCACCCTTGAGAACGGCAATAAAATATTTGTAGTCGCTGTATTTTTGTGTTATCGCACGGGCATTTGCACCGATTTTGTCAAGGTCAATTTCAACATATGAATCCAGCATTCCAAAGCCTCCGTTAATACACTATATCCTTGAAATTATAGCATAATTGCATGGGTAAATCAATAGCGATATTGAACAGTAACGGTGTACGGTTCGGGCATAAAAGTGAAAATTGAAAATGTAAAATGTAAAATTATGGTCGGGAAGACAATTTGCAAGAGTGAAAAACATTGTTGCCCGACCGTTTTTGTATATATGGAAGTTGTTGCAAATTTGTTGGGCGGACATTATATGCCTGCAGATAACCCCGCAAAGATTTGTACAAATTAAAATTTATATAAATAAAGCAAAAATTGCATCAATGCCGTATCGGGCATCAATGCAATTTCCTAATCTAACTATCTTCTCGAAAGGACTGCGGTGTGCCACCGCAGTCCTAAATTTTCCATTTTCAATTTTCAATTTGCCAACGGCTTGCCGTTATATAAGCCCTACAATATACATCTGAATTGTGGTTGCATCAATGACGGTAATATCGGAATCAAAGTTTACATCAGAGTTTATACGCTCTATCTCGTTCTGATTGACGATACCCACAATTGCTTTCTGAATTGCGGTTGCATCGGCAATGTTTATTTTGCCGTCACCGTTTGCGTCACCGTAATATGCCTTTTCGGCTGAATTGGTGCTTGCAGTCATAACATAGTTTGTCATACCGATTACAAGGTTGCCCTTGTCAACTCTTTTTACATACTGCAAAGTTGCCTTGTTGTTCGGAGAATCCAACACGGCAACATACATTGCGTCGCCCTTGAGAACCATGCCGTAGCAAAGCCTGCCTGATGACACCGACACACCGTTGATGTCGGATGCAGCAACTGCCTGTCTGCCTGTTTCAACATCGTATGAATACACGGCGTCGGAGGTATTAAAATACAGAGTATCGTTGTATTTTTCAAGGCTCATAAATGTATTTAGCCAGTAGGAATTACCGCCTGCGCTCCATCTTTCGTTCAATTTCAGCTTTTTCTCATATGTATTGCTGTCAAGCTTGTATTTTAACAATGCACCCTTGTTAGCTGAAGAATTGTTGTTGACAAAGCCGTAAAATTCACCGTTAACCTCACAAAGCCTTGTGTCGAAATTATGGATTTCGTAATTATCATATTTTGTCGAATTTGCACCGTAGCTTATTGTGTAATCATAGTGCTTTGACGGAAGATTCTGAATGGCATTGTCACTCAAAAGGAAGTATGTATGCTGAGCGTGTCCCGGTCTGTCATTAATAGGATCATCCCATGTAACATCAACATTATACCAAGCGTTGCCGATATGAACCTTGTTCCACATATGGTTCATTGAGTTTGAAACAACAAGTTCGGAGTCTATTCCGATAAGTGAAAGCATGTAGGAATACGCAAGCGCATAGCCCTGACATACGGAAGTTTTTTCAACAAGCGAATTGTAAATATCAGCCTTGTTGTAATCTGATGTGCTGTACTCGCTCATAATGGCAAGCTCATCGTGAATTACGAGTGCCTTTTCGGAATCGGTCATATTCTCGTCCACAAGCGAAAGAATTCTCTCAACCTCTTTATCAAGCGACTTTTTCTGTGTTGCATACTCGCTCTTGCTGATTGTGTACTCGGGATAGATTGACGCAACCTTATCCTCTGACGGATAGTAGGAGTACGAAAATCCCTGATTCACATAGTAAAGCTCCGGATGAGTCAAGGTCAGCACCTTAAAAAATTCCGCAACATCGCTTCTCGGAACATTTAGACTGCTGATATCAATTTCCTCGTCAAAATTTTTAAGGCTGTCAAGAACCATACCTTCAGCCTTACCGTATTTGTCGTACATTGTTTTGTTATAAAAAATTTTGCCCTCTTTCGGCGCAGTGTATGCCGAAGCTGTAAAAATGCCCGTTGACACCACACAGGACACTGCAACCGATACCGTGAGAATCATTGCAAATAATTTACCCGCTGTTTTTTTAATATTTTTCATATGTATTTCTCCTCTCAAGCCAAAGAAGCAAAATGCACAAAAAATTTTGATTTTCTCTGACTGTTATGATTAAATTGTACCATTGGTAACCGTGATAATTCAATCCGCATAAATGCCGAAATTATAAGCATTTATTTGTCTGTTTATACAAAAATTTAGTTTAATTACAGGTAAAACGCAATAAAACACAATAAAACGCAATAAAACATACTAAGCTATACCGTCATACAATCCGCTGTCTGCACATACAATCTATTACAGATGTCCCCCCTAAGGAGGACAGACAGGAGGGCTGTATGTGAAAGGTATCGTAGAAGAAAGAGCGGCAATGCTCGGTGAATACATAATCGAAAGCAAGGCAACCGTGAGAAGTACGGCAAAAAAGTTCGGTGTGAGCAAAAGCACCGTGCATAAGGATGTCAGCCAACGGCTAAAGGTACTTAACCCTGCACTTTACCGACAGGTGAGGGAAATTCTTGACACAAACAAAAGCGAAAGGCACATAAGAGGCGGTCTTGCAACAAAAAAGAAATATCTGCAAAAGAAAGCCTCCGAAAGCGAAAAAAGCTGAAAATCAACTGCAATACGGCTCATACACCATACAAAACCGCATTTTCAGAGTATATTTTGGGTATTTTGGAACTTTACTTTTTATGACTTGCGTTGTATAATTTAATATATGTGTCATTTGCCCGTTTGGCGATTGAAACTTAGAATTTCAATAAAGATTTAACCTTTTGCCGAAATTCCGATGAGCTGACGCACCTTTGTACTGCTTGCAATCGGTTGCAACTTTTGTTTCGGTTAAAAGAGTGCAATATTTTCAGATTTGTCTATAGTTTGTGTACGGCAGTGGTTAATGCACGGCTGTACCTGAGGAGAAATTAAAAATGAGAAAAATTCCCTTTTCGCCGCCTGACCTTTCTCAGGCAGAAATTGACGAAGTTATAAAGGTTCTGAAATCGGGCTGGATTACAACAGGTCCCGAAACAAAGCTTTTTGAAAGCCGTATTGCAGAAAGATGTCACACGGAAAAGGCTGTCTGCCTTTCATCGCAGACCTCTTGTGCCGAACTTACTCTGCGTATTCTCGGCATCGGTCCGGGAGATGAGGTTATCGTTCCGGCATACACCTACACGGCAACCGCATCAATCATCTACCATGTGGGCGCAAAGCCTGTTATGGTTGACTGCAAAAGCGGAAGCTTTGAAATGGACTACGATAAAATGGAGGCGGCAATCAACCACAATACAAAGGTTATCATTCCTGTTGACCTTGCAGGTGTTGTGTGCGATTATGACCGTATTTTTGAGGCTGTTGAAAGAAAGAAAGGCGTTTTCAATCCACGCAACGAGCTTCAGGAAAAGTTCGGCAGAGTTATTGTTATGGCTGACGGCGCTCACGCATTCGGTGCGCAATGGCACGGTAAAATGTGCGGTGAAATTGCCGACTTCACAAACTTCAGCTTTCACGCTGTAAAAAATATGACAACCGCCGAGGGCGGTGCGGCTGTTCACCGTTCACATGACGGAATTGACGAGGAAGAAATGTACAAGCAGTATATGCTTCTCTCACTTCACGGTCAGACCAAGGACGCATATCAAAAAAACAAAGTCGCATCGTGGGAATATGATGTTGTTGACACTCAGTACAAGTGTAATATGACCGATGTACTTGCCGCAATCGGTGTGGCTCAGCTTGAACGCTACGATCAAATGCTTGAGCGCAGACATCAGCTTATAAAGCTTTACAACGAAGAATTTAAGGATTTGCCTGTTCAGGTGCTTAATCACTGCGATGAAAACCACCGCAGCAGCGGTCACCTTTACTTTGTAAGATTTATCGGCAAAGACGCAGAATATCGTAACAAGTTCTATAATATGATGGCTGACCACGGCGTAATGTGCAATGTCCACTTCAAGCCGTTGCCGTTGCTTTCGGCATACAGCAAGCGTGGTTTCAAGATTACCGATTATCCGAATGCGTATAATATGCACAAAAACCAGCTCACCCTCCCGATGAACTCAACTCTCACAGACGATGAAGCATGGTATGTAATTGAAACATTCAAGCAATGTATGAAAACACTTAAATAACGGCGAGTCGCCGTTCCCCGTTTATAAATTGAAAATGTAAAATGGGAAATTGAAAATTAAGGACGGCGGTGTGCAACCGTCAATAATTTGAAAAGACAGTCAGATAAATAAAATGCATCAGATGCCCGGTAAGGCTCTGATGCATTTTTGTTTTGTAAGGAATCTGTAGGGGCGTTCATTGGACGCCCGCTAAGTAACGGCAGAAAATCTATGTTAAATCCAATTATATAAATGTTGCAAAGTTACTGCTATAATGTAGCGGCGAACCGTGTTCGCCATTTTAAACGATTGTAAAATCGGTTCGACCTAATACAAAATATTTGTTTATTATTTTGTTTGATATATCAAAGATTATGTACGGGCATTTTATTCGTTTTGGTTTTTCAACCAAAACGATTGGCGAACACGGTTCGCCGCTACAGATTATACATATCATTCATCACATCAAAACATTTTTATAAAACAAATCCATTCATCAAAGCGGGCGCCCAATGAGCGCCCCTACGATTTGCAAAGAAAATCAAAAAGTCAGGAAACTATGTTTCCTGACTCTAATTGCTGCATATCATATTTTCAGCTAAATTAAATTCACTTTTAGCTGTCCGTCAGGACAATTTAGCTATCCGCAGGATAATTTAGCTTGCGTAGCAAATTTAGCTCACGCTTGCGTGAATTTAGCTGACGAAAATCAAGGATTTTCGTCAATACCCCCACCTGTCAAAAAATCTGACAGTCTGATATGTCAGGATATAGTTCTGACTTTCGTGGAAAGCGCTCTGAACCATATCGGGATTATACATATACATAATGCGGTGCTGAACGGCATCCTTGTTTTCGTCAAAGATATAGCTTACCGCCTGAATACATTCCTGATTTGTGCCGATTTTGGTACTGCCGGTATAATGGCAGTTCTCGATAACCGAGGCAACTGTCGGATAACCGTCAAAGCACATTGCATCTTTTACCGACTGAGCAATGAGTGCCGCTCCTATAAAACCGCCCGAACCGAATTCGCCCATGCAAAGCCTTTCAAGAAGATCCCTGTCCTCATCGGTAAGCGTTACCTTGGAGCATTCATAGGTTTTGTCCGGATTGTCAATTGCCACAAGATAACCTGCGTCCCATTGAGATTGGTAATCAACAGGCTCTTTCGGCGGAATTGCCGTAGCAAACGGAACAGTTGCCTGTGTTGTTGTCACGGGCTGAGTTGTCGCTTTTGTTGCCTTTGTGGCTTTTGTCTGAGGCTGAGTTGTTGCCTTGGTTGCTTTAGGCTTTGCCGTTGTTGTTTCAACAGGTACGGTTGTTGCGGAAACAGTTGTTGCCGGAACAATCTTCCGAATATTCGGATTCACCCTTGCCATTGCCGATTCTGTCGGAGTTTCTCCGGCATTGAGAGTACCGTTTGAGCAGACGAACTGCAAAACTACCAAAACGGATACTACAACAAGCACAACCGACAAAACCTTGTTTATATTTTTATTGAAAAACTTCATCGTTTCACCGCCGTTTAATACTTCTAAACACAAATGACGCACAAAAAAACACGCTGTCACACACGTAATAATTATACCACGGTATGCTTTTCTTTTCAATTTAAGCATTCTACAAAAATGAACTGCCTTTTTTAAACAATATTACCTAAGCGGACAAATTATTACCATAAACAAAAGCCGACGCATATGCACCGGCTTTTTATTTTAAAAATACTTATTTAAAATGACTGTTTCTCAGCTCTTCTGTACTTTGAAGGTGTTGTTTCGTAGTACATTTTGAATGCTCTGTTAAAGTTTGAAATGTTGTTGAAGCCCGACATACCTGCAATTTCGATAACGGGAGTGTCCGTTGTAGTAAGAAGCATTGCGGCTCTTGTCAGTCTGAGCTCGTTAAGGTAGTTTACAAATGTTGTATTCATAAGCTCCTTAAAGAGATGCGACACATAGTAACGGCTGAGACCTGTTGTCTGAGCTATTGTATCAAGAGTAATGCTGTCGCAGAAGTTGTTGTTGATATATTCCGTAATTCTGCGGAGAGCACGGTACTTTTTGCCCTGAGCCTCAACATCACAAATCTTAACAAGACCCGATGAGAAAAGAATATAGAAAATGTCGTACATTTTGCCGTGAACAAGAATCTGGAAGAACTCGTGCTTTTCGTTCTCGGCAGAAATAACCGTGTTCATATCGTCAATAAGATTGTTATAACGGTAGTCGCCTCTCGTAACCTTTGCAAAGTGAGTGCAGTTGCCTGTTACAAGACCTCTGATCAGACTCTGCGGAATAAACTCCTGAGTGAGCGATGCAGGAATTGAAAGGTTAAGAAGAATAACGTCAACTCTTGCGTTGCCTGTATTATTAATTTTGTATCTCTGATTAGGTGAAATAAAGTAAATGTCGCCTGTTGAGAGCGAATAAGTGTCAGCACCCATTTCAACGGTCATATAGCCGTCCCTTACAACAGCCACAAGAACCTCGTTGTGAACATTCCACATATTGCTGTCAATAATCATTTCACCGCAGACTACTCTGTAAGCTGAACTGGATGCGGTTGCCGAACGCAAGAAATCAAAATTCATAATAATAACCCCGATTCTAAAAAATTATGTTTTCAAACATTTTGTGTCTAAAAACAACACAAATAATCACTGCAACAATATAATAGACTTTATGCACAATAAAGTCAATAATTACGACAAATGTGCAAAAAATAAATGTATAAACCGTAATTAGTGCAAATTTTAAATATTCCGCTGTCTGCTGTATGTTAATTGATTTTTAATTCTACGCAATAATGTATCAATTTATCTACTGATAATTGTTATGATTGTTTCCGAATCAGACATTATTATTTAACGATTTTAATATGAAATATTGCCAACCGTATGGCAATTAAAATGAATCGTTTACATTTTCAAGCTGCTTTTTAAATTCATCAACAACATTTTGCGGTGATATAATTCTGACCTTTCCGCCAAGACCGAATACCCAAGCGTAGAACTGTTTGCTTGTCATAATATCAACCGATACACCGAATGTTGTGTCGCTTTCCTTTGTAACAAAAATATCCCTGCCGAACCTGTCAACAATAACACCTATGCAGTCATTGTCAACCGACAGCTTAACCGTAGCTTTTTCACCGCCAAACATTGAGAAAACGCCCTTTGAATAATCTGCAGGATCAAATTTTTCAAAGGTCTTTCCCCCGTCACGCTCATCGTCAAGCACCTCGATATCGTCCATTTTGTCAACTCGGTAATGCTTTATACTGTCGGCACAGGTGTCATAGGCAATGAGATAGTAATTCTCATCATCCCAGCACAGCGCCCACGGTGAAGCCGTGTATCCGCCGTTCCTGATTTTTTCACGCTTGACAATTCGCTCCGTTCCCGAAAAATCGAGTTCCCAACGGTAGTATTTGAACGAGATTTTGCGGTTGAGTGCTATTGCATTCTGAATTTTGTCAACCGAATAATAAATTCGTTCATTCATTGTTTTAGCTCTGTTTGCGACAAAAACCTGCCGTTGCAGTTCCTTGCCGTCGTGAACACTTGCAAGCCCTTCAAGCTTATGAATGAGGAAAATGCTCTTTTTTTCGGTAATGAATTTTGAGCTTTGAATTGCGTCAACAAGAAGCTTCAACTCGGGCAGTTCAAATTCTCTGCTTGCAACATAATACTTAACGGTTGATGATTTGCTCTTGCAGATGTCCATTCCGAATTTTTCAAGCACCTGCAAATCATCGTAAAGACTTTTTCGCTCCGCAGTAATTCCGTACAACGCAAGCTCCGCCAGAATTTCACTTGAAGTCAGCCCGTGATTTTCATCGGTTTTTTCAAGAAGAATTTTTCGCAGATACAAAAGCTTCTGTTTTTGCATAGGATTTCTCGACATAATACAGTCCCCCTCAAAGGATTATATATTTTTATATGTTCATTATATCAAATTTCAGCCGAGATTTCCATATATTTTTACGGCGAGCCGCCGTTCCCAATTCGTGTAGACAGTTTGTAATATCAAAAACATATCATGCCCGAGCGTAGAATTGTAATTGTTTATTTAATCCTCCCACACGGCGAGCCGCCATTCCCAATTCGAGCAGACAGTTTTATAATAATAAGACATATTATGAATTGGATTTAACATAAATTTTCTGCCATTACTAACGGGAGGACACGGTTTTCCTCTGCAATTAAACAGTTAAATTCATATAAAATAAAAATTGCATCAATGCCGTTTCGGGCATCAATGCAATTCATTTATCTCAACTATCTTCTCGAAAGGTCTGCGGTGGCACACCGCCGACCATAATTTTCCATTTTCAATTTTCCATTTTACATTAACTACTAAATCCGCTCATCATGCCCGTAAGCATTACGACAAGCGGCATTGTTGCAAGTGAAAATACCGTAGTTGCGGCAACGATACTAACCGACAGCTCAACATCCTTGTTGAACTTTGTTGCAAACATAGTTGTTGTTGCGGCAGTAGGGGCTGATGTGGCAATTACGCAAGCCATGGTAATTATGGGTGTGACACGGCACAATGACATTACAACCGCTGTAATCATCGGCAAAGCAATCAGACGGACTGCCGAAGAAAAATATACGCCCTTGTCAGTGAACGCCTTTTTAAAGTCAGCCTGTGAAAGGTAAAAACCGATAATAAGCATCGGGAGCGGAGTGTTCAAAACTGCAAGATATTCAACCGGTTGGCTGATTATGTACGGAAGCTTAAAACCTGTAATAAACAGGATAATTGCAAGAAGAACACCGATAAGACCGGGGTTGAGAACAAGCTTTTTGAATGAAAGCTGTTTTTTGTCACCGCTCATTGAAACAAGTCCGTGCGTCCATACAAAAATGTTGAATACGGCAACGAAAATTGAGCCGTAAAACCAACCGTCATCACCGAGAATTGCCTTCTGGAGGGGCAAAGACATAAATGCACAGTTTGAATAAATTGTTGCAAAGCGGATAACAGCCTTACGGCTTTCATCCTTATCATGAAAAATCAGGTTACAGATAAGTATTGACACAGCGAAAATAAGTGCAGAGCAGGCAACGCAAATTATAAGTCCGCTCAAAAGTTCAAACGAGAACTCCCGCTGAAAAGCAGAAATCATAACGCAGGGCGTCACAACATACAATACTATATCGGTCATGTGACGGGCGGAAAAATCGGTGATAATTTTCTTCTTACCGCAAATAAAACCGACTGCAATCAAAATGAACAGTACAAGCACCTGTTGTGCAATAATAATGAAATTCTCTCCCATAAATCATTCTTCTCTCTTAAATTAATCGCTATCATTTTAGCACAGTTGCAAGAGGTTTTCAAATGATGATGTGCTTTTTTTCGTTTTTTTTGACAGAAAAAACGACATAGTTCACAAATATTAGGCAATAACATTGTGCATTTCAACTAACAGGAATTTTATTTTTTCGCAAATATGTATTAACCGCCGAATTTTTGTACAGTTTATTGACATTTTTTACTCTGAAATGTATAATATTTACAAAAGATAAAACTTTTATTTCTGCAATATTTTATTACTTTGAAAGAAGGATTTATTATGGCAACAACAAAGAAAACAACTGCAAAAACAGCCCCTGCAAAAACTGCTCCCGTTAAGGAAGAGCCTGTAAAAAAGACTGTTGCAAAGGCTGAGCCTGCTAAGACTGTTGCTACAGCTGCAAAGAAGGCTGAACCCGCAAAGACAGAAAATGTAAAGGTTGAAACTGTTAAGAAAGCAGAACCCGTTAAAAAGGCTCCTGTTAAGAAAGCAGCTCCAAAGAAGGTTGCTCCAAAGAAGGTTGCTCCAAAGAAGCCCGTTCCGGTTGAAACAAAGGTTAATTTCTTCGTAGAATATGCAGGCGCACAGGTTCCTGTTGAAGAAGTAATCAAAAATGTTAAGGCTACATACGGCAAGGATGCAAAGGAAATTTCAATCTATCTCAAGCCCGAAGAAAGCAAGGCATACTTTGTTGCCGACGGCAACGCAGAAGAAATGGATGTATTCTTCTGCTGATTGTAATAAATTTTGAATTTAAAACACAAGCTTTAAAGACCGCTCAAAAGAGCGGTCTTTTGTTGTTTTAAGATGAATGTTGCGAAAAATCGTAGTGCGGATATTATCCGCCCCACGACCAAACAGTTAATTTCATATATAAAAAACGGTCGGGCGACAATGATTTGCATTTTGCAAACTGTCGCCCGACTTTAATTTTCAATTTTCAACTTTCAATTTTCCATACGCTCGGGCAATTTAACTCTCGCACTTGTAAAACTAACTTCTCGAACGGGGAACGGCGGTTCGCCGTATTATCTGTCTTTCAAATCAACATATTCCTTGTTTTTGGAAATGCTCATATATGCAGGACGGATAATCTTACCGCAGTTGATAAGCTCCTCAAGTCTGTGTGCGCTCCAACCCGTAATACGAGCTGTTGCAAAAAGCGGAGTATAAAGCTCACACGGAATATCAAGAAGGCTGTAAAGAAGTCCGCTGTAGAAATCGACATTTGCGGCAACGCCCTTGTAGATTTTACGCTTTCTGCCGATAACCTTCGGAGCCAGTCTTTCAACTCTCTCATAAAGATCAAATTCATCATTGTGACCTTCGGCAAACGCAAGCTTTTTAACAGCACCGTGAAGAATCTGCTGACGGGGGTCGGAAATTGTATAAACTGCGTGTCCCATACCGTAGATAAGACCTTTTTTATCAAAAACCTGCTTGTCAAGGAGCTTCTCAAGATAATCTTCAAGAGCGTCCTCGTCCTCCCAGTCCTTAACATGCTTTTTGAGATCCTCAAACATATAGTAAACCTTAACATTTGCACCGCCGTGCTTAGGACCTTTGAGTGATGCAAGTGCCGCAGCTACTGCCGAGTATGTATCAGTACCCGAAGATGTTACAACATGTGTTGTAAATGTTGAGTTGTTACCGCCGCCGTGTTCCATATGGAGAATGAGCGCCATATCAAGAACCTTTGCCTCAAGCGGAGTATAGTGTCTGTCGGGACGAAGAAGCGACAAAATAACCTCGGCTGTTGACATTGTAGGCTCTGGACGGTGGATATAAAGGCTGTTATCACGCTGATAGTGATTATATGCGTGATAGCCGTAAACCGACAAAAGAGGGAATACGGAGATAAGCTGTATACACTGTCTTAAAACATTGTCGATTGATGTATCGTTAGCATTCTTATCATAGCAGAAAAGTGTGAGAACACTTCTTGCTATTGAATTCATCATATCGTTACTTGTGGCCTTGAGGATAACATCACGAACAAAGTGCTGAGGAAGAGTTCTGTACTGAACGAGAAGCTCCTTAAAGTCTTTAAGCTGTTCTTCGTTAGGCATATCGCCAAAGAGAAGAAGATATGTAACCTCTTCAAAACCAAAACGGTCATCCTCAAGAATACCGTCAACGATATCCTTAACATTATAGCCCCTGTAACGAAGCTCACCCTCGCAAGGAACAAGCTTTCCGTCAACAAGCTTATTCTGTGTGATTGTAGAAATATCTGTGAGACCTGTGAGAACACCCTTACCGTCAAGGTCACGGAGACCTCTTTTTACATTGTACTTGCTGTATAAATCTGTATCAATAACGGAGTTATGCGTCATTTTCTGAGCCAGAGCATGAATCTGCGGTGTAACATCCGAATACTCGCTGTTTGTCATAAAAAACACTCCCTTTTAAAATTCACAATAAATTGAAACTATATTTTATACATTATAGCACATTTTTTAAAAAAAGAAAAGGTACAATTCTTGCAGAAGTGTCATAATGATTTTTAACCTTATATGTAGAATTTGCATAATTTTCTGTCTTTTTATTCATCATTATGCAATTTTCGGAATGTTTATTTATAAATGAAGTATAATTTTGACGGATATAAATCCGCAATCCGTCATTTGAGGATTTAGGGCAGAAAAATACGGAGCAGGAAAAACCTGCTCCGTAAAAAATAACATTATTTTATTACTTGAGATATGCGCCGTTAGTGCCGATCTGACCGTCAATTCCGGTGAAACCGTCTGCACAGCAAACATAAACTCTCATATTAGCCCTACCAACAGAAGATACTGTAAGTGTGCCGTCTGTAACATACTTAACATCGCCTGTAACTGCATCAATATACTTGCCGTTAGGAAGGTTCTTGAATGTAGCACCGCCTGAGATAGTTACACAAGCAAGGCTGTCTGTAGCGCCCTGTGTGTAACGGCGAATGAATGCCATATTACCGTCAACATAAGTCTTGCTTCTTGTATACTGACCCTTCTGAAGTGCAGGAACTGCTCTTCTGATTCGGTTGAGCTGCTGAATATGAACAGCGAGAGGTGCTTCAAGTGTGCTTGCAACAGCACCGCTTGCATTAGAATATGTACCAAAGTCTGTTGCTGTTACGTCGCCCTCGAGGTAGTCACCGAAGTATGCACGACCTGTTGTTGAAAGAGGTGCGTTAGGACCTACGTCCATAGGAACACCCTTCTGGAACTCAAGCTCAGAACCGTAGTAAAGACACGGAATACCACGGAAAGTAAAGAGTACATCAAGGTTCTCAGCCCATGACTGTGTACCGCCGTCGTAACGGCTGTCCATATCAGGACCGTAGTCGTGAGAATCAACATATGTTACATTCCATGATGAGTCATTGTAGTACGGATCTTCTTCACAAGCACGGGTAAATGCGTTGCTTGCATTTGAGAAGTTCCAATGCATCGGGAAGTCGATTACGCTTGTGCCGTTTGACTTGCTGTAATCAGGTGTGTGATATTTAAGACCGTCAAGATAAACATTATCAGATGTGGGCTGATTTGCTGTACTTGCGTTGCTGTCATAGTGCTTAAGTGTAAGATTAATGTTTGCAGCCTGATCATTTGTAAATGAATCGATGTACTGGCTGTCTGATTCAGCCCATGTATAGAACGGAGCTGAAATTGCAGGAATGTTGTGGTTCCAGAATTCACTTACACGAGTACAAACCTCACCAAAGATGAAGAAGTTTTTACCGCCTGTCTTGAGCCATGACGGGAAGTAATACTGGTTAAGTGTAAGTCTTGAAACGTGCTTTTCAGTATCAAGTCTGAAAGCGTCAACGCCCATGTTGATATAGTTGTTATAAACGTCGTTAAGGTAATTAGCAACTGTAGGATTCTCTGTGTTGATATCAACGCAGTCACCGGCAATCTGACCTGTCTGTACAGTCGGGCTTTCCCAGCTGAGGTCTTTGAAGTGGTGATAGTAGTTTTCCGTGTCGTGATTACCGGAGTCAAGCTCCTTAGTATCCTTCATGATATTAAGTCTTGCGGCATACTGATACTTAGGCTCAAGGTCATCGTAGTTCGGGAATGTTTTAGCAAAGTCGCTTCCCTCAATAACCTTCATGCAATCTACAGAAGCAAGATCCTGAATTGAGTCGTATTCCTTTGTAAACATAGGAGCAAGAGTTGCCTCACCGAAGTTACCTGAATGGTTAACTACGATATCCTGAACAATCTTGATGCCCTTTTCATGAGCGGCATCAATAAGATCCTGATATGTAGCGCCGTCGCTCTCATAACGAACATCAACTGTTGAGAAGTCCATTGCATGGTAGCCGTGGTAATCGTAGCCTGACGCATTTGTTACAACAGGAGTAATCCAGATTGCGCTGAATCCGAGAGCCTTGATGTAGTCAAGCTTGTCGATAAGACCTTTGAAGTCACCACGCCATGCGGGATCGCTGTCGGGGTTGTTTGCCTGTGAGTCATCCCAGCAATGAACATCGTTACCTGTGTCACCGTCATAGAAACGGGTTGTAATTACAAAATAAATTGTGTCTTCACGCATGTCAACACGGTCAAATTCCTGCATATCTTCAGGATTTTTGCTTGACCATCTCTTATTTTTGTACCACCACTCGCCTGTGTTTCTTGTGAGTTCCGCAGACTGCTTTCCGTTTGTAACAAACATCATATTGATTTTTGTTACATCGTTGAAAGTGTACTTGTAGTAGTTGTTTCCCTCGGAAGTCATCTTAACGCCGGGGTACTCCGTGCTGATGTTTTTCGGAAGACTGTTCCAATAATAGATTGTGGGCGTGCCTTCCTCACAGTAGTAATGTACTGTGATTGTGCTTGATGCCGAAGTGTCGTTATCGTCATCTGTATTAGCCGCACTTACGGACATAACAGATACCGTGCAAATTACGCAAATCGACAAAATCAAAGCAAGCAATTTTTTGATTTTTGCCATAGATTTTCCTCCTTTTGTTATACTTTGTACAACATAACATACAATTATATTATAATTTAGACAGCCTCATATATTTTTCTTTTAAAGAATTATTACAACTTTGATGCCGCCAAAGATTAAGCCCTCAATTTGGCTATTATATACAAAAAGGAGCGACAGATTCTGTTTTTTCAACTCTTTTAAAGTGTTAAGTCAAATCTGACGCTCCGTTAAATTATATTTTATATTTTCAAGCTTATATTAGGTTCAAACTTTGCGACTATTGCTTTAAAACGAATTTATCAAGTGTATTTGCAATACCGTCGTTATCGTTTGATTCGCAGATGTAATCGGCAATCTTCTTTACATCGGTTTCGGCATTACCCATTGCAACGCCGAAGCCTGCATAACCTATCATTGTCATATCGTTGTAGTTGTCGCCGAAAGCGGCAAGCTCTTCCCTTTTAATCTTGAGTTTATCAAGCAAAAGCGGAAGCATTGAGCCTTTTGTAACACCAAACGGCATAATCTCAAGAAAATAAGGTGCGCTTTTATATACATCGAGCAAGCCGTCATAACGGTCTGCAAGAATTTTCTGATATTTGTCAAGCTCATCGGGTTCGCCTGCAAGAAGAATTTTGTTGATATCAAATCTTACAGATGAGATAAAATCGTCAACAACAACCATTTCAGCCTTGATAACGTCCCTTTCAACATAGGTATAGTCGTTCACCTTATTATCCGAGATGATTCGCTTGTCATCGTATGTGTTGATTGTAATGTTTGAATCCTTCAAAACATTCACGATGTCGGGAAGATATTCAAGCGGAAACAGCTTGCTCACCATAGTTTCGCCTGTTTCGCAATTGATAATCCTGCCGCCGTTGAAAGCCATAATAAAACCGCCGAAACGGTCAAGCATAAGGTCTTTTGCTATCGGCATAATTCCTACGGGATGTCTGCCTGACGCAAGAATAATTTTCTTGCCCTGCTTCTGCGCCTCCATAAGAGCATATCTTGTACGGGGAGTAATCTCCTTTTGGGAGTTTGTCAGCGTACCGTCAATGTCAAGCGCTATTAATTTGTAATCCATGAAACCACCCTTAACATATCAATTTCTAAACACAATCAGTATGTTACGGTCAAATTTGACCGTATAAAATATACCACAAATCGCCCAAAAATGCAACTAAAAAGCCGATTTTAGCCCATATAAAAGCTATTTTCACCATTTTTCCGCTTTGTCTTTTTCGCCAACAAAAAACGGACGAAAAGAGAATTTTCCTTTCGTCCGAAATTAAATATATTCAGCTTTTATTTATTCTTCCGATTTTGTATCGTTGTCGGATTCAGCCTTTTGTTGCAATTTTTCCTTTTGCAAACGGTCTATAATTTCGTTGATGTCGCCGTCCTTCGGTGATTTGTCATGTCCCGTAAGTATGCGGATTATAACGACAAGCTCATCAATGAATATCAGCAGCAGCGCCGCAATAAAAATCAGCAGTCCCCACGGTGAGAAGAAAAGGTTGTACAATGTGTCAATGAATCCAAGCTTGCACACCATAATATAAAGCACATCTTCGGTTGAAATTTCCGGGTCGGGAGCATCGTTTGCAATGCCCTTTGTCTGTAGCTTATATGTGCCGTCAGCTGTTTTATACGGTGCAACTACAACCTTATGAGTCACGAGAAGTCCCTCGGTCTGCCCACTGCCGCGATAGGTGATAATATCGCCGACCTTGAGGGCGGTCGGATCGTCAACGCACTTTCCGAGAATAACATCGCCGATCATAAGCTCGGGCTGCATACTGCCCGTTGAAACTCGAAGCACGGAATATCCGAAAAGCGAAGGTGTTTTTCCGTTCACCTTTGAACCCATAAACACAATTACGGTCAGCACAAGTATTGCAAGCACTCCCCAGCAAATTATATTTTTAATTATCCGCAAGGTTTTGCGGAGCTTTGATTCATGCCTTTTCCTTATTCTATTTTTTGATTTGGGGTGTTCGGTTGTTACAGATGTCACTTCAACCGCATTTTCAAAATCGTTATTTTTATCCATAAATTCCTCCACGGCAAGTTGCCGTTCTCAGTTCGTGAAGACAGTTTGTTAAATTCAAAACATATTTCGCCCGAATGTAACATTGTAATTGTTCGTACAAACACAAGCTATCCGTAAATGTACATATTTTATATAACGAAAATGCGTATATATTCGTCAAAACGGGCGGATTTTATTCTCTGCTACCGATTATAAATTATAATAAAAAAGGGCTGTAAAAACAACCCTTTTGTAAATTTAAAAATTTAAAATTTTAAAGCGAGATATAAACATCATCAAGCGTGTATGTTATTGTTGATGACGATTCATTCTTGATGTACCAATACACCTTTGAAACCGTAGGTCCGTCAGTAGCTTTCGGCTTGATTTCAAGGTTTGTCACAATAGGTGTGTCTATTGAATCTGTGCTTGCAGATGTAACACTGATTTCCGTGGTTACGGAATAGGTATCTCCATATGCACCGCCCTTAATTGTGGTTGTGAGCTCTGCATTACCCTCAGCCACAGGAGTAATTACACCGTTTGCATCGACTGTAAACACGCCGTTTGATGATGACGAATAGCTTATACTGCTACCTACGTAATCTGTTCCTGCAACAAGACCTGCGTTGAATGTTGAGCCAAGCGGAATGTTAATACTGTTGTAACAATTGATAAAGTTAGCACAGTCAGTTAAAGGCTTACCAAAAGAATATGTATCACAGTTATGGTTATTGTTATATCCTGTTCCAGCCCTCAAAGTAAACTTATAGCAGTTATCAACAGCCAAATTCGGACAATAAGCTTTCAACAGCATATACGGTGTAGCATTAGCACCGGTATTGTCATCGTTAGCATAAAATTGCACAACTTTTGCGGTTACAGGTACATCAACATACAACACCCGTGTGCTCTGACCGCTGATTGGTGTCATAACAATAGGATCGCCCTGCCACTTTGGGGTTGTGACATCACCTGTTCCGTAACGAATTCTGATTGTTGTAGCGGAATCTTTCCAAGATAATACATTGTTTGTATCAAAATAAAATCTGTATTTTCCGTGCGAAGTTTTCGTATATGTACTGCCACTACCGACAATATCATTATAAGACCTATATGTCTTGAGCGGTTTGTTGACGCCGACATAAAGTCCCGACGCAGATGCCGTACCGCTTGTTTTCAGATTTTTTATGAAAAGCGAAACATTCTGTTCGGCATTGCCCGAGTTAGAAATTTCGGTACAAAAATATCTTCTCTTACCTGCCTGCAGAGAACCGCCGAAATCAGTAACTGCATTCTCACCGAAAGTAGAGCCGTCATCACTTGACTCAACGGTTTTGATGCTGATGTTCTGACCGTTGCTGATTTTGTACTGACCGCTCCACCTGAGAGAGTCGCCCGATTCGGTTCGAGGACGGCTGAACCATGAAAAAGTCGTGGTCACACCGCAAAGCAGACAAAGTACAAGTCCGAGTGCGATTACAATTGCAAATTTTGATTTCTTCATGGTTTCACCTCCGTTGATTTAACCTTTAATTTTACTTTGTTGTCCAAGAACCACCGCAGTTATCCCAACCGTTGTTTTCAGTTCCCTGAACAAAACAGTTTGTTCCGTCTGTCGGAATGGCAATACCTTCTACATTACCTCCGTGAGTACCCGGAGTACGGTTCCATTCATTATTCCAACTATTCTCGGTTGTCTTGCCGTTCATTCGGCTAAATATAATCCTGTCATATTTGCCAGATGCATCCATAGCAAATGTATAGCAATTATGAGATGCATCTTCTGTCATACTGTACCACTTTCCGTCGCCGGTTGATTTTTCATATACATAGGCAGCAAAACGCTCATTTTTATTGGTTGTCCAGTTAGTGTTCGGAACAAAGTACATTACCTTTGTTGAACTCTTAACAAACTTTGCATAATAATGAACCGATGAATTTACTGAAATACTGAGTTCGGCATTATCTGCAACCTTATTTATGCAGTCACTGTCGGAATACCAACCGGCAAACTGATAACCTTCATTGCAAACAGCTGTTGCCTTAATGGTTGTCGGGTCGGAATATGTATTTGTTACAGCACTTGTGTGCACAACACCGCCAACGCTGACTTTACCGCCTGTAAAGCCGTTTGTTTCCGTAGAGCCTGCTGATTTATAGCTTACGGCATCAAGAGTAACGGTAAATGTATCAAACGGATATTTTACCCATGTACCTGTTGCTGTGTTACCTTCACCTGTGTTACCTGTTATCTTAAAGCAGTTTCTGCCATCATTCGGAATAGTCTCATCAACTGTCTGGGCACGCTTACCGTCCCAATCGTCCCAAACTCCTGTATTCATCTTTGTAAAGATGATATTTGTCACAGAAGTCCAAGTACCCGTAATATCAGCACTATAAATATTACCCTCAACTTGTTTCATCGGGAACCATTTGTAAGTGTTGTTATCAACCCACATATAAACAGCAAAACTTGATGTATTTGCACCATTGTTATATGTTTTCCATTCATCCGGAACTTGCAAATATACAACACGCTTTTGTTCAACTTCAAATTTAGCATAAACAGTTGTGTTAGCCTTGATAACCGTTGTCAAAGGATTGTTTTTGTAATCGTCTGTATACGGTTGTGTACAGCCAAGGTCTGTGTACCAACCGCTGAACGAATAACCCGACTTTGGAGTAGCTGTCAGTGCAACACTCTCGCCCCACTTTGCAACAGTAGAAACTGTGCTTGCGGCTGTTGTGTCGCCTGCCTGAACAGTACCGCATGCATTGCTGACTGCTCCGTTGAGTACGGCTGAGGCCTTTACCTCAAATTCTTTAAGCTTGAACCTTGCATGTAAAGTAAAGCTATCTTTGATGTTTTCACACACATAAGTTGCCTTGTTGCTGACTGGAGTAACGCTTGAATCGTTATACCAACCGTCAAAGTCATAACCCTCGGCAGGGTTTGCAACAAATGTTGCACTTCCGTCATAATCCACCGAAACTGTAACTGCAGTTGACGGTCCAACTTCTTCAGGTGCGGTAAACTTTACCGTACCTACTGAATCACCATCAACAACTGCGTTGACTGAAAACGACTGCAGCTTAAACAATGCGTAGTATTCGCAACCGGCATCGACATTTGTAAGAACAAGCTGTTGTTCCGATGCTACAGAGTTTGTACATTCCCTGTCGGAATACCAACCCATAAACTTATAATTTGGCTTTGTATTTGCAACAAGAGTTACGCTATTACCGTTGGTAACCTCCGCAGTTGATGTTGCACCTTCCTGCGAATCGCCTGCCTTAACAGTACCTGCTGTATCGACAATATTTCCGCCGAACACGGCATTAGCGGTAACTTTGCGAGATGATACATCCGAAAACTTTGCATACAGAGTCAAATCCTTCTTTATTGCCGCAGTTTGCACTGTCTTATCTGTGTACTGACAATTGTTAAGAATCTTGCTGTCTGCCTTTATACTGCATTGCGGATCGGTAAACCAACCTTTAAACTCATAGTTGGCATTTGCTTTAGCCGTGAGTGTGGCAAGCGTACCCCACTCAACAGTTGTCTCTATCTTTGCGGCAGGGGTATCAGCTCCAAGCTGAACCGTACCGCCCGCTCCGTCGATTTTTCCCTCTGTTACTGAATAAACTTTGAGATTAAGATTGATAATCTTGAATTTTGCATACAGAGTATAGTCAGCCTTTATGCTGCTTACTTTGTACGGAGTCGTTTTACTGACAAGTGTCTGACAGTTTTCGTCCGAATACCAGCCGACAAACTCATAACCCTCGCCTGCATTCGCAACAAAAGTTGCAGAACCGTTGTAGTTTACCTTGACGGTAACGCTTGTATCAGACGCCTCGGATAACGGTGAAGAAAACTGTACTGTGCTGTTTTTCTTATCATTCGGATGATTTGCAACCGCTGTTACCGAGAACTGCTTAATCATAAATTTGGCATAATACAAATGATTTGCCTGAATATTCTTAATTGAAAGCGTAAGATCCTGACTTTCCAGTTTTGTGCAATTCTCGTCAGAATACCAACCCTTGAAGTCATAGCCCTCTTTTGTAGTGGCTGTGATTGATGTGTCTTGCCCCTCAAGGTACGAACCGACAGTGTATGCGCCAGCTTCGTCGCCTGAAATCTTAACAGTACCACCTGTGCTGTTTGCAACAGCTCCGTCCGAAACAGCTTTTGCCTCAACTTTATACTGTCTTTGGAATTTCGCATAAAACTTATGCTCGGCTGATGTATCATTTGCCGGGTAAGCACCGTTGCTGAGGGTAACGGGAGCTTTAAATTCGGGGTCAGAGTACCAACCGATAAATCTGTATTTGTTGCTGTCGGTCGGTGTCGCATTAAGAGTGACGGTTGTACCCTTTGTAACCTTAACTCTTGTTGCGCCGTCCATACCGCCTGTTACGCTTACTGTTCCCATTACGGCATTATTATCCTTTTCATCCTTACACGGAGAATAAACGGAAACAATAGCCGGAGGCGCCCAGTAACCTGTGTTTTGTGAAGTAATAACATAATTCACCGAAGAATTTCTGTTCGGTGCGCTTACGCTGTAATCTTTGCCGTTGTAAGTAAATTTGAATGTAATCGAACGTGCTGCATCGCTGTTAGGATTGGGCAAATATGCAACCCAACCGCTGAGTGACGCATTGTCATTCGGTTCAAAAGTCATTGCTATCGGAGTTGAACTGCCCTGAACATACATATCAACCGCAAGATACTTTCCGTCAACCTGTGTCATCGGCAATGTACTTGCATCTTCACTTGAAAGGAGAATTTTCTGAACCTCTCCCCATGTGCCGTAGCCGTTATTTGACTTATCCTTATATCCGTAGGCTGTGAATGTCTGTGAATCGGCATCAACACCAGCTTGCAGAGTTGTTGTCCATTTTGCAACATAGCTGTTCTGCGGATTTGATGTTACTGTTGATTCACAGCTGTAGAAAGTAACTGTTGCGTTAGGATTATCTGTATAGTCTGAACCGAGCTTAATAAAATAGTTACCGCTCGAATCCTTTGAAAGCTTTTCATACTCGCTTTTGCCGGCCTGGTTAATCCAGATTGCACGATTGTTTTTGGTAGCCCAACCCGCACCGAGTGACGGATCGCCCGTTGTTTTATCGTAAAAAGTCAATTCTCCCGCCTGGGGACTCTGAGTGATAAGCTTGAAGTTGTCAATTGTAACAGTCTGTCCGGCATACTTTGTCTTTCTGGTGTCATCCTGTAACCACACACGCATTGTAACCTTATGCGGTTTTGAATCTGCCGGAACGGTAAAAAGAGGACTTTCTGCTGTTGAACCCGTGTATGAACCGAAAGATTTGACATTTTCCTGTCCTTTGATATTCAGGTTTGTACCGGAAACAACCTCTGCCGTGCTGTCGCTCTTACCGCAGACAACCGTATTACTGCCGTCACAAACGAATGAAACACGGAGCTTTTCCTCATCTGCATCAGCATCGTTAACCTTGATTGTGGGAATCTTTTCAAAATAGAATGACGCCTTTGTTCCCTTTGCGGTAACATTGAAAGAAAAATCAATGTAGTTGACATTCTTATCGTTTACAGTAGCCTTTCTGTATGTAGCAGACGGCTCGCCGTTTGCAGTTAAGGTCGGAAAATAAACATCTGTGCCGTTTGCGCTTGTTGCCGAGGCAAGGTGAACATCGCCTGCCTGACGAAAATATTTTGTAAGATCAATTGTATTTCCGTCATAGCCGTTACCGTAGCCGATATTAGCGTTGGTAAACACATAGTTATCAATTGTACCGTTGTTCAAATCAAGCTTAATGGTTGAAATTGTTTCCACCCATGCAGAAACCGACACAATAGCGATTGCCAACACTTCAACAAGTGCCACAATGCTTAAAATCAAGCTTTTTCTCTTTTCTTTGCCCGACTTTTTGCCGATTGCAAGCTTTTCTTTAAAATAAGCCGCCAAAAGAGCAAATCTTTCTTTCATTGTGACACCTCCTTTTTATATTTTGCATTATTAATGATACGTTGCGGTATCATCGTTGTTTACTTCATAAGAAACATTGAACGGAGTGGAGAATATATATTCATTCTTCGCCGGAATAAGCAGAGTGTGTGTACCGTTCTTGTTCACAAACTTAAATCCGATAACTCGTGATCCTCTCGGCGCACTGCAGTTATCAAGTGTACATCTTGAACCGTCAGATTCAAACTTCATCAAATGGTCTGATTTTACGCCGTTATAATTATAAATTACATAAGGTTCATAAGTTCCGCTTGTAAGATAATTTCTGAGCCACTGTTTATTATCCAGAATGTTGAGATATACACCTGTATTTATTTCAGGATCTACGGAAGATCCTCCTCCGCTTGTCGGAGTTGTGGGTGAAGGTGCTGTTGTTTCAACAGTTGAGCCGCTCGGACTATAATCCCAGTATCCGATACAAGGGGACAGTCTTTGAGCAGTATCATCGGTTTTACCATAACCGTTACCTCTCTTGGCAGTGTAAACAAGGCTGCGATTACCGTTTACAATTCTGCTTTCCTGTAACGGATACAAATCTTCGTCGTTTTTTATCCAATTTTGTGCCGTCGGGCTCAATTCACCGTTCACATTATCCTTGGTGTGCCATGAGTTATAGATTATATTATTCGTTGTACTGAATCTGAAAAAGCTTATATCTGTTGTTACATCTTTTGGCAACGCAGCTGTCCATGTGTTATATCCGTCTACCGAACCAAGATATTTCATAACGACAGTTTTCTGAGTTGTATCAGTATCTTTATACTGCATGGTAACTATACAGTCATCTGTTTTAATCCACGGAGTATTTTCGCCCTTATCACCTCTTGTTTTATCAATAAAGGTGATAGCCTCCATATCATTGTAGTTACTTTCGAGTTCAACATCAATTGTAACCGATGCGCCTGCATACTTATCATAAACAGACTGATCTTCATACGCACCCTCAAACCACGCTACCAATGTTACATCAAGAGGTTTCTGACCTAAAAGCGTGAACAAGCTTTCGCCTGAATAGAAATAGAAATCAGAAAATGTCTTGCATGATGAAAGCTTCGTAGCAGGAGAGCCGTCCATATTTGTTGAGCTTACTGCATTATAATTTTTAGCATGCTCGTCAATCAGAGCACTTGGATCAATTACAGTAGGAGTTTTACTGCTGTCGGTAATAAACGCAAGTCTTAACGGACAAGGATCATAGACCTTCTGATTGACAGGAACGCCTTTATCGTCACGAATAATCTCGGTTGAGCCGTCAAACTTACCGAGAACAGTTTTACCGTCTGCCGAAACAATTGTAATATTATAACCTTTGACATAAACATTTGTCATATCTGAATCGGCATTAAGCTTAAAATCCTTATATACATATGTTTTATTCCTGTCGCCCGCCGTTCCTTCTCGGAATTTCATGGCAGATGTTGAATCCTTAAAGTTGCCCTCTGACGGGAAGAACATATTCCTTCCGTCAACGCTTGAAGCCTCTTCAAGCTTAAAGCCTTTAACAACAAGGTGGTTTGAAAGATCTTCCTGACCGTCATTGACACGGAGTGCCGCACTTGACTCGAGTGAAAACGGCTGAGAATTAATACTTGCCCTATCTTTTACGGTAAACCATGCCACCGTTGTCACAAGCACAAGAGTAAAAACAAGGAACAATGATACATATGAAATTGCGAGCTTTTTTCTGCCGAGAAGTCTGTTATCGGAAAGTGCAAAAAACGAGTTCTGCATTCTTTCTTTCAGTTTCATACTTCATTGCTCCTTTCCTGATTTTTATTTATTGTTGTACATCGCCCTTTGAGAGAACAAGGTTTGCTTTAAACTTTCCGTTTACAAGGGCAAGTCTTGCCTCTGCGTCTTCGCCGTCAACCCACATATTACAAGTTACCATTCCTGTATATTTGCTGTCTTGAGTCGCGTCCTTTTTTTCCAAAGTCATAATTTTTTTCTTTGCACCAAGCTCATATGTGTAATCTCCGTTGTCTGTAAAGCCTTTGCTGTTTGCAACAAGAACCTGGCTGAGTGGTGAACCGTCATCAGCGGAAACGGACGTTTTAACCCATTTACCGTTTTTCACATAATAACCGTGCGAATATGATTCACCCGAACGCTTGTCTGTGCTTACAGAATACTTTGTTGTATCTGAGTTTACATTAAGAAAAATGTTTGGAGCAGGAATCCACAAAAGCTTTGTTTCTTTAGTATTATAATTTGCAACCGAAAACCTTACCGCACCGGTTACGCAATCTCTTGAAATTCCCTTTGAGTCACCGCTTTCACCGAAATCACTCTTATTATCTGCATTTTCACCAGTCAAATTTTTTGCATTCGGACTGATTTTAGATTTACTGTCCAGATAAATATCGAACTTGGATTTTGAACGAACATACAGGTCAAAAGAAAGGTAGTGAACCGAACTGTCGGCAAGATCCCAATCGTCAACATCAAGAATAGGAGAAGCAACTCCGTTTTCCTGTTTGAGGGGCGGCTTATAAAATGTGTATCCGTCGCTCGAAACCTCAGTCATCTTGATATCATCAATAAACGAATAATTTTCGCTGTTCAATTCAATCGTATTTTTGTACGCTGCGTCATCCGTCGGAGCCGGATCGCCGTGCTTAACAACAGCAATTTCAATACCGTCAGGCGCATGACACTCAATGTTGATGCCGTCGGCATCTGATGACTGTTTATCAGTGAACCACGCCTGAATGCCATAAAAGGCGGCAAGTGCAACAGTGAACAGAACTATTAAATTTTTAGCAATCATTCTGCCCGTCTTTCTGTTGGGCGCAGTAGAATTTTTCATTTTTGCCCCTTATTCTACACTATAGTAAACGGCAACAAATCCGTCAGCCTTCAATGTTTTGTTATGAACAACAGTAGTTTTTTTGCCTGTTGACTCACGAACAATGTTTTCAAAGTTCATTGCAAACGGTCTGTCAACTCCTGAGAATGTTATCACAAGCGGAAGCCTTCCGGCACTTTTCAGCTTTGAACACAAATCCGAAAAAGCAACTTCAAGGTCTGCCTGCTTTTTATAGATTTTGTAAACATCTGCACCGTTACGGGAATATCCTGCAAGCATAACACCCTTTTTGCTTCTGCAAATGCAAAGTGATCTTACAGACTTTTGAGCGTCCATAAGCTCGTCTGCAATTGAAAGCTTGCCGAATTTTGCAAGCTCTTCGGCATATTTAGAAACAACAGCAACACTGCCGAATCCGAAGTCACGAACGAACAAATCGCCGACATCCTTAATCGACTTGACTTCTTCCTTTGCAAGGCTGATTTTTTCGCCTGCTTTCTTTTCGGCTTTGCGAATTTCAGCCTGAGCCTCTTTTTTAATCTCGGCAACCTTGGCTTTCATACGCTTTTCGCAAGCTTTTTCTGCCTGCTCAACCTTTTTGTCAACCGACTTATAAGCCTTTTTAAGCTCTGACGCATGAGCGGCGTCATTTGCGACTGATGATTTAAGGTTGGCTTCCTTAATTTCAACAAGCTCATTCCTGTGAGCCTCTTCCTTATCGGCAAGTTCTTTAAGATGCTTTTGCTCTGTTTCATTTGCCTTTGCCGCAAAATCCGCATTCAGCTTTGCTACATAAGTGTTATGTTCAGCCTCTGCATCGTTGAATTTATGGTTAAGCGATTCAACCTCTGCCGAATGAGCGTCGTTCATCTGCTGTTTTTCTTCAGCAAAATCGGCATTCATTTTGTCGACTGTTTCCTTATGCTGAATGCGTTCGGTTTGGAGAGTATCAGTGAGCTTCTCATTTTTGTCAGACAAATCGGTAATCTTACGAGCGTCCTCTTCAATCTGCGCATGACATTTTTCAAGGTTTTCCGTAAGAGCCGTAATCTTTGCAAGTTGTTCGGCAACCTGAGTTTCAAGTTCTTCGATATGAGCTTTCTGCTCGGCGATAACAGTTTCCTGCTCTTTCACCTTTGTCTGCAAACGAGCATTCTCCTGCACAAGCACGAGAATTCTGTCATTTAATTCTACTATTTTTTTATTGAGTGTGTCAATAGTCTGATTGAGTTCATCAATCGTTTTATTCAACTCTTCAATAGTATCTTTTAACTGCTGATTTTCTTCCTCAAGCTCGGCAATTCTCTTTTCTGCCTCCATCAACTTGAGTTTTGTCTGCTGGAGTTCAGCCTTAACCTCTTCAAGTCGGTCTTCAAGAGCAGAAACCTTACCTCTGAGTGTGAGAATCTGCTGTTCTTTCTGATCGATTATAACCTTTAAATTATTGATTTCACTTGTAAGGTCAAGAATTTTCTTTTCACGGTCACGGATTTCACGAAGGCGGATTTCCATTTCCTCTTTACGAACAGCCTCAAGCTGTGCCTTCATAACCGCCTCACGGGTTTTTTGAGGTTTTGCCGCCTCCTCAGCAAGACGAGCATTTTCTGCGTCGTACTGGTCCTTGAGAATCACACGAAGTCCGGGGTTGGTTGCTATAGACATCATAAAATGCTCAAAGCCCATTGCAAAATAAACATCTTGCTGAACCGCGTCCGTCATCTTACCGTCATAATCCTCGGTAACAACCTCAAAGCCCTTGCGTTTGTAGCTGTCAAGGAAGTTCCATAGTTCAACCGCCTTTTTGAAGTTAGGGTTCTTCTTGAGAAGGTTGGTCTGCGTAAGCGGCGGGTGAACCTCAGGCTCATTTGCGATTTCCTTCATCAACTGAGTGTTCAAAAACTCATTGAGTGTTGTTCTGATTTTTCTGATTCGGTCAAAGTCCGAAAGCTGTGTAACATCAAGAACATCAAGGTCATCGGCAAGTGTTTCGTGCGATTCATTTATATAGTTAAGATTAAAATCTACTTTTTTCTCGTTAAAATTAATGTGACGAACCATAGAAATATCGTTATAACTGTCGTTCGGCACATCCTTCATCTTTGAATACTTGTCGTCAACAAAGTGAAGCGCTTTACGAATGAGCGTCATAAGAACACGGTTTTCGTAAATTGCAAAGCTCTCTTCACGCTCAATTGTGAGGATTTTATTGGGTGTTACCATATCACCCTCAACCTTGGCAATAAAGTTAGTGTGCTGCGAAAGGTGTTTAACCGACTCGGGACCAATCTTTTTTGCAAGCTCAACTCTAACAACATTGTCAACCTGCTTAATAAAACGGCGCTGTTCGTCAATTGCCTTCCGAATATACGGAAGAGTTTCCTCAATGGCAACAACCCATTCCATGTCTATAACCTTTTCGTTGGTCTTACCGTCGAGTCTGTCCTCGCCCTTGTCGCCGTCTTTAAGGCCTTCCATTATGTAGTTGTAGGTAAAATCATTTTTCAGAATATCCTGCATATTCATATATGCTCTGAAATATTTACTAAAATCAGCCATTGATTTTTCTCCAATCAGATAGTTTACCGTTTATAAAAGGCGCAAAGTCCTTTCACCAAGCAAAGGGCGAACAGAGTTCGCCCTGAATTGCTAAAATTATACAAGCTTTTTAAGCATATGGAGATAATCCTTGCTTTCGTTCATGTTTTCTTCACCGAAAAGCTCGTCAATATACGCACAAAGGCCGTCAATCTCGTCACGGATGTATGAAAGGTTAAGTGACTCAAATTTTCTGAATACTTTACGGGCAAGAACATAATCAAGACCGTCAAGCTCGGTTCCGCCTGTACCGACATAGGCAGGAACGAAGTCACGAAGCTGTTTAACAATACGGTTACCGAAAGCTATACGGAAATGCTCAATAACATAATCGTCAAGGAGAGTAATCTTCTTGATGTTTTCTTCGGAAACAACAAATTGAACCTTAGCGGCATTGAGGATGTACTCAAAATGTTTGTATGAAATGTAAACAGGATCTGTGAGAGGTGCGTCAAAAGGAACACCCTTTGTGTCAATGTTAATCGGCATAGCACGGTCGTAAACCTTATCGGTAATGGCAAAGGTCGAGTCATCGTTATTGGCAGTACCGATATACCACATATTCGGCGGGATTCTGAGCTGACCGTTTACAATATGCTTAGGGTCGCTCGGCCATGAGTTCGGGATAATATCAACAACCCACTCGTCTCTTGATGGCATTTCAAGAATTGAAAGCATTTCTGCAAAGTAATACTCAACTCTTGCGATGTTCATTTCATCAAGGATTACGGCGTAGATGTTATCATTGTAAGAAGCCTCGTACATTGCACGGAGAAGCTCTGTTTCGTTAAACTTCTTAGTAAATTCGTTGAAGTAACCGAAAAGCTCTGTTCTGTCACGCCATGACGGCTGAACAGATGCAACGATGGACGGGTTGTTTACAAACTTACCGAATGCATATGCAAGTGAAGTTTTACCTGTACCGGAAATACCCTGAAGGATAATAAGTCTTGTTGATGCGAATGACGCAATAAAAAGTCTGATAAGCTTAATATCGTAGTAAAGACCAAGCTGTGAACAAGCAAAGAGTCTGAAACGCTCACAGAACTCGGGAAGTGTGATATCGTTGTCATAAACCGGCGGAACATAATCTGCCCAAAGCTGGTCGATTTCCGTAAGCTTGTAGAAACGGCTTTCGCCTGTGTCCTCTTCTTCGCCGTTGTTGAGTGACTCGATTTCTTCGCCTGTAAGCTCTGCAATCTCGTTGGGGTTAAGACCAATCTGTGAAACCTTCATAGAGAGAATCTTATCCTTTTCAAGGTTGAGTCTCATAACCTCTTTGTTGAGTGCCTGAACCTCTTTAACAAGAGAATCTGTATCTTTTCTTCTTCTGTGCGAACGAATAAACTTTTTTACAGCGACGACAATAAGCCATACGCAAAGTGCAAGCACAGCAACCAGAAGCACAATGGCAATAATTGCAATTACCCATGCAAGGCCGCCAAGCTCCGTGGTATAGGCATTAATAATGTTTACATAAGCGGAAAAATCAAAGGCATTGCCTACTCCGCCAAATAACCCGGTGATTATTGACCATAATGAGCCAAAAAACTGACCGAGAAATTCAAAAAGAAATTTAAATACTGTATCCACGGTACTTCGTCTCCTTAAAAAAATCTACTCTCATCTTCTTTAGGCGAAATTTTATCGCCTTATACTGCGACGATAGGAAATCGCCGTTCGTTTCCGACGGAAACGGTTTTGCTTTAATGATTTGTTTTTGTATTATCAGAAAATCCGTATTTCAGATGGGAGAACTCGGTTCGCCACTGCAATTAACTGATAAATTTCTGTTGTGTTTTTACTGTGAGCTGTAACTGTATTTCTTTCTCAGCACTGAGACTGAGAAAGAAATATACCGTTACGATAAACGCTATTAGTGCGTTAGGGACAAATTTGTCATAACTTAATCGGAATTATCAGCGGAATTATTGCCATCAGCAGGTGTTTGTACTTTGGGCTCATTTTCCGCCTTGTCCTGATTTTCTCCGACGGAGGCAAGATATTCCTCAATAGCTCTCTTTTTCTGTTCTTCGGTAAGCTCGGCGGAATCAACCGCAAGCTTTGCCTCTTCGAGAGTTTTTTCCTTATTGTAGGCAAGGAGGTTGAGAACAACTCGGATTGCTTCATAAACAAAGAAAATAATCATCGGAAGCAGAACGCAGAGGAAAAATCCAGGCTGAGTTCTGAGAAAGCTTAAAAAGTTACCCACGCCGCCAATCTTCGTACCTGTGTATTTGGCGACAATAGATGAAGAAGTTTGAAGTTCTTCATCGGGCTCAGGGTTAGTTTTCTTATTGTCACCCTGTGTTCTGTAGTAGGTAATGTTGTCATCCTTAACAACCTCAACAATTCGGTGAGTATTGAGTTCGGAATTACCGTTGATATCCTTATAGAAAGTAACAATATCGCCTTTCTTATATTCATATGAAGGATCGTCTGTAACCTCACAGAAAATAAGATCGCCTGTATTAATTGTATCTTCCATTGAACCTGTCAGAACGCTGAGGGGTGCAATGCCGAAAATATTGGGGACCCCTGATGATTTGGAAGTTAGTGACAATGTAACGATTAAAACCGACACTGCCAGAATCAAAATCACAATAATATCAATTACTATGTTTACTATTCTTTTTATAACTTTTTTCATAAGGGGTCTCCAATCGCGGGGTTAAATTAAAAATCAATTACTCTTCAACCATTGTAGAAGAAACATCAAATTTGAGTCCTGGGATTTTCTGGCCGGAAAGAGCATCTACACAATTCTCATCCTGACCTTCGAACCATACATACAACTTGTAGTATCTTACTTCATCAGGCTTCATAACTTCATCACCGGTTGTTACATCAACATGGAATGTAGTCTTTGTAGAGATCTGAGTACCCTCAGTACCGTCTGTTTTGATGATTGGGTTATAAGTCTTAGTTGTAGTAGAATATACATTGTTGCCCAATGCTACATAATCGTCAGCGGTTACTTTTGTACCGTCGATAGGAACAAGGGCTACACGAGCATACTCAGCAGCGTCTTTGTTATCACTTGTATTTAAATAGAAATCAATAGATACATCCTTGATGTCAGCAGTACCGTTATTCTTCAGGTTAAGTTCCTGAGCAAAAAGATAATCAGACGGAATTACGCCTTGTGCAGGTGAAGGAGCAACAGCCTGTAAAGTGTTCTGATCAATGACACCTGTAAGAGAGTTACTTGCTGTACCTTTTACCCATGATGTACCGTTACCTGAAGCAGGGTACATTGTTTTGTTGCCTACATTATAATCAAGATGTGATGTCCAACCGGTTCTGCTACTATCAGAAAGAAGAAGTGTACTTTGCTTTGTAGTTTTTGCACTAAAGTTATCAGCATAAGGATTTGTGCTTGTTGTAAACCAAGCAAATGTTGCTGTACCAAGTGCGAGCATTGCCACGAGGAGCATTGCTACGGAAGAGATTAATAATCTCTTTCTTGATGTTGTTTTCATAGAGAAATTCCTCCTAAATAAAATAATTTTTTGTCCCTAAAACACCATAGGGATTTTTTTGCTATATCAGTGCCGAGGCACATAATACCAAGTTGATGTAATACTGTACCGAAAATTACGGTTTTGCTGTGGATTCTTCATCGTCACGAACCGAGAACAGCATTCTCATTCTGACATGACCGTTACGGATATCGTCGATACATTCGGGATCGTTACCCTCAATCCAGATTACGATTGTGTATTTGTCAATATCGCCAACCTTGAATTTTTCGGTTGATGTTTTATAAACTTCCTTATCGCTTACAAACTTTGTGCAATCGGTTTCGGCTTTGCTTCTGTCTTTGTACTGACCTTTGCCGTAAATTGCACCCTTGCCGTTTTTGTAAATCATAACTCGGGTTGCTTCATCTGCCGACTTCGCCGCACCTGTGATTTCAAGCACTGCATCATAGTCAAGCTCAACCTCTCCGTTATTTTTACAATAGAAAGTATAAGCAACATAGTTTTTACCGTTGTGCGCACCGTCCTTGCTTGTGTCAAGGTCAACAGGAAGCCATGAATATGTAATGTTTGTAACATCCTTAACCTGCTCCGCTGTAAGTGAAGCACACTGAGTTTTGAAGTCAGCGTCTTCGCTAAGCACGATACCTTTTTTTACGGCAGGAGAATCAATGCTGATAATCAAGTCGCCCCATTGCGTTACAAGCGTTGAAACGATGAACAGAATAAGAAGAATGATTATGCAGACCGAAAGGATAATGCTCAAAAGCCGTCTGCGCTTTTTGTATTTTACAATCTCGATTGAATCATTTTTTACATGAAAATGTTCAATCTCGGCATCTGCCATTTTCTTATCGTTTAAGCGACTTAACTCCTCGGGAGTAATCGGTTGTTCAATTTTTGGTTTCTTTTTTCCGAACAAGTTTTTCTCTCCCCTCAAAAGTTAAATCCGTTTGGTTGTTGTTAATTAAGATATTGGCTTATTATCCTTATCGCATCCGACAAAGCCAAGCTGAACAGAAATGTGTGCATCCTGAACATCATCATCACACTCGGGGTCGTTACCCTCAATCCAAAGGCGAACTGTTACCTTAACAGGATCGAGCTGATTAAGATGGAAAAGTCTTGTGTTGTTTGAGTAAACCATTGAACCTGACGGCAAATCAAAGGTTGTCTGTCCGTTTACGGGAGTGCTTCTGTTCGGCTCATAAATTGTTGTGCCGTTGCCTGCTCCCTCGGCTGTGAAATCAACTCTCGCACAATTTACTACATCAGCCTTTGCACCGGTTGATTCTGTCGATACCTTTGTACCGTCATCAGCGCCTGCTTTTGTGCTTTCGGTTGTGAGGTGAACCCACATTTCCTCAGTCGCAATGAAGTAGCATTCAAACTCAAGGTAGCTGCGCTTGTTAGGCTCTCTGACTGTGCCACGCTGATTGGTAAATACTGTACCCTCTCTTGTTGTGACAGGATCAAGTACCGTATCTTTAAGGCTTGAACCGTGCTTTTTAAGGTAATCGTCAATCATCTCGTTCGTGATTACCTTGCCGTATTTATCAAGGTCTTTGCCGTGGTTTTCCATACTTACTTTGAGCTGAGCGGCAAGACTGATATTAAGATCAAGCCTGTCCACACCTGCAAATGTATTTACCGTGAACCACGCAACCGTTGCTGTTGTCATTGAAAGAAGGGTTATGATTGCAACAAAAACAATCAGCCTTTTTCTCTTTTTAAATGGAACTTTGTCGCTGACCATCTTATCAATAATCCTGTTAAAAAGGCCCATAAAAAACCCTCTCCTCTTAAAAAATAATGCACTAAAATAACGCACTGCTGTACAAAATATAATAATATTCTATACCTTCAACGCACATTTTGCAATATTTATTTGTCCTCTGTCATTTTTTTTGGATGAATTCACAAGATTTTCACATTACATTTGTGCATTCCTCTAAACTTTTCTTTTTCGATTATATTTTAACGGACTTAATCTGCTTGTCTTTTATTCATATTCTAACCTTTAAAATGATATAAAAAAACAAAAAATCCCCTTTAATTAAGGGGATTTTAGGTTTACAATAATAACAAACGACATTTAATTAAATTTGAGGCAAAAGTTACAACCGTGTAACTTATTTTGTTATATTGCTGTTTTAAATTATTTAATTTTGTTTTCTCACTATTTTGTACTCATCATAAAGTTGAAAGTAATGACAGGTGTCTGTGCTTCGGGTTAAAAATCTTGCCATTTCGTCCTCGTCAAGGTTGATATTGCAATAATCACCGAATTCGTCATCACTGACAAAGTTTGCACAAAATTCGCATTGGTCAGCCATTCTGCTCACCGTCCTTTTTGAGAAACTCATATTTATTGTAGGTGAACGGAACATAATTCTCGAGCTGATTGAAAACTTCTTCTTCGGTATCGGCAATCGTGTAGAGTCTGTTACAGGCATTGGTCATAAACTTTTCACTTACGGCATTGTCAAGCATTGCAAGCATTGAGTTATAGTAGCCTTTTACATTATATATAATGATAGGCTTTGTGTGTCTGTTAAGCTGCTTTAGTGTGAGAACCTCAAAAAATTCTTCAAAAGTACCCATACCGCCGGCACAAATTA
The DNA here is from genome assembly GCF_040095935.1 of Ruminococcoides intestinale. Lineage (NCBI taxonomy): Bacteria > Bacillati > Bacillota > Clostridia > Eubacteriales > Oscillospiraceae > Ruminococcoides > Ruminococcoides intestinale. The sequence continues at coordinate 16,308 of NZ_JBBMFQ010000003.1, read as the reverse complement.
CAAAAGCGTCCGCTTTATCTTCCATAATACCTTTGCGTTCACGCATTGTATCTGTTACAATAAGTTCGGAGCATTTGTCGAAAACAACACCCACATCAATAAAAAAATCGGGTGTAACTCCGATTGTGTGGCCACCTGCGCTGTATGCGCCTCGGGCAGATGCGCCCATAACACCGTATTTTCCCGCACCGAAAACAAGGTTGTAGCCCTTTTCGGCAATCTTTTTGCCGAGATGCTCGGCAGATTCGAGATAGATTTTGTCAATTTGCTCACTTGATGAGCCAAAAACGCATATATTCATACCTATTTATCCTTTCGCATTTGCGTTGTATTTTTTCTGATTTTATCCAAAACAACCGTCGGTTATCTGAACTTAGTTTGAAGATTGCGACAGATTGCAACCATCCGCAATTAGATTATACATCTCAAATACACGGCGGTCAAGCAGTCAGAACAACGGCAATGCACAATTTACACAGAATATATTTTTTCAAAACATTCAAAACATTAAAACTTATATTAATCATTTTATTCAACGGAGATTACATTATGTCTGCTACTTCTTCAAAACTCAAAAATCCGAACGATTCAGTTATGAATCAGCGCGTAATCAAGCTTGCGTGGCCGATATTTTTACAGCTGTTGCTCGGCATCTCACTCGGCTATGTTGACACGATTATGCTCTCAAACTACAACGAAACCGCCGTTGGTGCAATCGGCAACGCAAACCAGGTTCTCGGTTTTCTGACTCTTGCCTTTAACATTATATCAAGCGCAACGGGCATAATCGTCAGCCAGTACCTTGGGGCAGGTAAAAAAGAAAAGATGAATATGATTTACACGGTTGCGTTGTCATTCAACCTTGTGCTGAGTATTGTAATCAGCTTTGTTGTATTCATATTCAGTCGGAATCTGCTTGAGGCAATGCAGGTGCCTGCGGCAATGCTTGACGAATCGGATATGTATATGCGAATAGTCGGCGGTACAATCTTTACTCAGGCGCTTATTAATGCTTTTAACTCAATTTTTGCAAGCAACGGCAAAACCGTTTTCGGTATGATTATCGGTCTTGGAATGAACATTATCAATATCTGCGGAAATGCTCTTTTGCTCTACGGACCGCTTCAGGTTCTCGGACTCGGTGCGTCGGGTGCGGCTGTTTCCACATGCGGAAGCAGAGTTATTGCGGTAATTGCATCCGTTATATACTTCTACACGGTTATCAAAGGCAAGTTCAGCCTTAAATATCTTCGTCCGTTTCCGTATGATGTTCTCAAAAGCCTTCTTAAACTCGGCATTCCGACAGCAGGTGAGAACATTTCCTACGACTGTTCACAGCTGTTTTTACAGGCATTCATCAACACAATGGGTATCGTTGCAATCAACGCAAAAATCTACGCCAACATGCTTTCAATGTTTACATATATGATTGCTCTTGCCGCTGCAAATGCAACACAGATTATTGTCGGTCACAGCGTAGGCGCTCACGATTACGATTTTGCATACCGCAGAGTGCTGAAAACTTTGCGTTTCGGTATGATAATTTCAATCTCGGTTGCAATTGTAAACTGGTTGATTTCGCCGTTTACGCTCGGACTTTTCACAGGCGATAAGGCTGTTATCGCACTCGGTTCATCGGTTATGTTCATTGCGATTATTCTTGAATTCGGCAGAACAACAAACCTTGTTATAATCAACAGTATGAAAGCCGCCGGCGATGTTAAATTTCCGACTGCACTCGCAATTTTTTCAATGTGGCTTTTGAGTGTCGGACTCGGCTGGCTGCTCGGAATTTATTTCGGAATGGGACTTACCGGAATTTGGATTGCCATGGCTGCCGATGAAATTTTCAGAGGCGTCGTTGTGTTTATCCGCTGGATAAAGGGCGGTTGGAGAGGCAAAAGGGTTGTGCTTGAAGATAAGACAAGTCCAACCGAAACGGCAGAAGTTACGGCTTAATCCGACAAAAGGAATATGATACCATAAAATAAAGGAGATCAAAACTATGAATTTTGCGGAATACAATGTTAAGGACGCAAACCTTGAAGAAGTTTTGCTTGCACTCAAGTCGCTTGATACGGTTGAGGCTGTCGCACTCGGCGGTTCTCGTTCAACAGGTGCAAGTGATGAAAATTCGGACTACGATATTTATGTTTACTGTGCTGAAATTCCGACAGCCGAAACAAGAGAAAATCTCCTCGGAAAATACTGTTCGATTGCAGAATTCGGCAATCATTATTGGGAGAGCGAGGACAACACGGTTATGAATAACGGTATTCCCGTTGACATAATCTACCGTGAAGTTGACAGGTTCGGTCGGTATATTGATACGGTGATCAAGGGTGGCAAGGCTTTTAACGGCTATACAACCGCATTTTGGCACAATATCAAGAACAGCAAGGTTCTTTTTGACAAGACAGGCACTTTCACAAAATTCAGAGATATGGCGCAGATTGATTTTCCTGAAAATCTCCGCAGTGCGATTATCAAAAACAACCGCAACCTTTTGAACGGAAAGCTTCCGTCATATGACAGGCAGATTAAAAAGGCTCAGGAGCGTGGCGATATCGTCAGTGTCAATCACAGAATCACCGCTTTTCTCGAAAGCTATTTTGATGTTATCTTCGCACTCAACCGTCAGACACACCCCGGTGAAAAAAGACAGGTTCAGCTCTGCAAAAAGTATTGCGCCCTCTTGCCAAAGGATTTTGAAGAAAACATAAACGCTCTTATGAAGTCAATCTCAGACGGCGGTTCATATGAAATCGTCACAGCAATGGTCAATAACCTTGATGAAATTCTTAATGATGAATTTAAATAAAAAAAGCGGTGTCGGAAAGTTCCGTCACCGCTCAACATTTTTCAGCCATATAAAATTCAAATGGAATATTGACATTGCTTTTTGCATAATATATAATAAGAACACAAGGAAAACCGTTAAAAGCGGTTAGCCGGAAAAGTAAAGACGAAAATAGCCGTCCCTAAGTTTTCGAGGCTGTAGGGCGGTTATTTTTTTATTGCAACAATTATTATTGTAACAAGTAAGGTAAAACAAATTATGTATTCCACCTTTGTCACCTCCTTGCACATATTAGCCAATGCTTTCATCGGTTTGCGTTTGGATGTGACTAACCGCCTTAAACTTCCTTGTGTTCTCGTATCATATTGTATCAAGCTGGAATTGCGATGTCAACCATAGATAAATACTACGCTTACTTCAGACTCCGTATCTATACATCTCACCAAAAATCTCTTTTGCCGTAACTGCATTGTCGGTTATGGCATTTTTTAATTCGGTGATATTGTCAAACTTTTTTTCGGGACGAATGAAATCAAGCAGACGGACATCGGCTGTCTGACCGTATATTTCACCGCCGTGAAAGTCAGGCATCCATGTTTCGCTCAAAAGCTTTGTTCCTCCGACCGTCGGTTTTACACCAATATTAGTCACACCGCAATAGACCTTTCCGTTTTCAAGCGTAACGGCAGACGCATAAACGCCGTATTTCGGCACGGCAAGATTTTCGGGAAGTTTCTGATTGATTGTCGGAGTACCAAGTTCTCTGCCAAGTCTTTTTCCGTGAGTGATCACGGCAGAAAAACCAAAATATGAACACAAAAGCTTGTTTGCACGGCGAATGCTGCCCTCGCTCACAAGCGAGCGGATAAGTGTTGATGAAACAACATCGCCGCAGTCACGCTCAGGCTCAATCACTTTAAGCTTTGTACCGTTCTCGTCACAAAGCTTTTTGAGCAAATCGGTATCGCCTTCGCCGTTTTTTCCGAAACGATAGTTAAAACCGCAGACAACAAATTTTGCATTGAGGTCGCCAAAAATAATTTTCTCGACAAAGTCCTTTGCAGACATATTCATCAGCTTTTTAAAGTCAGGACTGAAGGTATGTTCAATACCCAGGCTTTCAAGTGTTTTCAGCTTATCTTCCGTTGTCATAAGCGCACCCTTAGAAGATTTTCCGAGAACCTCCTTCGGGCTTTGAGCAAATGTAAAGCACACGGGCAAAAGTCCGTTTTTCTTCTGCTCAACAGCCGAGAGAATAACCCTTCGGTGTCCCTTGTGAAGTCCGTCAAAAAATCCGAGAGCAACGGCAGTATTCAATTTTTCGTGTTCTGAAACAGTAAAATTCTGCATATATATTTCCTATGATTAAATTAAATTTTACCGCTTTTCAAAAGTGCGGCAGTCTTTAAAACGGCAATCTGTGTTTTGGAGTCGGGAATCATATTGTTAAGCACCATTTCAACGGCTTTGTTGAGGGGGATTTTTTCAACATTCAAAAACTCACCCTCGTCAAGCCTTTGCTCACCCTGTGACTTTACCCGACAGGCATAAAGATGGATAATTTCCGAGGTGTATCCGGGAGACGGATAGACCTGACCGAGAGAAATGTAGGAGTAACCCTCAAGTCCCGTTTCTTCAAGAAGCTCACGCTTTCCGTTTTCAAGCGGAGTAGAACCCTTTTCAAGCTTACCGGCAGGAAGCTCAAGCACAACCTCCTTGTACGGATAGCGAAACTGCTTTACAAAAGAAAGATTATTGTCCTCATCAAGAGCGGCAACGCATACTCCGCCCGGATGATTGACAACCTCCCTCTTTGACCTTTTACCGTCAGGAAGCTCCACTTCGTCAAGGACTATATGCAGAACTCTGCCGTCAAAAATTTTCTTGCTGTCAAGAGTTTTTTCAAAAAGCTCCATAATTATGCCTCCGTTTTAAAGATTGAATTATCGAAAGGAAAGGATTTTGTTATGCCCGATTATAATGTTTTTCCCGATTACAAAACACGCAAGGAAATCATAAACGAGCTCTGCGACAGGTACAAGTTCATCAAGCATTGCTTTGCCGGAAAAAGCGTGTGCGGAAGAGGTATTGATGTTCTGCACATCGGCAACACCAAGAATCGTGTACTCTACTGCGGCGGTTTTCACGGCTCGGAGTACCTCACAATACTTGCCCTGCTGAAATTTTTTGAAGAATGTTGTGAGGCAATGGAAAGCGACAGAACTGTCGGCGGATGCAAAATCGGAAATTTTTTAAGCATTCGAGGTCTTACGATTGTGCCTTGCGTAAATCCCGACGGCACGGAAATTGCCTTGCATGGCAGTGACGCCGCATTCAAATACAAACCGCTTGTCGAAAAGGTCTGCACCGATACATATAAATGGCAGGCAAATGCCCGTGGAGTTGACATCAACCACAATTTCAATGCCGGCTGGTGCAGACTTAAACAGCTTGAATTAAAGAACAATATCAAGTGTCCGGCGCCGACAAGATTCGGCGGCAATCATCCCGAGAGCGAACCCGAAACTAAAGCACTTACAACACTTTGCCGTAATATTGACTTTGAACGGGCAATCGCTCTGCACAGTCAGGGACGGGAAATTTACTGTTCATTCGGCAGACACACACCCGTTCTGAGCTTTCGGCTTGCGTCAATATTCTCACAGGCAAGCGGCTACAACATAGCCTTTCCCGAGGAGATTGCCACAGGCGGCGGCTTTAAGGATTGGTTCATCGAAAAATTCCGCCGACCTGCCCTCACCATAGAAATGGGGCTCGGCAAAAATCCTCTCCCCCTCTCCGACTTTGAAGAAGAATACAAAATCCTGCAAAACATTCTCTGTCTCGGAGCGGTGGTTTAAATTATCTGATATAATTCAAGGGCAACCTCGGTTGCCCTTGTTTATTTTGTCATTTTGACAAATACTTTAATTACTTTTTTCGTCATCGTCATCAAAGAATGAGATTGAGTTTACGATATTGTCAACAGCCTCGTCTGAAATTACATTCGGCTCGTCAAGATATTTTGATCTTTTTTCAATGCTGTCAATAGCCATCTGCATCTGCTCCTGGGGAGTTGACGGTTTTTTCGGAGCATCGTAAATCTCGTTATCCTCCGGATTTGAGATATTCACATACTCCTCTTTTTTAGGCTCTTCCTTAACCTCGGGTTCTTCCTCAGGCTCAACGATTGCAGGCTCATTGCCGTCATCGGGAACTTCAACTTCCTCTGTCACATCTTCCGCAGATTCCTCTTTTACGGGTTCTTCCGCTTTTCCGGCAGATTCGTCATTTTTTTTTGACTTGTCAACGCCAAAGTCCGGAGCATCGTAATTTTCGTCAATCTCCTCTGCGGCAGCCATAATTACCTCACCGGGAGCGTCAATCTGCTTTTCTCTTCTCGCCTCGGCAACAGCCTTGAGTTCATCAAGATGATTTACAGGCTTTTCAACCTTTTCGCTGTCCTCATCAAAATAGATATCATACCATACGAGGAACACATAAATTGTCCAAACTCGTCTGCTATTATCTTCTTTTCCGCTGAAATGACTGTCGAGCCATGAAACAAGGACATCTGTATTGAAGAATTTCTCGGCAGTTTTGCCCTTGAACTTTGTCTTTACAACATTATAATACTTCTCGTCACGAAGCCATACTCTTGTCGGTACAGGGAAACCGAGTTTCTCTTTTTCGGCAGTAGCCTCAGGCATATGGCGAACGGCAGCCTTACGCATTGCATACTTTGTGTTGTGCTTGTTGCAGCGCAGTTTTGTCGGGAGCGATGACGCAACCTTGAAAACCTCCTTATCGAGGAAAGGAACACGAAGTTCAAGCGAGTTAGCCATACTCATTCGGTCGGCTTTAAGGAGGATGTCGCCGACCATCCACATATTGATGTCGAGATACTGCATTTTTGTAACATCGTCATACTTACGGCAACGATAATAATATTTTCTTGTAAGATCCTGTGGGCGTGTTGCAATTGACGGATCTTTCAAAAGCTCCTGCTTCTGCTTGTAGTCATACATAAATGCGTTACCGATATAACGCTCCTCAAGCTTGTCACAGGCACGGATAAGATAATCTCTGCCCTTGATGTCGGGGAGCTTTCTGCAAATTGCTCTTATTGCCTTTCTGATGCAATGCGGAACAATTGTCTGATAAATTTTGAACACTCTCGGATCGTTGTAGCAAGTGTAACCGCCGAACAATTCGTCTGCACCCTCACCCGAAAGGACAACCTTTACATAATGGCTTGCAAGACGGGATACAAAGTAAAGTGCGATACATGACGGATCCGCAAGCGGCTGATCCATATGGTACTGAACAGTCGGAACAGCGTCCCAGAATTCTTCACTTGAGATAAGGTGAGTGTGGTGTTCAACACCGATTTTTTCGCTGAGATTTTTTGCCCAGCTGATTTCGTTATATTTTTCGCCAAAGTCAAAGCCGACTGTAAATGTTTTCTGGTCGGCAAAATATGTTGAAACATAGCTTGAGTCAACACCGCTTGAAAGGAAACAACCGACCTCAACATCGGCAATTTTGTGAGCATTTACGGAGTTTTCAAAAACCTTTTCAATTCTGTCAACAGCCTCTTCCTCTGTCATTTCTTCGTCGGGATTGAAACGAGCCTCAAAGTAACGGGTAGTTTCAACCTCGCCGTCCTTGTACCAGAGATAGTGACCGGGCATAAGGCAGTAAACACCCTCAAAGAAAGTTTCGGGCGGAACTGCATACTGGAATGAAAGGTAGGAATCAAGTGCCTTTCTGTTGAATTTCTTTTCAAACTTAGGATATTCAAGAATACTCTTGATTTCACTTGCATAGACAAAGTCATTGCCTATCTGAGTGTAGTGCATCGGCTTAATGCCGAAAAAGTCACGGGCAATAAAAAGTGAATTATCCTTTGTGTTGTAAATAGCAAAGCCGAACATACCACGGAGTTTTGGGAGCATATCTTCTTTCCACTCTTCAAAGCCGTGAACAAGCACTTCACTGTCTGTATCTGTATAGAACTTATGACCTTTTGCGATAAGTTCTTTTCTCAAATCCTTGTAGTTATAAATTTCACCGTTGAATGTGAGAACAAGGCTTTTATCCTCATTGTATATAGGCTGATGACCTGCACCGAGGTCAATAATGGAAAGTCTGCGAAATCCCATGGAAATATTGTCGTCCGTAAAAAATCCGTCCGAGTCGGGACCACGGTGAGTGATAACCTCTGTCATATTTCTGATGACATCGGCTCTGTTTTCAACCTGTCCCATAAAGCCGGCTATGCCGCACATATCACAATTCCCCTTTCAAGGTAATTTTCAAAATTAACCGCATTAGACTAATGCCCTATTTTAAACATTTTATCACAATTTATTCCCAAATTCAACTGTTTGCAGGCATAAGTTTCAAATCAAAGCAACGCCCCTCAGCCTTTTTTATTCTTTAAGTATTCATCAAGCAAATCCGCTGCATATCTGCACAATTCAGGACACGGACGGGCGGCATAATATTTTTCTGTTCTCTCAGACGGAGTCGGGTTATCCTTTGCCTTTGCTCTCATACCGAGAAGGTCACGGCAGATGATTGAACCGTTGTCCTCTTTGAACCTTTCGGCAAGCTGCTGAACCTCGGTGTAGACACGCTTTTTGTCGGCATTATCCTTGCTGTCACTGTAACCCCTTGCAAGACCTAAAGCCATATACATTCCCGTAACAGTACCGCAGACCTCACGCATTCTGCCTATTCCGCCGCCAAACGGCGATGCAAGCATAAGAGCAGTCTGTTCATCAAATCCCAAATCGTCACAAAATGCAAGCAATACAGCCTGAGCACAGTTGTAGCCCTGCATAAAATTATTCTTAGCAATTTCACCTTTTGTCATACCAATTTCTCCTTTTATAGGGTTATTTCATATAAGCAAAGTATAACACCGAGGTCAAAATACTGCAACGATTTTTTGCTTGTAGAAGAGGTTAGTGTATGATATAATTTATCATACAACAGCATTTCGCAAATTGTATCGTTTACAAGCACATTGCGAACGCTTTAAATTTGCTTGCTTTATTCGTTAAAATTGTTATAATCTAAGTACAGATATTTCACACATCTTTTAGAAGCGTGAAATATCCGTGAGTTTAGCCGTGGAATAATCCACAACCAAACTCACGAGGAGCTGACGCTCCTTTGTACTGATTGCAATCTGTCGCAAGCTCTGCTCCTTGCAAGCAAAGCAGAGCGTTGCTCGGATTTAAATCTAAATACAGATTAAAATAAAGTACAAAAAAGACATTAAAGAAAAAGGTGATTAGCATTGTCTTTTCCACAGGATAAAATAAGAAATTTCAGCATTATTGCTCACATTGACCACGGCAAGAGTACGCTTGCGGACAGAATTCTTGAGCAGACCAACTCCGTTTCCGAAAGGGATATGGAGGCGCAACTGCTTGATGACATGGATCTTGAGCGTGAGCGTGGCATTACAATCAAGGCGAGGGCGGTAAGCGTTATCTACAAAGCCGATGACGGCGAAGAATATCTTTTTAACCTCATCGACACCCCCGGTCATGTTGACTTTAACTACGAGGTTTCCCGTTCACTGGCAGCTTGTGAGGGCGCTATTCTTGTTGTTGACGCATCACAGGGCATTGAGGCACAGACTCTTGCAAACACATATCTTGCCGTTGACAGCGGACTTGAAATTGTTCCCGTTGTCAACAAAATTGATTTGCCGAGTGCCGACCCCGACAGGGTTATTCAGGAAATCGAAGATGTAATCGGTATTCCTGCCGAGGATGCTCCGAAAATCTCCGCAAAGGCAGGAATCAACATTCACGCAGTTCTTGAAAAGGTTGTTCACGATATTCCTGCTCCGACAGGCGATATCAACGCTCCTCTGCGTGCATTGATTTTTGACAGCTACTACGACAGCTACAAGGGCGTAATTATATATGTAAGGCTCAAAGAGGGACAGATTCACCCGGGCGATGAATTCAAGCTTATGGCAACGGGCAGTGTGTTCAATGTTGTTGAGTGCGGACTTATGCACGCAACCGCTCCCGAAAAGACCGACGGTCTTTATGCAGGCGAGGTTGGCTACATCACAGGTTCAATCAAGACTCTTGCAGACGCAAAGGTCGGCGACACGGTTACGCTCACATCAAATCCCGCAGAAGAACCGCTCCCCGGCTACCGTGAGGCACAGCCTATGGTTTTCTGCGGTATCTACCCTGTTGATGGTGCAAGATACGGCGACCTTAAAGATGCACTTGAAAAGCTTCAGCTTAACGATGCGGCTCTTTCGTTTGATCCCGAAACATCGGTTGCCCTCGGATTCGGTTTTCGTTGCGGATTTTTGGGACTGCTCCACATGGAAATTATTCAGGAGCGACTTGAAAGAGAATATCAGCTTGACCTCATCACAACCGCACCGAGTGTAATTTACAGAATCACACGCACAGACGGCACAGTTGAGATGATTGACAACCCGACAAACTACCCCGATCCGTCACTTATTCAAATGGCGGAAGAGCCTGTAACAGACGCTCACATCTATGCACCTAAGGAATATGTCGGCAATATTATGGAGCTTTGTCAGGACAGACGGGGAACTTTTGTCGATATGCAGTATATTGATGCCGACCGTGTTGATTTACACTATGTACTTCCGCTTGCTGAGATAATCTACGACTTTTTCGACACGCTCAAATCACGAACAAGAGGTTATGCATCATTCGACTATGAGCTTAAAGAATATGTTCAGAGCAACCTTGTTAAGCTCGATATTATGCTCAACGGCGAGGTTGTCGACGCACTTTCGTTCATCATTCACGCCGACAAGGCATATTCAAGGGCAAGAAAGATGGCTGAGAAGTTAAAGGAAAAGATTCCGAGACAGCTCTTTGAAATTCCGATTCAGGCTTGCATCGGCGGTAAAATTATCGCCAGAGAAACCGTAAAGGCTATGCGTAAGGATGTACTTGCCAAGTGCTACGGCGGTGATATTTCCCGTAAGAAAAAACTCCTTGAAAAGCAAAAAGAAGGTAAAAAGCGTATGCGCCAGCTCGGTTCTGTTGAAGTTCCGCAGGAGGCATTTATGGCGGTTCTCAAGCTTGATACGGATTAACGGTGAAGATATGAAAGAACTTGCTATGTTTTACAACTTTTCGGACGAAAGATTCCGCAAGGCAAAGTTTGCACTTATGCCGTTGAAAATTCAGGTTAAAAAGGTTGAAAAAGAAGATTTCAATCAGCCTATCGGTTTCCTTGCAGGCATCAAGGGCATTGAGCCTGCGGCAGAAAAGTTTGACGGTGACGGCTTTGACGAAGAAATGATTGTCATGCACAATTTCACGAATAAGACAATTGATTCGCTAATCAGAGCGCTTAACAAGTGCGGTGTCGGACGAGTTCCGCTCAAGGCGGTTATCACTCCCACAAGCAAAGACTGGGACAGTCTGACGCTTATCAAAGCACTTAAAGCCGACCATGAGGAAATGCTTAAAAAATTGAAAACGAAAAGTTGAAAATGGAAAATGGAAGTCGGGAAGACAGTTTGCAAAATGCAAAACAATGTCTTCCCGACTGTTTTTATTTATATGAAATTACCGCCGCATTATTACAATCAATTTTTAAGAATTTTCTCAATCAATTGTGCAACACCATCGTTATTATTTGACGGGATTACGATATCGGCACGGTCAAGGCATTTTTGACTTGCATTTTCAACAGCCGCACCAAGTCCCGACTCGGCAATCATGTCGGCATCATTATCGGCATTTCCGCAGGCGCAGACATTTTCCATGCCGATATTCAAAAAGTCACACAAACGCAGGAGCGCCTTCGCTTTTGATGCCTCTGCCGACATAATCTCAACAAAATGGTCGGTTGAAGTCGTAATTTCAACGCTGTTGCAAGCCTTTTCGATACTGCTCCACAGCCTGTTGCGAAGCTTTTCGTCCGTACTTATAATGCTGATGAGGTCAAGCTCATTTCTATGCTTGCTCAAAAAGCTTCTCATATCGACAATCTTGCCGTGGCATGAACGGGTGTATTCAAAATATTCAGGCTCACAGCCGTAGTCAAGCGGTCTATGCACATATCTGACATCGGCATATGTAAATCCGTCAATAAATCCCTCAAGAATAACATCGTCATTACGCACAGCACCGAGAATTTTCAACACATCATCGGGTAAAATCAGCGAACGGTGAACCGTTTTACCGCACTTGCTTATTACAGCGCCGTTCGAGGTAATCGCATAGTCCAGACCGACAATGTTCATCACGCTGTCGGGCATCATAACGAACGGTCTGCCGCTTGCCGCAACAACGGTTATTCCGCTTTTGATCGCAGATTCAATGGCAGTTTGCGTTCGTTTGCTCAAGGTGTCGCTGTCGGCAAGAGTTGTGCCGTCAAGGTCAAGCGCAATCAGCTTTATATCTTTCATCTTATCCATACAAACCCCTCTGTCAGATTTTCTTTGGGCAAAATTCGTTCATACAGCATTCTTCACATTTTGCCTTTCTTGCGGTGCAGACTGCTCTGCCGTGCAGAACAAGTCGGTGACAAAAGTCATTGCTTTCATCGGGCGGCAAAAGCTCACGCAATGCAAATTCAATCTTTTTCTGATCCTTTAAATCATGAAGTCCAAGCCTTTTTGTAATGCGTATGCAATGTGTATCAACCACAACCGCAGGCTGACCGAAAATGTCACCGCACACAAGATTTGCGGTTTTTCTGCCGATTCCGGGGAGTTTTGTCAAATCGTCAATATTATCGGGAACGACACCGCCAAAATCGTCACAAAGCATTCTTGCCATTTCAACAATATCTTTTGATTTAGTCTTATAAAGTCCGCAGCTTTTTATATACTCAGCAACTTCTTCGGGAGTTGAGTCGGCAAAATCCTGAGCCGTTTTGAACCTGTCAAACAACGAAGGAGTGACCATATTAACCCTTGCGTCCGTGCATTGAGCGGCAAGCCTTGTTGCAATGAGCAACTGCAACGGATCTGTGTAGACAAGCGAACATATTGCGTCGGGATATTCTTTTTTCAAGGCATGAACAGCGTTCACGGCAATTTCTTTTTTAGTCATAAATTCACCCCGTAATTTTAAAAAAATGCAAAAAATGCGATTAAATACTGTTTTCTCCAGTATAACACAAAAATTCTGCTATTGCAATCAGAATAAAAAACTGGTACAATAGACACATAAAAGTTAGAAATTTGTTTCGGAGGACAAAAAATGTACAATAATTACATTTTTGACTTATACGGCACTCTCATCGACATTAATACAGATGAATGGAACGATGATTTGTGGAAGAAAATTGCCATTCTCTATGCCTACAAGGGTGCACACTACACCTATGACGAGCTTAACGAGGAGTACGACAGACTTGTTCAGGCTGAAAAAAAGGCTGTTCTCAAAAAGTCTCCCGACACAAAAGTTGTTGACATAAAAATTGAAAAGGTTTTCCGCAAGCTTTTCACGCAGAAAGGCGTTAAGGTTACAAAAGCCGAGGTGTTTTTTATTGCCGAGGCATTCCGTTGCTACTCAACAAAGTACATCAAGCTTTATGACGGTGTACTTGATCTTCTCGACACTCTCAAGGCAAAAGGCAAAAAGATTTATCTTCTCTCAAACGCACAGCGTTCATTCACAGAAAATGAGCTGAATATGTTTGATCTGACAAAATATTTTGACGGCATTTGCATCAGCTCTGACGAAGAATGTTCTAAACCTGACGAAAAATATTTCAAAACACTTTTTGACCGTTACGGACTTGAAAAGAGCGAGTCAATTATGATTGGCAACGATTATATCAGCGATATCGGCGGTGCGGCTGATTTCGGTATCGACAGCCTGTACATTCACCAGAGCATTTCACCCGACATTGACGGCGAACTCCGCAGTACATATAAGGTTATGGACGGCGATGTGTACAAAATCAAAAAGCTCATTATTAATCATTCGTGAAGACCGTTTAACTAATAAATAACATTTAATGCCCGAGCGTAACATTGCAACGCTTTTTGCAAGCAGTTACATAAGCATTGGAGCTTTCTAATATGATTTAGCTGAAAATGAGGAGTCCATAATCATGAAAAAAAGTGTTTTAATCAGTAATATCATTTTATTGTTTTGGTACTTTCTTGCAATGATTGGAATAAAAATAGGAGATAAGTATTTAGTCGAGGGTTCTTTTAAAGATGAGTGGATATTTATGTTAATCCCAATTGCTACATTTTTGCTAATGCTTTTTACTAAGAAAATTGGTAAAATACTTCATCTGATATGGCTCGGAATGTGGTTTGTCACTCAATTTCTAAGCCACGAATGGTATACAATATTCGGAAATGGTTTCATGGGAAATATTGATAACAAAATAGCCTATTTTAAAGATTGCATTTCACTTATAAGCATAGAAGGAAAGTATGTCCCTGATATGTATCACATTATACTGCACATTTTGATAATTATAGCAATTATTGTTACTGCTAAATTTTCCAAAAAACGCAGTAAAATCTGATACTCTTTAAGAAGTAAAATTATCTAAAAACAACAATATACATCCGCAATTGTAGCGGCGAACCGTGTTCACCAATTATTTAGATTGTAAAATCTAAACGAAAAATAAATATACTGTAATATCGCACTTTAGGCAGTACATCCTTGTACTGCCTTTTATTTTGCAAAATCATTATGTAAAACGCATAAATTCAATTCATCCGCACACACTTTTACAAAGGAAGTGTGCAGATGAAACGCAAAGTACCCGATTACAAAAAGATTTTAACACCAAGTGATTTAGAGCTTAACACCTGTTCAAATCAGGATTGCACAGGACTTATTCCAACGGCTGTACAAAACGAAGAACAGGCTGATTCATACGAAGAACTTTATCCCTACATCAGCGGTGTAGCACCGCGCCATGTTCAAGAAGATAGTTTGAAAAGCGATAAGCTCTAATACCCGAGGTAAGTTTATCATTTTACCTAACTGCTCGTTATGCGGTGTAGCACCGCACCATGTCCAAGAAGATAGTAAAGATAAGGAACAACTTTAATCCTAAGATGTACTATATTAAGATGACACTAAAGACCAATCAAAAAACAGCGGAAGCAATGTGTTTGTGCATTACTTCCGCCGATTTTATATTTTCAATTTTAATCTGAAGAAATTATTTTGTATAGCCATGTTCTTTACACATCATATCGTAATAACCGACTACGAAAAAGTCTGTATGCTCATTTTTAACATACGGACCATAGGTAATGTACGGGTACCTTGGCGAAATATTATAGTTACCGTAAGCATACCAACGCATTGTATCATCAAAATACTGTATACCATCCTGCTCGTCAAGGAAAATATGATTGTTTCCAAAGTCGCCATTAAGACCAACAATAAATTTTTGTAAATCAGTAGCGGCAATGACCGATATATCGCTTTCATACTTTGCTACATTTGTTAACATCTTCTGCGCACCTGTAAATTCAACCTCATGGGCGATATATTTCTGAATAAGGGTAGCATCGACAACATTAACAACACCGTCTTTGTTCACATCACCTTTTAAAGTATAGGCATTCGTCATCTTGTTGTACACAGCAAGAAGTTCGTTGTAGGCATTTGTAATAGCCCAAACATCGTAATCATTAGTGCCTGCAATATACGGCTCTAAGTTGGTTTTTAAATCAGCAAGCTTATGCTGAAATTCGTTCCATTGCTCATCAGAATACCAGTTGTTGTAATTCTGTTCCTTACAGGCATATCGTAAGCAGTTTTGGCATATGCAACATCAACATGAAGGTTATAAGCGGCACTATACAGCTTGTCCTTCATATTTTTATATTCCTCGGCTGTTGCAAGTTCGTCCTGATTATAAAGATTGTATGCAGCATTATATGTATCACCTGCAACATAGTTATAGATTCTCGCCTCACCAATGTTTGTGTTGAGAATTTTAAATGCGTCAAGGAGCCAGCCAAGTTTCTCACGCTCTATTTCAGTTTCGGACTTTTCATTTTCAGCAGCAAATGTTGTTAAAATGAAAGATGAAACCGCCAAAATTCCAACGAGTATGATTGATAATAATTTTTTCATTGTTTATCCCCCTATATCATCTTCTGTATCAATGTGCTGTACCATCCAAATTTACATCATAGTTTTTAGAACTGTTATCATTGTACCATATACAGTAATTGTAATCAATACTATTTCAATATTTGGTTATAAAATACCCCTTTACTTTTTTCTGAAATATAAACAAAAAAGCACCACATAATGTGGTGCTGAAAGTTCAAATGAACCACCGATTACTCGGTGTATATAAAAGGGTAAACACCCTGAAAACTGAATAAAGGAAAGAAGATTAAGAAGAAAGATTAGTTAAATTCATATTGGAATGACCAATCGGTTTAAGTATATACTACACAGCTGACCAAAGAAATCTTGTGGTCAAGCCCTCGACCTATTAGTACTGCCAAGCTGAATGCCTCACGG